>CAKZNV010000204.1 GCA_937132085.1 uncultured Rubritalea sp. | reverse complement strand
TCGTTCCAAGCATCGAACCCCGTTTTGACAGCTAGGTAGAAACGATCTTCTTTGACTGGTGAGCTTTTCTTTTCCAGCTGTTTAAATGGTTGGTAGAGAGGGTCACCGATGACGACATTCTGCCAAGAAAGGATAGGAATAGCCATATAGGCAGATTCGATAAGTGTGTAGCCCTGAGTGAGTCGGTCATGGAGGATGTTGAAGTGGTGTGTGCCTCCTAAGTAGGGTTCATAGACGTTACCAACAGTCGCTGCTGCGCCGGCATTAATGATAGGGCCTACCCAGCGAGTTGTCGGATTACGCAGATTACTAGCGCTAAAGGAATGAAGGTGGACAGCAACAGCTCCTTTTTTGAATTTAAAGTTAGGGTTGAGCAGTGGGCCATTTCTGTTCGTGATATACCAGCCAAAGTAAATGGCTGCATCTCTCATTGGATAGTTGGTGAGATAGGTGTCTTTATTCTTATCAATGGTAGTGGGGATTCCTAGTTGCCAGTTTTTCTTTTCGATGTCAGTGATCCAAGTGTCACCCATCGTATAACCTCCACCTTTTCGGGCTAAATCAAGGTAACACATACCCCAAAGTCCATTTTTTTCTACTTCGATGGCATCATCGATCATACGTTTACATTGAGCCAGGTTGTTGGCATCGATGCGGCCGACTAGCATAAGAAAGGGATTTTGAGTCTGGCTGAATGAAGTGTCTTTCTTGAAGTATTTGTTACCTAGAGGTTGATGAATTGGAATCCCTTGAATTCCAAGAACACTGAGTTCGCTATCTACTGAGGCGCTATTGATTCCAGTCAGAGGGTTGTTTTTTTGTGGCTTAGGAGCAGGCTTATTTGGGTCTGCTTTTGGTTTTGGAAGAGGATTGATGCCGTATGGAACGCCAAAGGTGGTGACGAGAACTTGGATAGAGTTTCTGCTGGCGATAGTGAGACCTTCTTCATTTTTCTGGAGAGTCCACCAGTTCCTTTTAGTGAATAGTTCACGTAATGGTTTTTCTAGCGTTGTCTGATACTCTTGTCGGGAAATTTTAGGTTTCTCGGAGAGAGCTAAGCCGATGAGGTTAGCTTTCGGAATGTTACGTTGCGCAGCATAATACTCGGCGAGCACCTTAGAGTCGGGGACGTTAGTGTTATAGAGTATGGCGACAGCTTCTGGTGGAATACCAGGCTTGGATGCCAGCACACTCCCACTGAAAGCAGTGCAGAACGTGATGATGAGGAGAATGATATGGTTGGTTTTCATAATGACTTATAGAGAATAAAGGCTATTTGAGAGAGTGAGTGTGTCGTAGGCAAATTGAATATTGTTAGGGAGCTCTGCGGCTACTTTATAGATATCAATTTCATGAGCGATGTGAGTGAGCCAAGTCTGCTTGGCGTCGATGATTTCAGCTGCTTGACATGCTTCAGACACGCTCATGTGAGTAGGGTGCTGAGCTTCGCGGAGAGAGTCGATAATGAGGTGATCTAAATTTTCTAACAACTTGTAGGTTTCAGGTTTGATTGTTTTTACATCTGGGATGTAGGCGATGGAGAAGTTTCCTTCATCGAATCGGTAACCTATAGTTTCTACCGCTCCATGAATCACCGGCAGGGGAGTAACGGTGAGCTCGCCTATCTGGAACGGAGCTGTGACTGGTCTAGGGTCTGGGCGGATATACCCTCGGTAGGTATTGTTAGGTGAGAATGCCCAGTTATAGACGCGAGCAAGCTCTTCTAGACAAGCGGGAGATGAGTAGAGGGGTAATGGCTCTTCACGATGCCAACAGAAGGCTCGGAGTTCATCGAAGCCAGCTGTGTGATCCAGATGCTGATGAGTGTAGAGCACCGCGTCTACCTTCGTAAGCTTGTGACGAAATGCCTGCTGGCGTAAGTCTGGACCAGAATCTACCAACAATGAGTGCGTGTCGGTGAGGACATGCACTGATGATCTCATGCGGTGTAAGCGTGGATCATCAGAGGTGCAGATAGCGCATTCGCAGCCAATAACTGGAACGCCTACGGACGTGCTGGTGCCTAGAAAGGTGAGTTTCATGAAGTGCTGAATAGATTAGTATAGTTCAGCATCTGCGACAACTGCTATTTCTTGTATGATTCGCCCATTTCCTTAAGGATCTCTTTCTGCTCTGGTGTCACGAGTTCTTCTGATGAAGGCTCGGTTTTAGAACAAGAAAAGAGCGAAGCTAAACTAGTGGCTAGAATGGTGAAAACACAGAGCTTAAGCAGCCTATTTCTCATAGAATATTAGCATTATGAAACTACCGATTTATCTAACATCTTCTCATAAAGTTCAATGTAAGAAGTCGCAGTCGTGGTGTGATTGAATCTAGATTTAGATTCTTTCATGATGCGCTGGATGACTCTTGATTTGTCCTTATCCGCCCAACGGTAGAATTTTACAGCTTCATCGATGGCCCATCGGAGCCCGTCATTGGAGTAGTGATCAAATCTGAAGCCATTGCCGAGGTTCCCATCATAGTGAAGGTGATCGACAGTGTCAGTGATACCACCTGTATTATGAACTACAGGTAGGGTTCCATACATTGGAGCTGCCATTTGAGGTAGTCCACATGGCTCAAATCTTGATGGCATGATGATGAAGTCAGATCCTGCGTATGCTAGTCTCGATAAACTTTCTTTGAAAGGGATGACGGCAACTCTATCTTGGATTCCGTGAAGTTCTACGATTTCTTTAAAGTGTGGTTCAAACTCTCCACTAGCGACGATGCCAATTTGGAGGCCTATATCAGCGTAGTCTTCAACAAGTTTATATAGGATGTCAGCAAATAGTTGGCAGCCTTTCTGCATAGGGTCTAGGCGGGATGGCCAGTAGAAGAGAGGTGCTTTAGGATCTACTGTTAGACCTGCTATTTCTTGGAATTTCTTCTTGTTGGCAGCCTTGCCCTTTACGTGAGTAGTAGCGGAGTAGTGATGCTCCAGGTGAATGTCTTTCTCTGGATTGAATGACTCATCGGGTGCATTAAGAATACCTGATGCGTGACCAGAGTAGAGCTTGTTCGCTAGTTCTTGGCGGATTGAATCAGGAACGAATGTGTGCTTACCTTCTACAACTTCGTAGAGGAAGGTCTTACTAACAGCATTAACGTGGTCTGCAGCGAAAATCCCTGTCGCCATCATGTCAACATGTCTGCTTTCGCGAGCTTGTTCGTAATTATAAGGAGTATCTGTGAAGTAGTATTGCTGCCAGTAGTCAGCGGCATCGATTCCTTTATCTTCGATGTGCGCCATAGTGAGTTTCTCAGTATGGATGTTATGCACAGTGATAAGGCTCTTGATTCCTAGTTTTTTAGCAACAGGAGGAATGAGTCCAGTCATCCAGTCGTTACAGTGGATAAGGTCCGGCTGCACTTTAGGGATGATGTTGTTAATGACTTCACGTTGGAATGCTAGTGCTGCGAGGTGGTTTTCAGAGGAATCATAGACTTCTTCACGGTGGTAAAAGATGCGATCTTCGGCTAGGTGAATTCTTTGCTCACCAAGGACTTCAGACATTTTATCATGCTCTTGCTCTAGAATGTTTTTCTCGTAGCTATTAAACATCTTTTTGTAATGAGGAATAGCCACATGGACATCAGCTCCTTGCTGATAGAGGGCATTGATTAGTGATGATGATACATCAGCCATGCCTCCAGCTTTAGCGTTAGTTCGTTGGGCTAAGTTTCCCATGCCTGCTGGCAAGTAGGTGATTTCTGGGGTGACGATGAGTATTGTTGGTTTTTTCACAAGGGTGGTTTTTTTTGGTGTGTTTTTTGATTTCATAGGTAAAGCATGATTATAAAATAACTTTTAGGAATAATGAGTATCAAAGAATGGTTCACTTGACAACAAGTAGCTGCGTAATAATCCTAGAATGATCAATTAAGTAGGAGATAATCTAACAGTCGTCGCTCAATTGTTATTAATCATCAGTGATATGAGGAATTCCTAGTTGCGCAATTAATATTTTCTTTTACTCTTACAAGCATGAATTGGGATGATGCTGCTGAAAAAATACTGATAACTATGTTAGGGCAGTTAGGTTTTGTGGTGGGTGTTTCTAAAGAGGTGAAGCCCGACTCTGTCTGCCTGCATATTGAGACTACTGAGAGTAAATGTATCATTGGTAGAAATGGGGATCGTCTAGAAGATATTCAATATTTAGTAAATAGAGTATTGCAAAAGCATTACCCTGAGGCTCCTAGAGTGAAGGTAGATTGTGATCGCTATAGGGAGGAGCATGAAAGCAAGTTAGTAGAGAAAGCTCGTGAGCTAGCTCAGAGAGTTAAGGAGTCTGGTAAGTCGGTTCGCACTAGACCGCTGAATGCTTATTACCGAAGAATTGTTCATAATGCTCTAGCAGAAGAGGGTGTTAAAACACAGTCTCCTAAGACTATTGCTAGGTATAAACGTATCGAGATTCAACCGAATTAAATTTAGAATGGAAACGCATAGATTAGTTATTACAGAAGATTTAAATCAATATGGATCTTTATTTGGGGGGAGGCTTCTGAGTTGGGTGGATGAGGCTAGCTTTATCGCGGCGACTCTGGAATTTCCAAAATGCCGATTCGTAACAATTGGGATGGATAAAGTAGAGTTCCATCATGGTGTGAAAATTGGAGCGATTATTGTGATTCGCTGTAAGCTCTATAAAGTAGGCAATACCTCGGTCACTTATCACGTTGAGGTGTTAGATGGTCATCAGGATAGACCGAATGTTTTATTTGATACCAAAGTGACTTTTGTGAATATCAATGAAGATGGAAACAACGTCCAGGTCGAGCGTTAAAGTATTGTGGCTACATTGTTTGGCTAATATTTAGTAAACTAATTTCTAAAAGTATTTGCCAAGAAGGTGTTCTGATTATATTGTCATCGTGACTGCTACGTTAGTCCACATATAGAACGTGCCCAGACCGATGAATACGTTAAGGGGATTGAACCGGAGATTTAATGTCATGCCTTTTCAGGAAGACAGAGGGTCGAAGGAGGTCCCCACCTTTTGAGCTTTCGGATTAGTGGCTCACAGTTCTATGGACGGCGTAGCGGTTTTTTTGTTTCAATTTTTTAGAAAGCATCCGTTAGATTATATTAATCTAGGGCACAAAAAAACCTCACATGTAAACATGTGAGGTTTGAGATTATATCTGAGAAGATATTAAAGTGACTTCTTAAGAACTGAAGAAGCCTTGAAACCGCAAGTCTTAGAAGCTTTAATCTTCATTGACTCACCTGTTTTAGGGTTGCGGCCCATACGAGCTGCACGCTTCTTAACTTCAAAAGTTCCAAACCCGATGAGCTGGACTTTCTTGTCTTTTTTAACACCTTTTGCGATAGACTCGAGGACTGCTTTAACTGCGTCTTCTGCTGCTCGCTTCGTTGTCTCTTTTCCAAGAGCCTTCTGGACTGATTCTACAAGTTCTGCTTTATTCATTGCGCTATACTTTTCGCCAATCTTAGACTCTTTGTAAAGATAAAATATAATAAATCTTTCCCTACGTGTATATAGCTTTTTTGCTTGCGTGATGAGCGTTTTCTGCGTAAAGGGTGGCTTTTTATGCTTTAGGTATAATAAGTGAATCTGTTAGATGCTCTGAATCGCCTAATTTTATAGCTTTTCTGTGAAATTGACATCTCAAGGTCTCTAACATATTATCTTATTCAGTGAACGAATCTCAGTCAGATCAATTTGAAAACAGAATAGATATCGTGCTTGATCAGGTGATGTCATCTGCTCAAGCATTACCTACGGAAACTAGTTTGGCTGGGATTCTGTTAGATGCAAAACGTGCTGATGAAAGGAAATATTATCTACCAGATGAGGATGAGCGTTTACGTGAAGTATTCGCAAACTATTTAAGGATACGTTCAGTTCTGTTAGAGTCGATAGAAGAGCTTCAGCCGTTTTTAGCTAAGAAGACTAGCTGGGGAGGAGACATTAAAGCATTTACGATAGGATACACAGCAGCCTGTATGTTGGTGCGTTCAGCTTCCTATCTTATAGAGGTAGCTAGGAGTATGCCAGTGATCTGGAAGAAGCTCGATGAGGAAGAGGTGAGGTATGGGCTTTCTAGAAATGGGCTTAGCCAAGTATACAAGAGTTTGTCTTCGCCTATTCGAATGTGGCGTTTCTACGAGGCAACGAGATTTTATGAGACAAACCATCATGACATTTTAGCTCTAAAAGATCTGGGTCAAAGGGAGTCAGAGTTGATCGACATGTTAGAGGCTGAACGACCGTTCATTCAGAAAAAGAAATCAGTCTTTATTCAGCGTAGCTTAAAATACCGACTATATAATTTCATACGTAGTCATCAATCTGGTTATCGCAAAGCGATGTTTCATTTATTTAGATTCTCAGGAAGTGCGATAGCTGAGATGAGACAGCCGTTTAAAAATGGTATTAAAGGGTCAATTTCTGAAAAGAAGGTGAAACGAGTTAGTCCAGCAGTGTTGTCTAAAATCAAAAGGAAGTTAATTCCAGGTGATATACTTGTGACGAGGCATGATGATGCATTGAGTAATTTATTCTTACCGGGATTCTGGCCACATGCTGCCTTTTTTATAGGCAATGCTGAGCAGAGAGAGTCGTTGATTAAGCAGGCTGGGCTACTAGACGGAGCTCAGTTAGATGAATTTAGCAGGATTCCTGAACCTTGCTCTGTGGTGGAATCTAAAAAAGATGGAGTGCGCTATAGGGAGCTTGAGGATACTTTAGCTGTTGATAGTTTCTTGGTGTTGAGACCCGATTTAGGAGCCTCTGAGTTGCTCCAGGTTCTTCATAAAGCAAATACGCATGTAGGGAAACGTTATGATTTTCTTTTCGATTTTACTAAGGCAGATAGACTAGCTTGCACCGAATTGGTCTACAGAAGTTTTCACTCTGTTGCTGGGCTAGATTTTAAATTAGAAGAGCATGCTGGAAGGATGTGCTTGTCAGCGGAAGCTTTAATAGACCAAGCTATGCAGTCTGGTAGATTTGAGCCAGTAGCTGTCTACGGTGTGGATGGCGACGGGGATAAGATCTGTGAAGACTCTGAGTGTCTTGAGCTACTGCGCAATAGTTATAAATCTAATTGGACGTAATTTATGGTCTAGTATTAGAGTCCATCATCTATTGCTTTGTTTGAAACTGCTTTGGTGAGAGGCCTACTTCTCTTTTGAAGGCGGTTGAAAAGTAATGCACAGAAGAGAACCCACAGGTTTCAGCTACTTTAGTAATGCTCAGCTCCTTTTTCTTAATGAAGTGTTTTGCTTCTCCGATCCTGAGCCTAGTGAGTTCCTCGTGAATTCCGCAGTTGAGGATCTCTCGGAATTTCATCTCTACTAATCTTCGTGATGAACCTACATGTTTTACAACATCATATACGCTGATAGGTTCGAGGAAGTGCTTGCGAATATAGCTCAGGGTTTTAGCGGCAATGTGATCGTGAAGCTGTTGATGTCCTGTGCTCTCTCGTTGCTGTATGCCTTTAGGCGGGATTCTGATTTCCTTGGTAGCCAGAACCTTACCTTCGATCAGACTGTGAGCCATTTCCGCTGCGATGAATCCTTGTAACCATTCATTGGTGTCGACGGTGGTAATGGGGACTTGTGCTAGGTCTGGAGTGAGTTGCACATCTTTGTCGATGACGACCATACTGACATCTTCTGGAATACGGATTCCTGATTTGAGCAGCTCGTTTTGTATGCTGTAAGCAATTGCTGCGTGCGGTTGGCAAAATCCTATTGGGAATTCGCGTTTCTTGAATTCCTCTAGCATGTATTCCTGTAAGTCCTGCATCTCAGGAATACGAGTTTCTAGGCGTTCATAGGCTACACCCTGCTGTAGGCATTCTTGCTGGACTCCCTTAGCGAAGTTTTGATCGATCTCTCGTTTAGATACTTCTATAGTGAGTATTGATTTAACCCCCGAGCTGATTAGTTCCTCTGCTGCTAGGCGCCCAGAGTTCTCGTAGTTTGGAATAACTTTCCAGCTTTCCTCAAGGTGAGTTCGTAAAGAAACTTTAGGGATCTTTAGGCTATTCACTTTTTTTAAGAGTCGGGGATCATCGACCACCATGTAAACTAGGCCATCCCAGCCTGGCTTCAAGGGAACCCACTCTCCTCTAACAGACCATCTGGCATCTATGTTTATATCGTTCTGTCTAGCGTAATCATGGGCGCCATCTAAGATTCTCTTACTAAAAAAGTTAGAAAGGAGTCCTATAGTTTTACGTTTATTAACCATTATTTGCGCAATATATTAAAAAACTATACGCTATATTGCAAAGACTAATTGTAGAAAATAGTTATTCTGATGTTCGTAAATAACACATTAAAAACTATGAAAAAAACAAGCTTAATAATATCGTTACTCGCTGCTTCACAATTACATGCTGTAGTAATAGCAAACGAAAACTTTGACTACGCTAACCAAGATGTCGAGACTCTTAATGGCGGCACAGGCTGGGGATCTGCTTGGGGTGCATCACCAAATGCTACACGTCGTTTTGTCGTCAGTAGTAACACAGCTCTCTATCAAGGTGGGGGATCTGGCACAAGAACTGCGCAGGCTAGAACTTTATCATCATCGATCACTGTTGGGGTAAATGATACTTTAGTCGTAGGTTTCACGCTGATTCGTAATGAGACACAAGGTGGTCGCGGGATTGGTATGTATCTAGTCAATGGTGGAGCAAACCAATACTTCATAGGTAAAGCGATTAACGAAGGAGTGGGGCTGAAATCAAGCATCGAAACTGCTTCGACAGACTACACTACAGATTTTGCTTCAAGTAGTTCTTCAGAAGCTATTACGGCGACATTTACTTTTGATGGAACCAATACAAGTATCGTGCTAGCTGACTCGAATGAGACACTAACGACTTATAGCCAGGCGGGAGCCTTCACTTTCGATGGTGTAAGTTTAGCCGGATACCATCAAGCAACCACTACTAATGGTATCGATAGCATCTCAGTCGATCTCACTACAGTTCCTGAGCCCTCTTCAACAGCTCTTCTCGGACTTGGTGGCCTTACTCTAATGCTCAGAAGGCGTAAGTAATTATTCTCAGATTAACTTAAATTTGAATGGCTCTTGATCCACTGGATTGAGAGCCATTTTTGCTTTAGTCCTCAAGTAGGTCTGGACGGTTTTGCTGGGTGCGTCGGAGTGCTTGTTCTGATTTCCAAGCTTCGATTTTAGCGTGATTACCACTGAATAAAATTTCAGGAACGATGAGCCCACGGAAGTCCTTTGGTTTAGTGTAGGCTGGCGCTTCTAGCATTTTTGGGTCAGAGAAAGACTCTTCTTGGTGGGAGCGTTCGTCGCCCAGTGCTCCAGGTAGTAGCCTGATGATAGAGTCAGAAATCACTGCTGCTGCGATGGCTCCATTGGTGAGAACGTAGTCGCCAAGGGAAAGCTCTTCATCCACGAGTTCTTCGATGACTCTGTGATCCACACCTTCGTAGTGACCGCAGAGTATGATGATGTGTTCTAGTTTTGAGTATTCTCTCGCTAGCTTTTGTTTAAACGGTTTTCCCTGTGGAGTCATGAGAAATACTTTGGTGTTTTCATTTTTCAGTTCCTCGATTGCTTCGAAAATAGGCTCAGGTTTCATCAGCATTCCTTGACCGCCACCACAGAGATAATCATCAGTTTTACGATGCTTATCTGTAGTCCAGTCACGGATGTTGTGGGCATGGAGTTCTACGATGCCAGCAGCTTGAGCACGCTTGATGATGCTTTCGTTTAGTGGTGCTAGAGCTATTTCTGGGAAGAGGGTGAGAATGTCGATGCGCATCTGTTAGAGAAGAGATTAGTTAGTTATTGAGCTTTGTTCGTGTGTTGCGTGGAGATGTTTACTATGAAATGAGCTATGAAGAAAGTGCATATCTACACTGATGGGTCATCTAGAGGTAATCCAGGCCCAGGTGGCTATGGAACCATTCTTGTTTATGGTGAGCATGAACGAGAAATGAGTGGCGGATTTGAGCTGACTACTAATAACCGTATGGAGCTAATGGCTGCGATAGTAGGTCTGGAGACTCTGACGAAGAAATGTGCAGTCATTGTGACTTCAGATTCTAAATATGTCATCAATGCTCTGAATGAAGGATGGCTTGCAGGCTGGAAAAATAATGGCTGGGTGAAGAAAAATAGGGAAAGGGTTAAAAATGCGGATCTATGGAAGAGGGTCGATGCTCTAAATGAAAGTCATGACGTGGAGTGGATCTGGGTCAAGGGACATGCTGGACACGAACATAATGAACGTTGTGATATTCTCGCTACTGAGGCTGCGCAGTCTAAAGGGCTCACAGCTGATGAAGGGTATCTAGCAGAACAAGAGGGGGATCAGGAGTTATTTTAAGGGCGCACGATAAAAGCAAAAAAGTGCGGCCTATGGTAAAACAGAACTTCAAGCCCCCTCCCAAAAGCATGAAGTCAAAAACCATAGACCGCAGAAAAATTCTCTATTATTGAAACTTTTTAATCAAGTATAATTCACGGCACAGACCACTTTTATTCAATCAAGCTTAGTTTCTAGTAGATCTGTTATTAATCACATCTAGAGAATTTGCTAAGAGTGGTTACTCTCTTGCTCTGTGAGAATGGAATTATCGTGAAAGGATAATGCCTTCAACGATGCCTCTAGCGGCTAATGTCTGATACCATGAAGTGGCACAGCGGCGTCTTTCGACTGAATTACTGATAAATCCGCATTCTATTAAAACGGCAGGACATTTTGTTTTGTTTAGGACGGCGTAGGCCATTCCTAGTTTGATATAGCGATTTCTTGTTTTCACTTTGCTGACCACTTTATTCTGAATGTTAGTGGCAATGCGTTTCCCTTTAGCGCTGGCGTAGAATGTCTCAACACCTTTTACGCTGGTATTACGATGGGCATTAAAATGAATACTAACAAAGATGGCGTCTTTATAGCGATTAGCGATAGCAGCTCTACCTGAGAGTGAGACATATACGTCACTCCTTCGGGTCATGCGGCAGGGGATTTTCTTTGCCTTGAGCATTGCTTCCACCTTTTTTGCTACTTTGAGGTTAAGGTCTGATTCCCTTACTCCATACCAGACAGCGCCTTTATCTTTTCCTCCATGCCCAGGGTCAATAATGACTGTGGTGTATTTCCCCGCAATTGAACTGATCGAGGTGATGATAAGGAGAAAAACTGCGATGAAGGGAGTCCTAATAGGCATAAACATAGACTATTGTAATTCAGAATGTTGAAAAGTCATTTCTTTTAAATAACTAGATTTGATGACCATCTGGCGGCATGCTTTTAAATTAGATCGATGTTTTTCTATCCGTCGATTTTCTCTCTGAGCGTTCTACGCGTAGCTTTAGAGAGGAATGGTCTGATTAATCCGTAGAGTAGGTAACAGGTGAAAAGAACTGAAGGAGTGTAGTTTCTGGTGATGGGGTTAAATATGAGGCCAATGACTAAAGCTCCAACCAGGATGCCCCATAGTGACCCCTTAGTGGTGAAGTCTATTTTCTTAAAGCTAGGGTATCTTACATTACTAATCATGAGGATGGATAGTCCGAGCATCGCTCCTACAAGAACATAGTTCCATGCGCCAAGATCTGTTCCTAGTTCATAGAAATTAGTAAGCAAAAAGGTGAGGGAAGCGATGAATCCAGCGGCCATCGGTATTGGGATACCGAGGAAATCTTTGTTGGAATTGCTAGCCTCAGGCATCACTGCGAGGCAGTTGAATCTAGCTAGACGCATGGCTCCGCAGAGTAAGTATGAGAACGCAACAGCCCAGCCAAGCCAGCTGATTTCTTTAGGTAGGTTGAATAGAACTGCTTTAGAAACAAGTAGCGCAGGAGCCATCCCGAAGGAGATGACATCAGCGATAGAGTCAAACTCACGTCCAAACGGAGATTCTTTGCCACCAATTCTAGCGAGTCTTCCGTCTAGTAGATCAAATAAACATGAACCAAAAATATACAAAATAGCCATTTGGTAGAAGTCATAGATCATCGTCTGATTAACGCCGTCTACATTTAGCTCTAGCTGTTTCTCGTAGTGCATGCCTTGGAAAATCGAGAGGACAGCTAGAAATCCACACAGCAAGTTACCTGCTGTCATTAGGTTTGGCAGTAAATAGATTTTTGGCTCAAGGCTCTTTACAGTGACGGTGTGCACTGCTTGTTCTTCTACTGGAGAATTACTATCTGATGATTCGTCGCTCATGGTTAGTAAGGAACTACATGAAATTAGCGAAAGAAACAGTGGAAAATTACCAAATTAGGGTGTATTTTCACCATCTATGGAGCAAAACCAGTCAGAAATACATCCCGATATGCCAATGGAGCAGGTTAATGAGACCTATGCTGGCGCAAGAAGAGCGTTATTTGCTAAATATCATATCGGTGGTTGTAGCTCCTGTGCGTATGAGCCTGGAGAGACCTTGCGTAGTGTCTGCAAAAGAAATGAAATAGATATCGAGGAGGCTATAGACTATGTTTTGAAAAGCCATGCGGTGGACCAAGAAATGCTAATTTCTCCTGAGGAGGCTAATAAACTCATCCAATCTGGTGAGAAGGTTCTACTCATTGATACTAGGACACGTGAAGAGCATGACGCTGTGAAAATTGCTGGTTCCGAGCTAATGACCCAAGAATATCAGCAAAATGTTTTTGGAACAGTAGATCCTGAGGCAATAATCTTACTTTATGACCATAGTGGCAAATCCGTGCTAGATACCTGCGCATGGTTTATCGGTCATAAGATGATCAACACCAAGGGGATCGCTGGAGGGATAGATGCTTGGAGTCAAAAGGTAGATAAATCTGTAGCTAGATACAGAATGGAGATGAGTTAGAGATAAGCTTAGCAGAATTCTCAGCATTTGAGTTTATCGCTTGAAAATATATCTCAATATAGCATCATCTACTAGTGGATCATCTGGATATTATCAATAGAGGCAAAAGGGTCATAGAAATAGAGATGCAGGCGCTGCATGCTCTCAGTGACCACATGGATGAATCATTCGTAAACGCTGTAAACATCATGGCTGAAGCTGTGGAACGACGAAACAAGATCATCATCGTCGGTATTGGTAAATCTGGTAATATTAGTTATAAAATCGCTGCTACTCTGAATTCTACAGGAGCTACAGCAGTCGTGCTGAATTCTCAAAATGCTCTACATGGTGATCTTGGTATCATTTCTGATGGAGATGTGGTCATTGCGCTTTCTTATTCCGGTGAAACTGGAGAACTCATTGAGCTGATTCCATTCTTGAAGCGTTTTGATATTAAAATGATTTCTATTACTGGTAGGTCAGATTCAAGCTTAGCGAATTATTCAGATGTGACCTTGCTCACTCCAGTGGAGCGAGAAGCTTGTCCTCTGAACTTAGCTCCTACTTCATCTTCTACTGCGGCGCTTGTCATGGGAGATGCTTTAGCGATGGTTCTCTTAGATAAGAGAGGTTTTACAGAAGATGACTTTGCCCGCTATCACCCGGGAGGAGCGTTAGGTAGAGCGTTACTTACCACAGTGGCAGACATCATGCGTAGTGGAGACATGTTGGCAGCTATTTCTGAAGACTCGACAGTGGATGAAGCTGTAGCTGCGATGAGTGAAAAGCGAGCAGGAGCTTGTGTGCTAACTAAAGCAGACGGTAGCTTGGCAGGTATCTTCACCCACGGTGACTTCGCCAGAGCTTTTCATGAAAACAAAATTGTAAGAGGAGAAGCCGTCTCTAACTTCATGACCGTGGATCCTATTTCGATAGAAGCTTCGTCGCTAGCAGCAGAAGCGATCAACAAAATTGGCAAGCATCGTATCGATGACGTCGTAGTTATCCAAGGGGGAAAACCAGTGGGGCTAGTAGACACACAGGATTTTGCTAGACTTAAACTTATCTAACAAAAAATATATCATTATGAAATTTCTAACAACAATCATCAGCATGCTTTTCCTAAGTGCGCTACTCAGTGCTCAGGAGGTCAAGGATGCTCCAAAACAATCAGACTATTCAGCCCTGTCTGAAAAGGCGCTAGAAAATGCGGGCGACAACAAAGATGTGCTTAAGAAAGCGATAGCAAACGCTCCCGCTGAACATAAGGAAGCGATGCAGTTCTTGATCGCTTACATGCCTCCTCAGGATCTGAAGACTCTGAGGGCTAAATTTTTGTTAGCAAACGTAGCTCTTGCTTATAAAGCTCGTGAAACATTTCCGTGGGCTAAAGAAGTGCCGAAAGAAATCTTCTACAACGACATTTTACCGTATGCGGCGTTGAATGAAACTCGTGATGACTGGAGACAAGATTTCTATGATCGTTTCAGCAAGCATGTTAAAGACGCTAAGACGATGGAGGAGGCTATCTTGGCTGTCAACAAGGCGATCAAGGATGAAGTCGGAGTAGAATATAATACTAAACGCAACAAGCCACACCAGAGTCCTTACGAGTCAATGGAAATAAAGATGGCTAGCTGCACAGGTCTCTCGATTCTTTTGAACGATGCATTTAGAGCAGTAGGAATTCCATCAAGGGTAGCGGGAATCCCAGCGTGGACGACTAAGCGGGGAAATCATAACTGGGTAGAAGTCTGGACACCAAGTGACCAGCAGTGGCACTTCACAGAGTATTATCTTGACGCTAAGGGGCTCGATCACGGTTGGTTATTAGCTGATGCCGCGAAAGCGAATCCTAAAAGCTTTGTTCATAGTGTGTATGCTTCATCATGGAAGCCTACTGAGATTCATTTCCCGATGGTCTGGAACATGAAAGATAAGTCGGTGCCTGGGGTCAATGTGAGTGAACGTTATATCAAGCTTGGTAACGCTGGAAAAAAGCCAGGAGCTAATGTCTGTCAGCTCAGAATAGACTACACAGTGGATGGGAAGAGGACGTCAATACCAGTTACCGTAGTGCAAGGGGATGTAGAGATGTTTAAAGGGATCACTCCTGATAAAACAAAAGACATGAACCAGTTTCTTAACTTTGAGGTTAAAAAAGGCCAGATTTACCAAATCGCCTATATGTTACCAGGCACTAAAAAATGGCAATTTAAAGAAGTGAAGACTGATAATAAGGCAGAGTTTCTGAGAGTTCAGTTAGAGAAAAAGGCGAAATAAGAATTACTGAACCGATGAACGAATCTCCATACACAGCGCCAGAAACAGCGGTGCAAATGACTGAATCGCACGATCCTGGGAAATTTAGTCCTCTCAAGAAAATGCGCTCAACAGAGCTGAGAAGTTTGTATCGCAAATCCCTAAGTGTGCGAGCTCTAGGGGCATTGTCTATGTTCTATGCTGCCTTGTTGGTTGGGTTCAAATATTATTATCGTGATAGCTTTGCCGCTCAAGATCCTTTTCAGACTTACGTTTATTATACGGTATTAGGGATGTGTTTAGTGTCAGTGTTTGCCATGTGGTTGAGGCCTGCATGGGGGCAGACCGTCGGCTATTTGTCATGCCTTATGTATGTCGCCTCATTCATTATTTCCTTTGATTTTGTGGGGCTCGTATTCGGTGTTGTGGGCTTTATTGTCCTCTCTAGCTCTGGGATTTTATTTGGTAGAGCTAGAGTGAGCCATGCCATACTGAAGCGTAATTACCGCAGACGTAAAAAAGAAGGCCGCTATAAGTAGGGTTCTATCTTTATGCTAAGCTAGCTCATCGGCTAGATCCTCTGCTGGGTATGTCCAGATTTCACTCAGTGTCGGGTGATAGTGCGGGATCTTAGCTAGCTGATCTACTGTAGCACCTAGTGAAATAGCTACTACTAGTTCGTGAATGAGCTCTACGCCTTCTGGGCCTACGACTGCTGCTCCGAGGATCTTTTTAGTGCCTACTTCAGCGATGATTTTTACAAAGCCGTGTTCAGTGCCGTGCACCATCGATTTGCCGTGATCGTTAAATGGATAGCTCTCTACTTTGAAACTCAGGTTTCTCTCCTTAGCTTCCACTTCTGTTAGGCCAACTGTTGCGACTTGAGGTTCAGTGAAAATACCTAGTAGCTTTGCTGTGTAATCTACTTCACGGAGCCTAGATGTTTCACCTTTTTCGATCGCGAGCGCATTATCAGCGGCGATCTCTCCATGGTCGATAGCGATGTGCACTACGTCTAGTGGGCTGCAGATGTCACCAGCGGCGAAGATGTGCTCTTGGCTTGTTTGCATCTTGCTGTTTACTATAATTTTGTCTCGGTTTAGCTCTACTCCAGCGGCGTCACAGTCTATCTGGTGAGAGTTGGCTCTACGTCCTAGGGCGCAGAGTATTTCGTGAGATTCTACAGTTTTGCTTTCACCATCGTGAGTGAAATGTAGGGCTTTGAGGCCTCCATTGGTTTTAGAAGTCGAGGTGATTTTAGTGCCACAGTAGAAAGTGATGCCTAGTGCTTCTAGCGCTAGTTGTAGCTCATTTGCAATGTCTGCATCCATCGTGGATAGGATCTGCTGACTGCGCTGAATGACGGTGACTTTAGAACCACTAGCTGCGTAGTAATACGCCATTTCCAGAGCGATAGCTCCTCCACCTAGAACTGTTACGGACTCGGGGAGAATCTCGTCTTCTAGCACATCATCACTAGTGATAAATCCTGTTTCTTTTAGGCCGTCGATCTCTGGAACAAAGATAGATGAACCAGTGGCGATTACAAAATACTTAGCCTTGATAAGCTTAGTTTCTTCCTCAGTCTTCACTTCCATTTCGTGAGAGCTAGTAAACTTAGCATAACCACGGATCAGGGTGAACTTGCCGTTCTCTAATTGGTCTTGGCGGTAGCCTTTGAAGTCATCAATAAGGAAACGTTTTCTAGCGAATACTTTTTTGATGTCGATACTAGATCCCTCGACATTGATGCCGAATTCTCCCGCTTCTTGAATTGCAGAAAAGCGTTTTGCAGATTCGATCAATGTCTTACTAGGCATGCAGCCGCGGAGAATACAAAGACCACCAAGTTCTTCAGCGCCATCGATAACAGCAACCTTCATTCCACCTGCTGTTAGAGTTCTTGTAGCGGCATAGCCTGCGCTTCCACCACCTATTACTACAGCATCATATTGTTCATTAATCATTGTGAGACACTAGCTGCTAATGACCTGATGCCTATAAAAATCTCTACGGAAACAAAAAAACCGAGGAGTGCGTAGTAAAGCTACGTATCCTCGGTTGATATGTTAGGAAAAAAGCAAAGGAGCCATGCTAAATGACCCCATGCTAAATCACTAAATGTTAAATTTCCTTACTCCTTAACACGCTCAACGCTAGCGCCGAGTGCGAGGAGTTTTTCATCGATGTTCTCGTAGCCACGGTCGATGTGGTAGAGGCGGTGGATGTGTGTGCTGCCTTTCGCTGTGAGTGCTGAGAGGACGAGCGCTGCTGAAGCTCTGAGGTCAGAAGCCATGACTGGTGCTGCTGAAAGTTGCTCTACGCCTGTAATGACAGCGGTGCCGCTATCTACTTTGATATCTGCTCCCATGCGTGACATTTCAGCACAGTGCATGAATCGCTGCGGGAAGATAGTGTCTTCGATGACAGAGATGCCTGGAGTCACTGCGAAGAGTGAGGCAAACTGAGCCTGCATGTCGGTAGGGAAGTTAGGGTGTGGAGCTGTGATGATCTTACATCCTTTTGGAGTTTTACCAGGAGTGACTGTGACGGAATTTCCTGTTTCGTTAAATTTAACAGAGTGGCCAGCTTCAATGAGTTTTTCCGTGACTGGTTCTAGGTGCTCTTGCAATACACGGTTGAGGGTGATGCCGTTTTCTTTACATCCTGCCATAGCGCCAGCGACCATGAAGGTGCCTGCCTCAATGCGGTCAGGGATGATGGTGTGCTCTACACCTGAAAGTTTATCTACTCCTTGAATGGTGATGCGTCGAGTGCCTGCACCTTCAATCTTTGCTCCCATGCCATTGAGGAAGTTAGCGAGGTCTACGACTTCTGGCTCACAGGCTGCGGATTCAATGATAGTAGTTCCGTTCGCAAGAACAGCTGCCATCATGATGTTGTCTGTTCCTAGAACTGTAGGTCCGTGTTTGCCACGGAGGTCTATATGGTCACCTACAAGGCCGCCTTCTGGTGCTGTCATGTCCATATTTCCGCCTTCCATGTCGATGTCAGCGCCGAGCGCACGGAGGCCTTTGAGGTGGAGGTCTACTGGACGATCGCCAATCACGCATCCACCAGGGAGTGATACTTTTGCTTTGCCAAGACGAGAAAGGAGTGGCCCCATCACACAGATAGATGCACGCATTTTACGCACTAGTTCATACGGCGCATCGTGGCCGATGTTAGCGCAGTTGATGCGGACTGTTCCGCTGGAGCGCTCTACTTCTGCACCGAGTGCGGAGAGGATCTGGATCATGTAGTTAGTGTCAGATACGTCTGGCACTCTACGGATGATGACATCATCTGCTGTGAGTAGTGCTGCTGCTAGGATGGGGAGAGAGGCATTTTTAGCTCCTGAAATATTGATAGAGCCTTTGAGAGTAGTGCCGCCGTGAACGATGAGTTTATCCATAATGTGTGTTTTTTGGTTAGGGAGTGTAAGTTGCGATAGGGAATCTAGCGATGCCATTGATGTCGATCTTGGTAGTGACTTGCTGGAAGCCTGCTGCGGTGAGCAGTGATTCTACTTCAGATGACTGATGGATGCCGATTTCTAGAGCTACTGTTGCGTTGTTTTTTAAATGTGCAGTAGATTTTTGAATGAATTCCTTGATGATGTCCAGCCCATCTTTTCCTCCGAAGAGCGCTAGGTCAGGATCATGTGCTAGTTCTGGTGCTAGAGTCGGTCTGTCGAGCTCTGGAACATAAGGTAAATTCGCTACGATGAGATCATATTTCCCTTCAATGTTAGAGAAGAGGTTGGTTTCTAAAATAGTGACGTTTTCTAACTCTAACAGAGTAATGTTTTCCTCCGTTAGGCTGAGGGCTTCTCTAGAGGTGTCTGCGCAGGTGACTACTACTCTGTCTCCTAGTTCAGCAGCTAGAGTGAGGCCGATGATGCCAGATCCGCAACCCATATCGAGTATGCGGAGCTCGCCTTCTTTCGGGATAAGTTCGAGACAGTGTTCGATAAGTTCTTCTGTCTCAGGGCGGGGGATAAGCGCTCTGCCGTCAGTCTTAAATTCCCTACGGAAAAATTCTACAGTGCCTAGCAAATGCTGAAGAGGGACGCCTTCGCCACGTAGCTTGAGCATTTCACGCATTGGTGCCAGATCCTCTTCGGCGAGACCTTGGTCGAATCTAGTGTAGAGCTGGATTTTTGAGCAATCTAGCTGATGGCTCATCATGAGCTGCATGTTCCTTCTAGCGTCCTCAATGCCTTTTTTCTCAAGCCACTGAGTTCCTCCGTCGAGGGTTTCTAGAATGGTTTTCATGTCAGAAATCTAGGGAGATTACTCCAAGCCAGCTGCTTCGAGGCGCTGCTCCATTTCTGCTTTTTGCAGATTGTCTGTTAGCTCATTCAGAGCGCCGCCTAGTATTCCCTCGATATTGTGAGAGGTGTAGTTGATGCGGTGATCTGTGACACGAGATTGTGGGTAATTGTAAGTGCGGATCTTTTCTGAGCGATCGCCTGAGCCGATGAGTGACTTACGCTGGGCTGAGTATTTCTCACTTTCTTCACGGACTTTAGCGTCGTAGAGCTTAGCTCGCATGATTTGGAGACCTAGCTCACGGTTCTGTGTCTGGCTTCGTCCGTCTTGGCACTTTACCTGAAGGCCAGTAGGAAGGTGAGTGATCTGGACGCAGGAGTCAGTCGTGTTAACGTGCTGACCACCAGATCCGCCTGAACGGGTTGCCTGGATGTGTAAATCTTCTTTTTTGAGTTCAATATCTACTTCTTCTGCTTCCGGAAGAACTGCCACAGTAATCGTAGAGGTATGGATTCTGCCTTGAGTTTCAGTAGCTGGGACTCGCTGCACACGGTGCACACCAGATTCATATTTCATGAAACGGAACACTTCTTCACCCGTGACCTTGATGACAACTTCCTTAAAACCACCAACATCTGAAGGGCTGCTCTCAAGATACTCTAGCTTCCATCCACGAGACGCAACGTAGCGTTCATACATGTTCAGCACTTGGCCTACGAACAGGCTAGCCTCATCACCACCTGCACCAGCACGGAGCTCGACAAGTGCGTCTCGGTCTTCTGATGGGTCTCTAGGGAGTAGCGCATACTGCACATCTTGTGCTAGTTGCTCGATACGTGATTCTAGCTCAGGAATTTCTTCCCTAGCCATTTCCACGATCTCTTCATCATCTTCCTTCAGGAGTTCTTTGTTTTCTGTTAAATTTTGGCGACAGGTTTCTAGTTCTTCCCACATTTCAATGAGGTTTTTTAGTCTGCCGTGTTCACGCATCGTCTCAGTAGCACGCTTCTGATCCGAAAATAAATCCGGGTCAGATATCTCTACTTCTACTTCTTTAAAACGATCTCTTCGCTTCTCAATTAACGATGCATAGTCCATGGGCAAAGAGTCATCTCTTGTGGCGCTAGGTGCAAGAGAGAAATGCAGAAATGCAAAGATTCTTGAGGGTTGAGGGAGGTGGTTGGTTTTAGCTGGGCTTGTTGCCCCGCGGTTGCGGGGTGTTTACCACAAATTTACACGAATAATCACGAATGTTGGACGATGAAGCAGGCTTGGCTTGATGCTTTTAATTCACGGGTTATATGAATTTTTTGGAAAGTCTTGATGGTAGGGCGGAAAGGCTGATGCCACAAAAGAGGGTGAGCATTGGCAGTAAGTTTGCATCTGTTGGTCTGGGTGGCATTCCTTTGCCAATCCAGTCATCGTATTGCATGATAGCTCCGCTCCGATACACTGTGAAGACGAGAAAAAGGGTAGCACAGCATAATATGATAGTGGATAAGCTCAAACTCTTGATCGCATTCTGGTCCCTATCGCTAGTTTTCATTGGGAAATACAGCGTAGCTGAGAGGAGAGTTAAGATGAATGGTGGTATGCAGAGTTCAATCGATGAAAAACCAGTATTTGGGGTGTCCTTATTGATAAAGTAGGCAGTGTAGGCAAATAGCATTATATGCGAGATTATCTTTGCTAGGATGCTCAGTGATGGTTTAAGATTGCTCATGGGTTAGGGTGCTAGTTAATCTGTTTCGCTCTGATCAAAGAATTTGCAGACGGTTGCATCGAAGGTGAGTTTCACGACTAGAAATCCGCTTAGGAAGGTGAAAATTGGGATACCTAATCCGACTGCCAATGAGAGCGCTTCAGGCGCTTGGATGCCAAACCAACCGAGATGGGCTGAGAGTTTGTAGATTGCGTAGGTGAATAAACCAATCGCTATAATGCAGGACCAGTAGCGACCTGAGTTGTGTGGGATGTTCAAGAGGTGAGAGGTGAAGACGCAGGTCAGCACGGCAGCAGGCCAGAGTCCTGTTAGTTCATCGCTAAGAAATCCATATACACCTATTACGCATCCAATCGTAATGAGAATAGCAATGAGTAGTTTGAGGCGTTTTGGTTTCATAAGAGAGTTTTTTCTGGAAGGGGTGAAGTTTAATATGAGTCTTAGTAAATTTTTGCTTTGAATTATTCTCGCTTAGATCGGCATTAGATTTAAATTATATTTTTCACTCGGTTTGACGATACAAAAAAGGCCTGAAGAGCGTATGCCCTTCAAGCCTTGTTGAGATTATTGTTTAGTCTAGTTCTCTCTGATTACTCAGAGGTGAGGACTGCGTTGGTAGGCATTGCCCATGTGCCAGATCCTGTGAATCCGATGGTGATGGTCTCACCTGCACCGAGCTTGTAGCCGCCCCATGTTGGCTGTGTGATGGTGTGTTTTCCACCGTTCACTGTCCAAGATCCTGCATTCCAGAATCCAGTTTTGTTCCAAGCTGCATCAAACTTCAGTGTCCAGTTCTCGATCGCTGGGCCGTTGTTTTTGATGACGATATCTGCACCGCCGAATGCTCCGCTCCAAGAGCTTGTAGGCGCCTTGAATGTAATGGTGACATTAGGGTTAGCATCTCCGCCGCCGTCTGGCTCAGTGTCATCATTGGTGATGGTGACTGCTGCTTCTCCAGTAGTGATGACGCCGTTGACTGCTGCTGAGAGGATGAGGTCGAAACTCTCATCTGCTTCTACGTCTTCATCGCCATTGATGGTGAGTGTGACTGATTTAGTAGTCTCACCAGCTGCGAAGGAAAGAGTTCCTGCTGCTGCCTGATAATCACTACCTGCTAGTGCTCCGCCATCTCTGGTGGAGTAGTTCACCGCTACTTGTTGCGTTGTTGCTTCACTGAGGCTGACAGTCGCTGTGACTGTTTTAGTGCCGTTGTCACCTTCTACTACAGTCGCTCCTGCTACTGTGATGTTTGGTGTGACTACTTCATCGTCTCCGCCGCCGTTACCGTCGTCATTTCCTCCACCGTCACCGCCATCTAGGGCTGCTCCGTTGAATTTAATGTTGGTAGGGTGGGTCCAGCTGCCAGATCCAGTGAATCCTACAGTGATAGATTGTCCGCTACCTAGGGTTCCCCAAGCTGGGTTTGTGATGGTGTGGTGGTTGCCATTTACAGTCCAAGATCCTGCGTTCCAGAATCCGCCTCTGCCCCATGCCGCGTCAAACTCAAGCGTCCAGTTCGTGAGAGCTGGGCCGTTGTTAGTGATCACGATGTCAGCACCGCCGAAGCCATTGGTCCAAGCGCTGTTAGGTGATTTGAAGCTGATGGAAACATTCGCATCTCCGTCACCTCCGCCACCGCCTACAGCTGTGTCGTCGTTGAGGATCTGGATCGTAGCATTGTTACCTGAGAATGTAGCATTCTGAACATTACTGAAGTCTACTGTGAATGATTCATCTACTTCTACAGCAGTGTCGCCATAGATAGTCACATCGATAAACTTCTCAGTTTCACCTGCGATAAATGTCACTGTGCCAGTCTTTGTGACGTAATCTGAGTTAGCCTGCGCAGAGTCATCTCTGGTAGTGTAGTCGATAGTTACGTCATCGTTGAATGGGACGTCGAGTGATAGAGTGACGCGTGCTGTTTTAGTAGCTGCATCACCTTCTATTACTGAAGCTCCAGTAGCGCTAACAGTAGGTAGACCTGGGTCAGCATCATCGTTCTGGATCGTTCCGGCTGCGAAGCTTACGTGTGCGTGAGCGTTGCTAGAAACATTATCCAGCACTAGTGTGAATGCCTCATCTGGCTCTACATCAGTATCGCCATACACGGTGACCGCGATCTGCTTCATTGTCTCACCTGGGGCAAATGTTAGTGTGCCTGTCGCTGGAGCGTAGTCGCTACCGCTTTGGGCTGTGCCATTTACTGTGAGGTAGTCTGCTGTAGTCACATGTGTGTTAGCCTGAGCTAGTGTTACATTGAAGGTAAGTGTGGTTTGACCTACATTGCCTTCTAGTGTTGAGACTGGAGCGATCATCATCATGGTAGTGTCATTGCCACCGTGACCGTCATCCCCACCACCTGTAGCAGCACCGTAGTGAGTGCTGATGGTATTGACGTATTCTTGAGGGCTAGTGCCTCCGTCAGTAGATGCGTCCCAGTTGATAGACCAAGCCATAGTTCCGCGGAATCCAGTGTAGCCACCAGAAGCTTTCAGAAGTGTGTAGTTGCCTGTATAGCCTGATCCTGCTTTGTCACCAGTGGTGATGTATTTGATAGCAGAAACGACGTCATTCATAGGAATGTAACCACCAGCTGGTGCTGATGATGGAGTCGATGGTAAACCGAAGGCTACTTGATCTTCTCTGAGTGGGATGAACTCTTGTCCATTGGCCATTGTGAAGCCTTTTAGTAGTGACTCTGAGAGTGCTACGAGGAAATCAACGCTACCTTGCGCATAGATTCCACCGTCAGCTCCATAGATTGTTCCACTGTTGTAGTATTGGACGTGAACGTAGTCGAGCTTGTCACGAAGTGCGTGAATGATAGGGATGTATCCACCCCATGATCCGCCGTAAACTGATGCTGCGCCTTGAACATAAGCTGTCTCTGGAGCAGTAGTGAGCATGAAGCCATTACCGAAGTGATTACAGATCTGACGAGTCGCATCGATGAAGTTCACAATACGTGTAGTCGTAGGGTTCTTGTAGTCATTGTCACCAGCGTCGATAGAAAGTGATGCTCCGCCTTCAATGTCGATATCGAAACCGTCGAAGCCATATTCGTCGATGATTTGAATCATTGAATTGACGAAGTTTGTTTTCTTAGCTGCGTTGCCAAGAGTCACATGACCGTTTGCTCCGCCGAGTGAGATGAGCACCTTGGTGCCTCTTGCTTGGAGAGCTTGGACGTCAGCTTTAAACTGAGCTGCACCTGGGACATCAGGTGATGGGCTAAATGCCATCGTTCCGTCATCGGCAGATGTTGGCTCTGCGAATGAAATGTAAACCACGTTATACTTGTGTGATACGTTACCGAGTCTGATCGCTGGTGCTGAAGCGTTTTGCCAGTTATGCCAGTATCCAGCCACGATCTTAGTAGTGACAGGTAGCTTGGTGCGAGTGCCTGGAGTAGTAATTACGGTGTCGTTATCGACGATGTTTACTGTAGCTGATGCAGTCGCAAGAGTGAGGTTAGTTGCAGCTGTTAGGCTGACGTAGAATGACTCTGCCATCTCATGGGTCTGGTCATCGTTGATTGCTAGCGTGATCGTTTTACTAGATTCACCAGCCGCAAAGGTGAGTGTTCCGTTAGCTGCTGTGAAATCATTCGGTGCAGTGGCTGAGCCATCTGTAGTCTGATAGTTGACAGAAGCTGTTTCGCCAGCAGGCACAGGCTTATCAAGAGTCACATTGAGCATGACTGAACCTTGGTTTTCCGCTGCAGATACGTTTGCGATACTAGCTACAGGATCAGCACTATTGCCTCCTCCACCAGTTTCACCGCCGTCGCCAGAACCACCAGATCCGCCAGTATTAGTTCCTGCGAACTGAAGGTCAGATACTGAGAAAAACACTTCACCCACTGGGTCTACACGTTGCCAAGCTACGTAGAGAACATGCTTACCGCTACGCTGAGGGATATTAACATTCATGTTGTAGTTTAGTCCGTTCTTAGTGTAGTCTGCTGGGTCAAATTTACCGAGAAATTCTAAATCTCCCCATGCGAGAGGGCTCTTAGGATCATAGTTAGCCTTAGTGATCCAGACCTTGAAGAATGAAGGGTCATGCGGGGCTGTAGCCAGCCAAGTGATCGACTTCACACCTGCCGTCATCGGAGTCGTAGGCCAATCCCAGTCATTGCTAACTAGGTCGAGACCAGAGAAGTCGAGAGCTCCTTGGCCGGTATTATTACCACTAGCTAGCTTACCATCTGGGATGACGGTTGCGTAGCTCGTGTTGAAAGCTGGGTCTGCGTAGTTAGGGATGTTCTGTGAGATCTGATTCCATGTGTAGTATGGAAGCGGACCTGCTTTTGCGACTGCCGCCACTGCTGATGGTGTGCTGGGTGAGGCTGGCCCATCTAGGTAGATCGTCCGAACCCGACTAACTGGATCGCTCACAGTTCCGTGAGCCATGCAGCCTATTGATGTCATCAACAGAATTGATAACGTTTTTAGTATGTTGGTTGTTTTCATGATAATAGAGGCTCATCTGAGTTAAATGCTGTAAAATAACTCACTGAACATAGTTTGATTACTGTTTTATGTATGACATATCAATTATTTATTAATCCGTAATTTCAATTATGGATAATAAATCTGCATAAAAATGCGGTGATCAGTTGGAGTGCTTATTTATCAGTGTTCACAGGGTATAATCATGAAATGAAAAACCTCAGCATCGCAAGAAGCTGAAAAATTGAGTCGGAGTCTAAAGTAGAGACAAAGGGGAGTTCGTATAAAGAACGAAAAGAAAAGAGGGGGCAGATGGCAGGCCTACTAGGACTCGAACCTAGAATAACGGAATCAAAATCCGGGGTGTTACCATTACACTATAGGCCTGTATCTGTTTGCACCAGTTGGTGCGGGCGGAGAATTACTTAAAGTCCCCACTTTGTGCAACTAAAAAATGCCTTTTTATGAGGTTTTTTTTATGATCGGGGGCTGAGGTCGCCGTTTTAATGGCTGTCGGAGTGCTGATCACAGTGGCGTTTATGGATCATTATGGAGTTCCCATCAGGATCTGAGATGAGGGCGAAACAACAGACTGGGGTCTCGATGCGATCCGCTTCAATACTTACTCCAGCGTCTTTTAGCCGAGCCATAGTGGTGTCAAAATCATCTACTTCTAGTGCAATAGTGGGGCCGCTCTGGCCAGATGGCTCCCAAGTATTAGAAATAGCCAGTGTGCCGCTGCCAATTTCATACTCGATCCAGTATTTCCCCGGCATGCTCTCCAGCTCATGATCGATGTCTCCAGAATTTAATCCTAAAATGTCGCCATAGAATGCTCTTGCTCGGGCTATGTCGGTGACTGGGTAGCCGATGAATGCGATGTCTTTGATGCTCATAGTGATCGAAGTTTATGATTTTTTGAGAATTCCGCGGATGAGGATGTCGTTGCCTAGTTGCTGGTGAGAGTTGTTGGTGAGAAATTGGCTGTGATCTAGGTGCTCACCAATGCCAAATCCGTGGTCTGGGCCACCGGTGAAGATGGGGGCGATGAATAGGGCTAGCTCATCGATGAGTTGTTGTTTCAGAAATTGCTGCATGAGGATTCCGCCACATTCGAGCATGACTGAGTTGCATCCTAGCTCGGCTAGTGCTTTGAGAGTCTGAGTGAGTGTTTTGTCTTCGTGGATGATGGTGCGCTCGGCATGTTCATCGGTGAAAACGTTGGCGTCTTGTGGTAAACTAGATTTCCCGCTCTGAGTAAGGATGACTCTCCATGGTTGGCTTTTCTCTGCACTGTGTGCTTCACCTCGTATAGTGAGGCTGGGGTTGTCTTTGCGCACGGTTTTTCCACCTGTGATGATGGCGTCTACGGATGCTCTTATCTTGTGAACCTCTGCTCTAGCTTCAGGGCCAGTGAGCCATTGGCCTTCGCCGCTGGGTCTGGTGATGCGTCCATCTAGGCTCACTGCTGTTTTAGCGATGACCCATGGAAGTCCAGTGGTGATGCGTTTGGCGAATGCTTGGATAAGCGATTCGCAGGCTACACGCTCGACTCCGCTGACGACTTTGATCTGATGCTTTTTCAGCATGGCGTCCGCTCCACCTACGTGAGCGGGGTTCGGATCAGTGGCGCCGTAGATGACTTTAGCGATGCCTGCTTCTATGATGCCATCGACGCAGGCAGGAGTTTTCCCCGTGGTAGAGCATGGCTCTAGGGTGACGTAGATGGTGGCGCCTCTGAGTGTAGACTTTTCATGTCTAGTCAGAGCGTCCGCTATAGCTTCACGCTCGGCATGCGGGAGGCCAGCTTTACGGTGCCAGCCTTTGCCTAGGATTTCACCATTTTTTACGATGACTGACCCGACCGCTGGGTTAGGGCTAGTGAGTCCTAGTCCTTTTTTTGCCTCAGCGATGGCTAGCTGCATGTAGTCGTTGTCAGTCACATTGCTATCTTAGTCAGGAATGACGGTTTGTAAAATGATTGCGGTTTCTGAAACTGTCATAGGGTTGGCGTTTCTAGGTAATATTAGGAATTCTCCAGCATTGTAGACGACTCCTGCATCATCTGTCAGTGAGCCGCTTACTACGGTTATGATAGAGAATCTGTTAGGCTGTGGATTTCCTAGACTAGCACCTTCTGTTAGAGAGAGCTTTTCCATGTAGAAGTGTTCGCAGTCGGAGATGCAGTTATTGTTAGGGCCGCTAGGGGTATCCATAGTTGGCTCAAAGTCATCGAAGTCGATACACTGCATGCTTTCTTCGATGTGGAGCTGACGCGGCTTGCCATCTAGTCCTTGGCGGTTCCAGTCGAACACACGGTAAGTGGTGTCAGAGTTCTGCTGAATTTCATAGATGAGGAATCCAGCTCCAATAGCGTGGAGTCTGCCAGATGCGATGAATATACTGTCACCTACTTCAGGTTGGATAGCGTGGACTTGCTGCTCTACAGTGCCGTCTTGTAGTGAAGCTTCGAAGCTTTCTTTAGTCGCTCCGTTTTTTAAGCCCACGTAGAGATTCGCATCTTTTTCGCAGCCTGCGATATACCACATCTCTGTTTTAGGTTCACCATTGAGAGATTCTGCTAGGTGAGTAGGTGGATGGACTTGGATAGAGAGATCGTCTCTAGCATCGAGGATTTTCACGAGGATAGGGAATCTGTCACCAGCTAGGTTGTCGCCGAAAATTTCCTCTCTGTGGTTGGTCCAGAGTTCATGGAGCGTAGACGACTGATAATTACCAGAGGTCACGACGGACTGAGCTTCCTCACGATCCGTGATTTCCCATGATTCACCGAATGGACTAGTTTTGTCAGGTAGAGCTCTAGAATAAACGTTTTCGAGTTCGCGTCCGCCCCAGACTCTTTCCTGGTAGAGCGGTTTAAATTGTATTGGTAAAATCATGATAGTTAGTTGGTCTTAATTTTTTCGAGTTCGTGTTTGATAATGCTAATACAGAAAATGGTTGCGGTTTCGACTCGTAGAATGATGTCGCCTAGAGAAACTGGCTGAAAGTTGGCAGCTATTGCTTGGCTGTATTCTTCATCAGAGAAGTCTCCTTCTGGTCCTACGAGTAGATGGGCGTTCTGAGCGGTAGAGGCAGAGGTAAATGCATTGTGAAAGGGTATGCTCTCAGGATGCAGAGCTGCGACTACTTTTAGAGAGTGATCGGTATTAGCGGAATTAGCTGAATTGATAGACTGCTGTTCTAGCCACTCGGCATAGCTCAAGGTAGGTAATATGTTTGGTAAAAAATTTAGACCACATTGCTTACATGCTTCTAGAGCGATGCGTTGCCACTTAGCTTGCTTCTTCTTCAGTTGTTCAGCACGGGCGACGGTATTGGTAGTGATGAGTGGCTGAATCTCTGAAATACCGAGCTCCACTGCTTTCTGGACGATGAGTTCCATGTTGCCGCCTTTAGGGATCGCTTGATGAAGGTGGATTTTGTGGGCTTGAATCGAGGTTTTGATGTCCGAAAGTGGAGAAATGACGACATTATCTTTCTCCAAAGTAATGATTTCACCAACAACACTACGTCCATTTCCATCAAAAACCTCCACATGATCGCCGAGTTTAGAGCGCAGAACACGAGTGCAATGATGCGCCTCGTCTCCTGTAAGTGACAGATTATCAGTGCTCCAGAGGTGTGGTTCGAGATAGTATCTGCTAGTGGAATTCATTGTGGTTTAGTTGACCTTAAATAGGTGAATTAGAAAAGTGAATTTTTTTATTAAAAAGATCTTGCCTTCTGAGTGATTTTCATGCACATTGTCGCCGCTTCGTGAGAGATCAGGAAGCAAAAGAATGAACGCCGGATTAGCTCAGTGGTAGAGCAGTTGATTTGTAATCATCAGGTCGTCAGTTCAACCCTGACATCCGGCTCCATTTCTATTCAAAGGCTTACAACTTATCGTTGTAAGCCTTGTTTTTTGACTATGCACTTAATAAGTCAAATCTCGCTCAGAGTCTAGCAATAGGTGTGTCTATGGCTATAAACTTATAATAGACAGCTATTCCCCCAAAAAAGAAATTAAACATTCTGGCTCTGATCACAATTAATTGCTACTAGTCAAACCAAGGAAATGATGAACTTAAGCACAGTCCAAGCGATTGATCTATTTTGTGGGGCTGGTGGCCTTACAAAAGGTCTAGAAAAAGGTGGTATAGAGGTGAGACTAGGAGTTGATGTTGACCCAGCTTGTGAATACCCTTTTGCCGAAAACAATTCTGGTGAATTCCTACTAAAATCAGTCACAGATGTTTCAGCCGAAGACATAGCTGACTATTATGATGGTGATTCTATTAAACTACTTGCAGGCTGCGCTCCTTGTCAGACATTTTCATCTTACAATCAAAAAGCTACAAATGACGATGCTAGGTGGTGGCTACTTCTTGAGTTTGGTAGACTAGTAGAAGAAATTAAACCACAATTGGTGACCATGGAAAACGTGCCCGGTCTTGAAGATCAAGATGTATTTCTTAAGTTCATCGAAAATCTAGAACAACAAGGTTACTATGTGTCAAAGAAGATTATCGACTGCTCTGAATATGGTCTAGCCCAACAGAGAAAACGTCTAGTTTTATTGGCCTCAAAATTAGGAGAGATTGAAGTGATTTCTTCAGCTAAATTTAAACGAAAAAAGAAAACAGTAAGAGATGTAATTGGCAAATTACCAGCGATTGCCTCTGGTGAAGCCAGCCAAACGGATCCTCTACACCAATCTTCAGCTCTAAATGAATTAAACATAAGGCGTATAAGAGCTTCTAAACCAGGAGGAACGTGGAGAGATTGGGATATTGAATTAGTTGCTAAATGTCATCGCAAAGCTAGCGGAAAAACATACCCAGGAGTATACGGTAGGATGGAATGGGGCAAACCCGCTCCAACCATGACAACACAATTTTTCGGATTTGGAAATGGTAGGTTCGGACACCCCGAACAAGATAGAGCAATTAGCTTGAGAGAAGGAGCTATGTTGCAGAGTTTTCCCAAAAACTATAAGTTTGTATCTCCTGGTCAACCCGTTGTTAAGAAAACTTTAGGCAGACTCATTGGCAACGCCGTTCCTGTCGTTTTGGGGGAACTCATAGCAAAAAGTATCAATTCTCATTTAAAAGAACTTCAATCAGATAAAAAGTTATGAACTCCTATAAACTTAAGATCCAATTAACTGTCCTAGACGAGCTCGGAGTCAATTTGTATAGCAATACACCTGCTATGCTTTCAGAGCTTGTAGCAAACTCTTGGGATGCAGATGCTCAAAATGTTAATATCAATTTTGAGTTAGATAAAGGTGTAATTACCATTGAAGACGATGGATGCGGTATGAATGCGTCAGACCTTCAAGATAAGTTTCTTAATGTTGGTTACAGAAAGCGAGGAGCAGATAAAGACAAGAGCCCAAAGTTCCAACGCAGATATATGGGGCGTAAAGGAATCGGTAAATTGTCAATGTTTTCAATTGCCAATACAGCTGAGGTTCAATCTGTAGTATGTAATGAAGGTTTAGAAGAGTTTAGAGGTGGTGTTCGTCTTAAGTTCAATGAGATCAAAGACAAGGCAGAGCTAGAGTTAGATTATCTTCCTGAAACTATTGAAAAGAGTAAAGTTGTAGGTTTAAAGAATGGAGGCACAAGGATTATTCTCTCTGACCTTAAAGTTAATATTAGTAGAGTTTCAAACTATTTAAGGACAAGAATTGCTAGGCGATTTTCAGTTATTGAATCTGACCAAAATTTTTCTGTATCGATAGGTGGTAAACCCGTGACTGCAGAGGACCGTAAATATTTTCATAAGCTACAAGAAATATGGTGGTATGGAGAGGCAGGTAAAAAGAAATATGAAAAATACTGTAAAAATCTAGGAGATGATTTAAGTCGTGAGCCAATCACAATTTGTAGCTATCAAAAAGATCCATTGGTTATTGAGCATAATGGTGAACAACATACGGTAACGGGTTGGTTAGGTGCGGTAGCTCATACGGGACAAATTACAGATGAGGATAGTCATAGCCTCAATAAACTTATCCTTTTAGTGCGAGGGAAATTGGCTCATGAAGACTTACTACCTCAAATTGGCGACGACAGAGTTTATCGACAATATATTATGGGAGAGCTTTCAGCTGATTTTATTGATGATACAAATGAAGAAGACATTGCCCTATCTAGTCGACAAGGGCTTAAAGAGGGCGACGACAGATACTTTAAACTGTGTAAACGACTTTCAACTGAGGTTAAAAAGGTTATAACATCCATAGCCAAGCTTCGTAAGGCGAAGGTTGAAAAGACCCTGCTAAGTCTACCAGCTGTTGAAGAATGGATGGAAACATTGAGTGATAAATCCAAGAAGTATGCTAAGAATATTCTCAAAAAAGTAGTCAAAGACGGCAGTTCACAAGATGAGCAAAAAACCATTATTAAACATACTATCATCGCTTTTGAATACTTAGATCATCAGCAAAGGCTTGAAGATATCGACGAAGTTAGCGACGATGAAATTCAAAAAATCACAGAGGCTTTTTGTGATATAAATCGACTAGAGGCTACTATGTATGGGGAAATAGCTGCTGGAAGAATCCGGGTGATTGAAAAGTTAAAAGAACTAATAGACAGGAATGCGTTAGAGAAAGAACTTCAAGCACTTGTCGCGGAAAATCTTTGGTTACTGAACACCTCCTGGGAACGTGCAGTTGAAAAGGGTGATGTTACTGTAGAGAAATCTATTAGAACAGCATGGGAGAAAGATGTAGATCCTGCTGATGTTGAAAATGGAAGAATCGATATCGCATACAAATCTATTGATGGAAAAGATGTGATTATAGAACTCAAAAGGTTTGAAAGAACTGTAGATTTTCATGAAATTTTTAAACAGTGTGATAAATATATCAAAGCTCACAGGGCTGCTAAAATGTCAGTATTTGGAGAAAAAGAAGGATATTCTGTAGACTTACCTGAAACAGTAGTTTTATTAGGTAAATTGCCAAGAGGATGGGATGTTGAAGCTAATAAGTATAACGAAGAAGCCATGCTCAAGGTCCAAGGAATACGTGTTAGAACTTATCAAAATTTGCTAAATCGTGCGCAAGAAAATTACAGCGAATACCTAGAGAAAGAAGGTCGCACTAATAAGTTAAGGATACTGATCAACAGCTTAGATAATGATGTAGAAACCTAGAAACAGAAATCACTATTTGTTGAAACGGTCTCTACCAAGAGTTCAGAGAGCTAACCCCTGATCCACAGTTTGTTCTAATTGGTTCAATGCGTGGGTCATACGTTTATTTGTAATAGAGTTACTTACAGACTATATTAAGTTCGATGACAGCTATTGCAGAACGAATTTCAGAAGAGCTTACAACGCTACCTCAAGAGGATCAAGAGGCAGTGCTTCGAGAGGTGCGTGAAAGGCTGCATGATCTACGAGCTAAGAAAGTCTATGATGCTGTTCAGGCAGGAGAAATGGAGACTTATAGTTCGGCAGACGCAAGAGCAGAATTACGCAAGAAACATGGACTATTGAGCAATAGTCTCATTGCTATTAATGAAAATAGCCGTCGAGGTAAATGATACAGGTTGGTTGTTTATGTGATTGGGGGTAGCGAAGAAACATGGCTTTCTGTGGTTTTAGTAAATATTCTCAAAACTATCTGCGATGATGACTTGCTAGTTTGCGGATGATTTGTGATGTTGGGGGTGTTCT
>CAKZNV010000203.1 GCA_937132085.1 uncultured Rubritalea sp. | reverse complement strand
AGCTTGTCCTTCGAGGCGTTGAGACAGCTAGCCGTCGAGCAAGCGGTGGTGACACCTGGACTGAGCTGGGTGTTCCCTCTGGTGATCGACGGTGCGATCGTGGTGTTCTCGATGTCAGCCTTGCGAGCATCGTTACGAGAAGAGCCGACACTGTGGTTGCGAGGTCTGGTGGTGTTCGTCTCTAGTGGAAGCGTGTTATTCAATATCTGCCATGTGGAAGGAAGGTGGCTGGCGATGCTTCTAGCAGCCTCACCACCAGTTTTACTTTTCTTGAGCTTCGAGGCGTTGATGCACTCTGTGAAAAACGAGATGAAGCGAAGCTGGAATCCTGAGATAGGAAGCGCTACTTCCCTATCGAAGGATCAGCGAGTGAAGCTCGTTTCTGAGATGTTAGGAAATGGGTTGAATGCTCATGAAATAGCGGAGGCTATACCATCGGTGTCGCTGAGGACGATTCAGAGGGATGTGTCGGAGATTGAGAAGTAAGTTGATCAAAAAAAGAGGAGCAACCTCGCCTAAAGGTATACAGCTCCTCTTTTCCATTACTTTTCAATCATACATTATGATTGGAGTGCATGATACTTGAATCAATGATCAAATCAAACTTAGATTGCCTTCAGGAGAAGGCACCAGAGACGATGCCTTCAAAAGTGTAGGCCTTAAAGCTCTTGACCGTCGTCTTTGAGAGCCTGTTTGATCGGCTTAGGCATGAACCATAGGTCACGCTCTATTTTGAGCCCGTATGGGAGCTGAAGCTCAATGAACTCTCGTAGAGAGAATGAACCCCACTCTGGATAGTGAAAGCCTGTGACGTAGCCGTAGAAGACTTCTTCGTCGACGTTGTATTCAGTTGCATACCAGGTCATAGAACTGGATGGGTGGAAGTAGCGAGCAATCACCATAGGGTTTGAAGCTGTCATGTTCGCCTCCTCGTGTTCTGCGAAGCCCTTTAGAACCTCTTCTCAGAGCAGGAAGTTTCGGTAGTTAGATTGGTCTCCGTAAGGGAAGTTTCCGTCGGGTGATGTGTGAATAGTTGATTTCATAGAATAATGGTTAGAATAAGAAAAGAGCACCTGAGAATTCAGACGCTTGAAAATAAGAGAGCCTCTGCATTATGCGGAGGTTTTTTGTCGCAAAGAATCGAGATCGTAATGATCACAATCGACATCGAAGAGTGCTTTTAGCAACTCAGGATAGACGTAGAGGTCGTAGTGAGATCCGTAGCTGGTAATACCAACCCATGTTCAAAACTCGCTATCGAGGAAAGGGATTCCAGCTTTTTTGAGACGTTCATAATCAGTCTCGTAAAAGTGATTGAAGGCGAGCCATTGAAAGACTTCGGTGTCTTCATCCCAGCCGATGATATCATCGTAGCTGAGGAGGTTGACTTGCAATCATTCCAAAACCAGTCGGGTTTGGTTGATGTGCCGAGATACATAGTCGAGGTGGTGTCGACTCACAGATTTTACCATAATGAAATGGTTAGAATATAAGAGAGCGTATGCTCAATGAAGCATGGACTGACGAGAAGCGAAGGGGCAACTTGGAGACCGACTGAAAGGAGGTTCTAGGTTGCTAAAATTCAGCATTAAAAAACTGCCCCTGAGATGGAGTCAGTATAATGTGGAATGAGTATGCACTCCCTCCTTGTCCAGTCATTACAGAGGGTTCCTAGAGGATAGATCAGATATTCAACCAGTATCGGGTGTGGCGGAGTTCTCCCGTCTTTTTGAAAACGCCTTTTTCTACAAGGTCACGAAGATCACGGGTAGCAGTAGGCTGGGATATCTGGGTAATACTCATATAGTTTTTTGCACTGAGTCCACCTTTAAATCCTTCAACGCCTTCCCTAAACATACGGAGCACAACTTTGAGCTGACGTTCGTTGAGCTGCTTCTGATGCTGGTTGAGAAGTTTTCCTTTCTGGATAATGAAGTCGATTTTCTTGAGGCTGTATTGTTGAGCTTCGATCATGGTGGGGAGGAAATACTCCAGCCATTTAGTGATTTCATTGCCTTTGTTGGCTTTCTCTAGTGCTTCGTAGTAGGCACTTTTCTTTTTCTCAATCACGGAGGAAAGAGAAATAAGCGATGGCTGACCGAGAGATTGGGAGAGGGACTTCTCAGCTAAAGCACGGCCTACACGTCCATTCCCGTCCTCAAAAGGATGGATGCACTCGAACCAAAGATGAGAGATTCCAGCTAAAATAAGAGGGCTGATAGATTTTTCTTCATGTGCGGTGTTATACCACAGGATGAACGCTTCGAGTTCGTCGTGAACTTGAGCCGATGGTGGAGCCTCAAAGTGAACAGTTGGGGCGTAGATGGCACCTGAAACAACCTGCATAGGCTCTTCGTGCGTGCGATACTCCCCTGATCCAGGTGCTGAGCTAAAGAGTTTGCGTTGCCACTGGCGAAGAAGATCATGTGAAAGTGGTTTTTCAAAATTCTGATAAACATCGACAAGTAGATCACTGATACCTTGTTCTTTGAGAGCTTTGTTCTCATTGGTTACTTGAAGTCCAAAATGACGTCGGATAGACGACTGGATGCTATCACGATCGAGGTATTCACCTTCGATCTTGGAGGTTTGTATGGCTTCGTCCCTGAGCAAGGTAACACGTAGCTCGTTTTTCTCATCGGTATTGAGGTGCTTGAGTGCTCCGACTACCTCCCCGCAATAGCGAAGGAAATCATCCTCAAAGTGTTGAAGTTTCGAGGATTCATAGGAGAATTTTCTCCAGTCAGATTTTTGCCAGTTCCATATCATGATCAATAGGTGTGATTTCTATTGATCACAATTTAATGGTTTTTTGATCGATAGCAATACTTTCTATTGATCAAGTGTCCTCATTTGACTATCAAAAAGCATTGGAGAAGTGAGGCTTTTCCGTCTGAACTACGCAGCTATATGCTTAATACGGGCTCCTCTGATCATAGGATAGGGATTTCCAAGTTGTGCTGACTCTGCAACCCAGCAATGAAATACTTCTTCTGGTTTGAAAATGGATTGCTCAATGAAGTCTTGGTAGAGTTCCTGAAATTCAGCTCGAAGCTCTTGCTGTTTAGCTTCTGTGCGTTCAATAAGGTATTGATTCACGAGTTCCTTGGATTTGAGGCGAGCATTTCGATCCTTCTCCGACTTTAGACGGCTTTGTTCGTGCTCTAGCTTTTCGACCTTCTGTTTTTCGGCCTGAATTTCCCGTCGTTTTTTTCATGCTTCCAAGACGGGGTTTTTGTCTTTGATGTCTTTTTCCACCGCCCACGTGAGACACGCTCAGGGAGTCTTTTTAATAGATCAGGATTTGATTGTTTTTTCTGTGAAAATGATTTTTTCAGTGAGGTAGGCTTCTCCGTATTGCTTATACCAGAGGCAAGCCAGTCCTTCACCTGCACCAAGCTTGATACATTTTTGAACGATGGATTTTTTGAGGATTTCAGCAGTGGTTTTCTTTTCCTCAGTTCAAGGAATCTTGAGTTGATCGTTCTTGGGGTTTTCTACGACTTTGAATTGCACACCGACTATCTTTCTTCCCATTTTGATAGGGAGAAAAGTAAGGTGGATATCTGATTTATCATTGATTTCTTTAACGGACGGCTTAATGACTCGACGATTAAGTTCGGCGTAACGTTCATACAGTTCAACACTTTCCGTTCCCATAAATTTATGAAATATTTCAAGAGACCACTGAGGTGTGAGTCATGGATAACCAGGGCGAGCCTTATACCGCACGGCGTTTTCGTAGAGGTTTAGGGTGTATTTGCTATTGAAGCGTTCTTCACTAGCTTGGTTGATGAGTGCATAGGTCTTAGGGTCGTAGAGTAACTCTGGGAGTCCGTGGTCATAGCCATATGAGAAGGAGTCGGCACCCCAGCGGATTTTAGGGGCAGATATATGGTTCATCACTTGCCAAGAAAGCTCCTTCCCGTCAGCGTCACTATCGATGAATTCAATTTGCGTGCGTGCGAGTTTTTTTAGCGAGTCTTTGATCAGTTGCCTGTCTCATGAGTCGTAGCGAAGACGTTCCAAAAGCACGGAATATTTGATGTCAAATCGAGAATGAGTGAGAAGGCTGGGATAAGCATGAAGGAGTAACTCATTCCAAATTCTTTTGTCTAAAAGTCAAAGAGTTCAATGCGTGTGAACGACCTCAATATGCTTTTTGAGGAACCTTTCGTCAGTGGGTAATGTGGTGTTTGTTAGTTCCATATTCTTTGAATATGGAACATGGTATGCAAAACGGTGACGGTGTCAAATTTCGTTGAGGTCACTTGTCACTTATGGAGGTGGGGCTAAAGGTGACCTTTTACAGTAAGGTGGAGTTCAGAATCGATAGGTGAATTGCAACAGCCTCAGGGGTTCGAAAATTGAAAGTTGGGTTTCATACTGCAAAGGGTCACTTTTCAGGTAGGAGTTACTGTAAAGGGTCACTTATAGAAACTGTAGAAGGTCACTTTTGCTACTGTAAAAGGTCACCATAGGCGTGAGATTTCAGCATGTAGCTGCGGAAGTTGGAAAGCTATAATGGTTATAGTTATTCTTATAGATGTCGAAAGGGGGAAAGAGAGGGGCACAAAGGTAATCATGCCTGTTCAGGTATTTAGGGAAAGCTACTCTTTTATCTTTCTTTTTGCTTCCTCAAAAATTTCATCCATTGATTTAGTGCTATAATTTCCTTCTGCAATCTGAGAAAACCCAGCTTGCACGGCAGATCGAAGTTTGTATGATTTCTTAGTTTCCTCTAGTAAATCAAGGTCAGGAATAGAGATGATAGCTGCACAATCTTTACCGTTCTTGGCGATGCGAACTGGCTTCTTTTGAGCTTCAAGGATGATTTCTTCAGAGAGCTTTCCAAGCTGTGCTATCGAATAGGTCATTGTATAATTGCTTAATAATTTTCCATATTTTACGAACTTTGCGAAATAAGGTAAATTTAATCGACTAGCTTACCGCTTTCTGTCCTGATTTCTATTTTGTTCCTGTTCTCTATATAGTTGTTTTAATCCTGTAGGATCATTCTCCATTTCTTGGGACTGATCTTTTTCGTTCTCAATGGACTGTTCAACTTTCTTTTCAAGTTCTTTACCAGAAGGCATACCAAAACCTCTCACTAGATTTGTGAGATCTTTTTCCGTAATCTTAGGCTTGTCGTTATCTTCGTTCATTGTGACTTCTCTAGGTTAAGAAAGTCGAGGCATGCAGCCTTCACCTTCTTTAATTTATCGTGAGCTGTGGATTTCGCAAGCTGCGTTTTTTCAGCGATTTCTACCATTGTGTAGCCATAGCGTTCATGAAGCCAAAAGACTTGTCGGTCGATGAGTGGTAATTCGAGAGGGGTGAATTGCTCCCAGAATTGGCTGAAGAGACCACTTTCGTCTTCTGAGAAGAGAGAATCTTGTCGAACTGGCATCATGGGAATTTCAGGAGGATCTTCCATCGTGCAGACATGGTCACGGCGTTTATGTTTTCTATAGTCATCGATGAACGCTTGCTTTGTCATGTTGTAGACGTTTCCGATTTCAGGAAAAGAGCTGTGCTTCTTGTGGTAGCGATACATGCGAATCCAGAGTTGCTGAGAGACATCTTCCGCCCATGCCCAGTCACGGCATAGTGTGTAGGCGTAGTGCAATACAGGAGCACTTAGCTCCTCATACTTGCGGTTGAAATCTGGATTGTCGGACTGCATTTCTACTCGAACTATAGGGTCGGTAAGGGGAATGAACGAGTGAATTTTACGCGTAAAATCACTTCGCCAGACAAGTAGAGACAGATGAGGTCAATAGCACTAATTATCTATCTGTTGCTGAGCGAGAAATCAGTAAAATAGCCTCTTTGAGGCTGTCAGGAAGACTATGCCAAGACTCTGAAATCTCTGCCAATTTAGGACAATCTGAGCCTATTCTTTGTGTCCCTCCTTGTGTCCATAGGCACTTTTCTAAAACGTAACTATCTAGTAGTGAGTTATTTAACTGGGTTTCTCCTTCAGGTTCGAATCCTGTCGTTCCGACCAATTTATCTTTATGAAAAATCCTTATCAGCCACCCCGCTCAGAAGCAAATCATGAGATCACTAGATCAACAGATGTTTGCCCAAAATGTGGATCATGTAATACTGAATCACTTCAGAATATGGGCTTTAAAAATAAGCTCATTGCGTTCCTCCAGCACTTTAGCATCATGAAATTTTTTGATACCCTCAGGAACAAATATCCCCGTAAATGCAATGAATGCGGGAATCAGTTTAATGATCCTAAAATCTGTATTATCACACTCATTGAATTCATCATTATTCTAGGAGTTCTAATCTGGATATTATCAGTGCTTCTCTATTATCGATCCGTTATATAAAAAGACTTAACCAATTAGTTGCTCCCGTTTTTTTCGATTACAGCCCAACCTTGTTTTGAATAATCGCTTATTTAACATCTGACAGCAAAAAAATAAGCGTGCATATTGCTTATAGTTCTTTATATATCCAGCCATGTGGAAAGGTAGATTCGCTCAAGCGACAGCAGACTTAGTTCAGAAATACGGAGAGTCCATTTCTTATGATTGGAGACTCTATAAACACGATATCGCAGGCTCCATCGCTCACGCTCGTGCGCAGGTGAAGGCTGGGCTTCTCAATGATACAGAATTCTCTCAGATAGAGACTGGTCTCCGTGAGATAGAAAAAGACATCGATGCGGGAAACTTTGATTTCTCCATCGAGCTCGAAGATATCCATATGAATATCGAGTCTGAGCTAACTAAACGTATCGGCGCTGCTGGTGGAAAGCTCCACACTGCACGCTCACGTAATGACCAAGTCGCCACTGACACTCGCCTTTATTGCCGTGAACAAATCACTGTTGTTTCTGATCATCTCCGTATGCTTCAGACTGCGCTACTCAATAAAGCTGAGGAATATGCAGCAGCTGTGATCCCTGGCTACACCCACCTTCAGCGTGGCCAGCCAGTCACAGTCGGCCACCATCTTTTAGCCTATGTCGAAATGATCTCTCGTGATATCGAGAGACTTTCTGATGCTAGAAAACGTGTCAACGTATCACCTCTCGGCTCTGGCGCTCTCGCTGGATCTACCATCAATCTCGACCGTGAACAAATCGCGGCCGAGCTAGGCTTCGATAGCATCACCACCAACTCAATGGATGCCATTTCAGATAGAGATTACATCATGGAGTTGCTCTTTGACTTCGCCCTAGTAGGCACTCACCTATCTCGACTATCTGAGGATCTGATCCTCTGGTGTTCTAGCGAGTTTGGCTTCGCCACTCTGAGCGATGCACACACCACTGGCTCATCACTCATGCCACAGAAGAAGAATCCAGACGTCTGCGAAATCACTCGTGGCAAGACTGGTCGCCTCTACGGAAACCTCGTTTCACTTCTCACATCTGCCAAAGGTCTGCCACTGACTTACAACAGAGATTTACAAGAAGACAAAGAGCCTCTCTTCGACTCTATCGACACACTAATCATGGCTCTTAGCGTGAACACTGAAATGATCGCGGACATGAAAATAAACGTCGATACTTGTGAAGCCGCAGCTAGTGACCCATTGCTTCTCGCTACCGATTTGGCTGACTATTTAGTGAAAAATGGAGTCCCTTTCCGCTCAGCACACGAGCTCGTAGGCAAGGCTGTTGCAGTAAGCGTCGAGACTAAAACACCACTTGATAAGCTAGACCTAACAAAGATATCCGAGCATTATGGTGCGGACGCTAAGCTCGTCTTTGACCTCCAAACTGCCTTAGCTGCTAGGACTAATGTAGGAGCCCCAAGTATAGAAAATGTTAAAGCTCAAATTTCTCGCTGGCGTAATGCATAACTATTCTCTATAAAAAACCCCAACAATTTATAACACACATTTTACCCACACATTATGAGCGAACAACTTTGGTATTACATCGACGGCAATGAAGCACAGATAGGACCTATCACTATTCCTGAACTACAAGAACTTGTAGCAAATGAAATCGTGACTCACGAAACTGTTGTTTGGACAGAAGCTTTAGGACACCAGTGGATCCCAGCGTCCAACGTCGAAGGGCTTTTCGAGGTTCCTGCCGAGGTGGCACCAGCACCAGTTGCTACAGCAGCACCAGCTCTCAGAGCTCCTCAACCGACTGCCGTTGCCCACGCTCAACCTGCGCAGCCAACACTCGCTCCGACATCTGCCATGATTCCATCTACTCCGACTACTCAACCAGTAGTGCCGGCAGCAGCAGGAGCAATCGCAGGTCACGATCCGTATGCCACTCCGGGCGCTGATCCTCAGGGGCTATCAAACTTATATCCAAAAACTATCCAAAAGGGCGGCAGTTTCATGCTCTGGATGATGCTTTTCATTATTGGAGCAGTTCTTATCATATTTGCAGGAGTATCTACCTTTAAAGCAGGCATGGCTGGAGCTGAAGTTATGCATGCTGGTGGCTCCGAAGAAGCGGCTGTTAACGCAGCTGCAGCTGGAGTCGGTGGAGGTCTTCTCCTAATGCTTATAGCTGGTGGCCTTTTCTTAACATCAGGTATACTTTCATACATCTATCTTTACAGAGCATGGGCAGCACTTCAGCCAGGTGGAGCTACTATTAGCCCAGGTAAAGCAATCGGATTTATGTTCATCCCACTCTTTAACATCGTCTGGCTCTTTTTGGCTGTCGGTGGACTACCTAAGCAATGGAACTCAATCACTAGCAGATATGACAACACCAGACACGCTCCTCAGATCACGATGGGAATGTTTGTATGCTTACTACTTCTACCAGTAATTGGAGCGATCCTCTGGCATAAACAGCTTATCAATGCGATTAACTTCATGGCAAAAGTAGGCCAAGACAACGCAACTCCAGCGCAAGGTGGATTCCAGCAGCAAGCAGCTCAAGCTCAACCACAAAGCGGATTCAGTGCTTTAGGCGGAGCGGCTCCAGTAGCTCAACCAGCTCCTGCTGCTCAACCAGTAGCAAACGGTTATGATTCACCTCAGCCTGCACCTACAAGCGCAATGGCCTCTATGGGAGTGAACCTTGGACCTAAAACTCAGCCGATCCCACTCAGACCGGCATCAGCAGACATCGCGGATGAGACTCCTTCTCCAGCGCTCAATTTACCAGCAGTGCCTAACCCATTCGGCGTAGCATCACAGCAGCCGAAGCCAAATCCACTCCTCGGAGTGCACGCAGCGACGAAAACTAACCCACTGCTGGCAAACCCAGATGCAATCAAACCTGCAAACAGGCTCAACACAGCAGTAGCAGCTCAACCAACTGAAGAAGGTTAAGGAACAGAATACGAAACTAACATTTCTAATCATTTCACCCTTAGCCTCATTTACAAAAAGAGGTTAAGGGTTTTTCTTTTCATTCCCAAATCATTCTCTACAGTCCCGAAAATTTCTGTGACTAACAAACATCTCTAACACCTTATTATGAAACCATTTCCATTCGACACCTTTGAACCCAAGTGGCAAGCCCACTGGGAAGAAAATAACACATTCAAAGTAGCCAACCCAGGCGAGCCAGACTTCGATGCCACAAAGCCTAAATACTTTGTGCTCGATATGTTCCCTTACCCATCAGGCTCAGGTCTACACGTAGGCCACCCAGAAGGCTACACCGCTACTGACATCCTCGGAAGATACAAGAGAATGAACGGCCACAACGTCCTTCACCCAATGGGCTGGGATGCATTCGGTCTTCCTGCTGAACAATATGCCATCAAGACGAATCAGCACCCAAGAGTCACCACAGAGCAAAATCTCGACAACTTCCGCCGTCAGCTAAAGTCACTAGGATTTGGCTACGACTGGAGCCGTGAAATCAACACCACCGACCCAGAATACATGAAGTGGACTCAGTGGATTTTCATCCAGCTCTACAACTCATATTTCTGCGAAGAAGAAAAGAAAGCCAAACCAATCTCCGAGCTAGAAGCCAAAGGCTACAGCCGTGAAGAGATCGATGACGAGCGTCTTGCCTTCATCTCAGAAGCACCTGTCAACTGGTCACCAGACCTAGGCACTGTCCTAGCGAATGAGGAAGTAGAAGAATGGAAAGCCAAAGGCCACACTGTAGAACGCCGCCCACTCAAGCAATGGATGCTACGCATCACAAAGTATTCTCAGCGTCTTATCGATGACCTCGGCCCACTCGACTGGCCAGAATCTATCAAGCTACTCCAGACTAACTGGATCGGAAAATCAGTCGGAGCTGAAGTGCAATTTCAAATTTCAGATCTCCAATCTCAAATCCACGAAGTGGTAGTCTTCACTACGAGACCTGACACACTTTTCGGAGCTACCTACATGGTGCTTGCTCCTGAGCACTCACTTGTCTCAGAAATCACTACGCCTGAGCAGAAACAAGCTGTCGATGACTACATCCTAGCCTGCGCATCTAAGTCCGACATGGATCGTGGTGAGATGAACAAAGACAAGACAGGCCTCTTCACAGGAGCTTACGCTACTAACCCAGTCAACGGTGAGCAGATCCCAGTATGGATCGCTGACTACGTAATGATGGGCTACGGAACAGGCGCTATCATGGCTGTCCCTGGACACGATGTTAGAGACTTCGAGTTTGCAGAAAAATTTGAACTCCCAATTCTCCAAGTCGTAGCACCTAAAGGCGAAGAAAAGTGGCAAGGATTCACTGGTAATGGCACAGCACTTAATTCTGGATTCCTCGATGGAATGAAAACTAAAGACGCCAAGAGGGCAATGATTTCATGGCTAATCGATAACAAGAAAGGCAAAGCTCAGACGAACTTCAAGCTTCGTGACTGGCTATTCTCTCGTCAGCGCTACTGGGGTGAGCCATTCCCAATCATCTGGGAAGATGGCAAGCACTCAGCGATCCCTGAAAGCGAGCTACCATTGCTTCAGCCAGACATGGAAGATTTCAAACCAACTGGTGACCCACGTGGCCCACTCGTGAAAGCGACTGACTGGATCAAATACAGCGACAACGCCGAGCGTGAAACTAATACCATGCCTCAGTGGGCTGGCTCATGCTGGTATTACCTCCGCTACTGCGACCCTAACAACACGGAACGATTCATCTCAAAAGAAGCAGAAGAATACTGGAGTGCTGATGGCGCAACAGTGGACCTTTACGTGGGCGGAACTGAGCATGCTGTGCTTCACCTCCTCTACGCAAGATTCTGGCACAAGGTCATGTTCGACCTCGGACACCTTTCTACTAACGAACCATTCAAGAAGCTCGTCAACCAAGGTCTCATCCTCGGGGAAGACGGTCAGAAGATGTCCAAGTCTCTTGGCAATGTCGTCAACCCTGACGTAGTCGTAGATCAATACGGTGCTGACTCATTACGTCTCTACGAAATGTTCATGGGCCCTCTTACTCAGGTCAAACCATGGCAGATGAAAGGTGTAGAAGGCGTATCTCGCTTCCTCGCTAAAGTCTGGAGAGTCGCTATGCAGCAAGACGCTGAAGGCAACTGGAGCATTTCTGATAAGATCACCAACGATGCACCTACCGACAAAGGACTACTCAAAGTCACTCACGAAACCATCAAGAAAGTAAGTGAAGACATCGAGAAAATGAGCTTCAACACCGCCATTTCTCAAATGATGATCTGCACCAATGCTTTCACTAAGGCAGACAAGGTCCCAGCTGTTCTACTTCGTGACTTCCTCAAGTGCCTTAACCCATTCGCACCACACATCACGGAGGAGATCCATCAGCAACTAGGAGAAGCTCACGCCTCTGCTAAGTGCTCTACTAGTCGCATCCTAAGTGATCGTGGCTGGCCGAGCTTCAACCCTGACTTCCTCATCGAATCAGAGGTCCAAGTAGTGATCCAGGTGAATGGCAAACTAAGAGCCAAGCTCACTGTCGACAAAGACATCAGCAAGGAAGACATGGAAGCTCTCGCTCTAGCAGATGAGAACGTAAAGACCTACACAGACGGCAACACGGTGCGTAAAGTCATCGTCATACCAGGTAAGCTCGTGAACATCGTAGCGAACTAAACTGAGTAAATAACATCTAACAAAAAAGCCATGTGGGATTTCTCCCACATGGCTTTTTTATTGATAAAATTTTAGTAACTAAATCAGATCTTAAAACGGAATGTCATCATCTTCTTCTACGAAGTCAGGCATGTTCGTTGCTGGTGATCCACCTTGTGGTGGGCCTGGATTAGGTTGCTGAGCTTGTTGTTGCTGCTGCTGTGGAGGAGCATTGTAACCTTGAGATTGTTGCTGACCTTGGTTCTGATTTTGAGCTTGGCCTTGATTTTGGTTATAGTTCTGGTTTTGATTCTGCTGAGGAGCATTACCTCCGCCACCGCTATTTCCGCTGCCACCAGGAGCTCCGAGGAACTGCATCACTTCACCCACTACTTTGAGCTTCGAGCGCTGCTTACCGGTCTCCTTATCAGTCCAGCTATCCATGCTTAATCTACCTTCGATAAATACTGGCTTACCTTTACCTAAATACTGATTGGCCAGCTCCGCCTGTCTGCCCCAGAGAGTGACATCCACGAAGGTAACTTCCTCGATTTTCTGACCATCATCTCCAGTGCGCACACGATTGCACGCTAAGCTTATATCAGACACCGCAGTGCCTTTAGGAGTGTATCTGAGTTCGATATCACGGGTGATGTTACCCATGAGCATTACTTTGTTATAACTTGCCATGATTTTTAAATGATAAAGGGTTTATAGGCTGGTGCAATGCCAAAAATATGGAATCACACTAGGCCTATAAACCCTAATTTTAATCTATTTGGGCACTCGGCTGATTAGCCTTGAGTGCGGTATTGGTGCATGTAGATGCCGCTGTTGAGATCAAGACTAGTCTTGATGCTCTTGATAGCTTCTGGTGCAGCATTGAAGATGTAGCTCACATAGTGACCACCTTCGATTTGACGTGCGTTGTGTGCAAACTTCTTATAGCCGAGGTTCTTAACTTCGTCTAAAGTTGCGCCTTCAGCTTCGATGAGTTGACCGATTTGGCTGATTTGCTCATCTACTGGTGTTTCGCTGCCTTTGATGTCTAGGACTACAAGACCTTCGTATTTTTTGCTCATAATATTGATTTTGTTAATTTTGATTATTTATTGATGTTGTGAACGTTAGCGGCTGCCTCGACTCCTTCAGTAAGAGCACATTGGACTGCTTTCACAGCCTTATCAAGTGCGTTTTCCACATCAGATTGTTCATCCTTTGCGAACTTACCTAGGACATGCCCCACCATCTCACCAGATCTCGGAGCACCGATGCCTAGTTTTAATCGTGGGAAATTGTCGCTTCCAAAATGCTGAATCAATGATTTCATCCCATTATGTCCACCTGCTGAGCCCTTCATCCTAAAGCGGATTGAGCCCAGAGGCAGTGAGACATCATCATAGATGACGAGCACTTCTTCTGGCTTCCATTTGTAAAACCGGAGTGCGGCTCCTGCTGCTCTACCACTCTCATTCATAAATGTCTGAGGTTTCATTAGTAGTGCTAGCGGGTGCTTAGCGATGTGTGCTTTCCATTTTAAATGGTTAGCAAACTCTGCTCCGGCTGATGCAGCCATGCGGTCTAGTGCGTCAAACCCTACATTATGTCTGGTTTGATCATACTTACGTCCAGGATTCCCCAGACCTATGACCAGCTTGATTGCCACGTTCGTGTGAGTCATGCCAAATCTATAAGATTCAGCATTTCCCAATTAAATTTGATTACTCAGCTGCTGGAGCTGCTGCTTCTGCTGCTGGAGCTGCGTTATCACCTTCTGCACCTACAGACTTAGCAAGACGAGTCTTAGCTACGAGAGCTACGAGAACTCTTCCGTCAAGAACTGGAGTCACACCTTCAGTGAACTTGATGTCACCGATAGTGAGGTTCTCGCTTACGTCAAGAGCAGATACGTCTGCTTCGATTCTGAGAGGAAGATTAGCAGGAAGAGACTTGATCTTAAGTGAGTGAACAAGTTGCTCAAGCTGACCACCAGCCTTAACACCCTTAGGCTCACCGAGAAGCTTAACTGGAAGCTTAGCTGTAAGAATTGTCTTATCAGTTACTGCCAAGAAGTCAGCGTGAAGGATTTCTCCTGTAAGCGCATCGAACTGCATGTCCTGAATGAATACCTTCTGAACGCCTGCTCCTTCGATCTCAAGATCGAGAAGAACCTGTGAAGAAGGCTTTGCGTTAAGCATGTCTCTGAAAGTCTTAGCGTGGACTTTCACGTTTTTGTTTTCTGTTGCTCCATAAACAACGGAAGGAACGAATCCTTCACGGCGCATTGCATTGATAGCGCCTGATCCTGTGCGCTGACGTAGTGTAGCTTCTAGTGTTGTAGCCATTTTTATATTTTTCTTTTGTGGTTAGACATCGCCTGAAGCTGCATTATCGGACGTTTCTAGTAGTCTCGGAGTATTCTACGGAAAAGATGGCTGGTGGTAGAGAGAATAGCCTTTCCGCAGGCCGAGAACCACTGCGTAAAACTTTCCCCCCCCGATGTCAAACAAAAGAAGTGACTGAAGCAGAGAATATTACTGCCTCAGCGCATTAACTAAGACATCTGTAATAAAATGGGCTTAGAGAGATAAACCCCCTAAGCCCAGAAAAATTCAATTATGAAAAGACTACTTATACGTCAAACAGAGAAGTAACGCTTTCTCCATCAGAGATACGCTTGATAGCATCAGCGAAGAGTGGAGCCACTGACAGAGAAGTAATTTTCTCTCCAAATGCCATCGGCACAGAGTCTGTAGTGATCAACTCTTCAATGTCAGAATCCAAAATACGTTTACGAGCGTGCTCCTCAATCACCGCATGAGACACACCTGCGAAAATTCGCTTAGCACCGTTCTCCTTAAGGATCTTAGCCGCTGCACAAAGAGTGCCACCTGTCTCAGTCATATCATCGATGAGGAAGGCAACCTTGCCTTTTACATCACCAATCACATTCATCGCTTCAACCTTAGTAGCGCTGACACGGTGTTTCGCCACAATAGCTAGATCCGCACCAAATGCATCAGAGTAAGCTCTAGCGTTTTTCACACCACCTACGTCTGGTGAAACTACTACTAAATTATCACCATCCAAGCCGCAGTTCTCTCTGAGATGCTTAATGAATACTGGACGAGCGTAAAGATGATCTACTGGAATATCAAAAAATCCTTGGATCTGCGCAGCATGGAGATCCATAGTAAGCACACGATCCACACCAGCTGCTGTGATAAGGTTCGCTACCAGCTTTGCCGTAATAGGAACACGTGGCTTGTCTTTTCTATCCTGACGAGCATAGCCGTAGAATGGCATCACAGCTGTGATACGTCCTGCACTAGCACGCTTAGCAGCATCCACCATGATCAAGAGCTCCATGATATTATGATTGGTCGCTGGGCAAGTAGGCTGGACAATAAATACGTCTTCACCTCTCACGTTCTCATGAATCTGGCAATACGTCTCACCGTCTGGGAAACAATCTACTGTAACGTTTGCTACTTTAGAGCCGAGATGAGTCGCTATATCCTCAGCGAGTTTTTGGTGAGCTGTGCCTGAAATAATTTTCATAGATTGATAGGTGTGTTCCTGCAGTGAGTGTGCCTATTTAATCCCGACTGACAACAATAAAGCCACCCTAATTTAGGTGGCTTTATCAAAATTAATTTTTAAGGATAGAAACTATTTAGCTCCAGAACCAAACAAGACTGCAGGAACCGTTTTGAGCAGGATTTTTATATCATACCAAAGCGACCAATTATCAATGTATTCCAGATCTAGAGCTATCCAGTCATCAAAGTTAGTGATTGAATTTCTTCCACCAGCTTGCCACGTGCAAGTAATTCCAGGCTTTACACTCATACGCCTACGGTAAGTAGACTTTTCGAATTCCACCACCTCATAAACCGGTAGCGGTCTTGGTCCCACCAAGCTCATATCACCTAAAAGCACATTGATAAGCTGTGGTAATTCATCGATAGAAAGCTTACGCAGAAGTTTAGCAAATTTGAAAACACGAGGGTCATCTTCTAGCTTAAAGACTGGTCCATCCATCTCATTGCCTTGCTGAGCTTTCACTTCTGCGAGCTTAGCCTCCGCATCCATGATCATGGTTCTAAACTTCCACATTTTAAATGACTTTCCATATTTACCAGCACGATCTTGCTTAAAGAATGCGGGTCCAGGGCTAGCTACTTTGATTCCGATGTAGGCAAAAATCCAGAACGGAAGAGTCATCAAAATAATGATCAAGGCTCCCACCCTATCGATAAATGCTTTAGCAAGGAGTGACCAAGAGAGTTCAGGTGTCGACTTGAATACCAACATCGGATTACCACCAAGGGTATCAAAAGCAGGACGAGAGATCTGTGTGCGTATGAAGCTAGCCGAAACCCAAACTTCTACACCATGTGCTTCACACACCTCAACAGCCTCTGAAATCTCCTTAAAGATCGCATTGTGAGCAGCGAAGAGAACACGATGAATCGATTCATCCGTGAGCTTTTTCTCTAGACCTTCCATATCACCGCTAGCTAGATCGTGCTCACCTACTACCTCCCAGTAGTCGGTCACACTATGAGGCATTTCACCTAAAAACTTCTTAATATCTACATTTGTTCCAGCGATTAGAACCCTTTCTTTATTAGCTCCTTCACGAATTCGCTTACGAAGATAGATCTGAAGGAACCAAAATCTGAAGAATAAGCAGACTGAAGCCAGCCCCATTCCTATCACGATGATAAGTCTACTACCTGGAGGTAAATTGAACAGAATGATGCAACCACCAACAACTGACCCCATAATAACGACACTTTTAAGCAACTGAGCTAATGCCCTTGCGACAGTTTTACGCATTGGATTTCGATAAAAACCAAATAGCTCCAGAACCAATGGAGTAAATGGCACCAAAATGTAGAGCAACCATACTACCGCTCCCATCCCATAGTCGTCCGCATCCACATCTTTTACAAAGTTTCGGAACAACGAGGCCACGTAGAACGCCAGCCAAATGAGCATCGCGTCAAATACCTGGAGAACCTGCAGTGAAAACTGCTCTTTTTTACTAGAACCTAACATATTATTTATCTGTTGCGGGGTATTTTCTTACTCTTGATCAATTCGATCAATAAACCAAGCTGATACTTATTTAAAGCCTGCTTTTTGCATGTCTTTATAACGATTGATAACATAATTATACATTTGCTGGAGGTGTTTATTTTGAGCTTCTGTATTTACCTTCTGCTGTTTAACTATCATGAATCTAGCTAATCTGAGAAGAAACATGTGGCGCTTAATATCCCTAGCTTGACCAGCTAAGTAACATCTCTTTACAAGCTCTTCAGAATACACATTAAATTCATTCACATACTTTTTACCACTAAAATACTCCCTCCCGAAGGCTAGATATTGATCGAACATATCCTCTGAGCGTTGCTTTTCGCCGATCGACTCTAAATACTTCGAATAATTTAGTAAAATACGGCTTCTAGGCTTCACCCATTCAATATGCCGTGAAAAGTGAGAGTGCTTCAGGCTTGCGTCACTACTTTCGATCGCTTTTTCATACAAATCAATTATCTTATCATTCGACAATGATCGCTCTTTCGTCTTTGCCCAAATCCCATAGAATGCAGCTCTCTTTCTATAATAGCCAAACCAATACTCCCTGTCTTTGGCATACTTTTCTACTTCTATGAACTCCCTTTCAGCGGCCTTAAACTGTCTATTTGTAAATAAGATATTTGCTATATTTAATCTAGAAATTGGCTCTTCGGCATGTAATTTCTTTGATTTCAAGAAACACTCTAGAGCTTTAGCTCGTAATTGTGTGCGTGCGCTGCCATTCAGTTTCTCAGCCTTCATCAGGTAGAGATTACCTAGTTTATTAAACCGATCATAGCTCGGGGAGTGCACAGACGCATCTTCTAGAGCAACCTGCCAACTCTCTCTATTTACAGCTGCGGGGTGCCAATTCTGATCGTCGGCGTAAATTCCCTGTTTTGCAAACGCTATGGCTGCGGGGACTTCCAGCTTCAGAAGCCAACAACCGACTAAAGAACTTCCTAAAACGAAGATTGCAGATAGTTTACCTCTGTAACGATATGCTGATAGAGTTTTTGAGTCTTTCTTCGAAAGAGTATTGGTTACATAAGCACAAAAAACAGCACAAATCACTATGTTCGGGAAGCAATGAGCAGGAAAAGAAACAAACATATGCACAACCATTGATAGTAGCATAGCTAGTCCAGCTAAACTTAAAGTTAATCGATTGGAATTTATCATTCGGCTATTTACTAGACTGTAGACTGACTGTTTAAGTCGAATACAAATAAAAATTATGACCAAAATCATACCTATTAATCCATAGTCTGTAAATGCTTGGAGAAACTCATTATGCACAAAAGTATGGTCTAATACATTTTTATAGAGACTACTACTCCAATATTGATAACTCTTATATTCATGGCTCCTACTTCCACTGCCTAAAATTGGAGCATCGACTATTTGATCTATAGCCATAGCAAAATAAGCACTTCTATTATTGCCGTCCAGACTGCTCTCAGCTTCTGCTGAGGCTCCAAGCTGCCTCTTTTCTAATACCCTAACACCGCCTAGAGATACAACCACTCCTCCCAGAATAGCTACTGCCGCCACGCCAATAATAGTCAGTTTGTTTTTATGCCAAAACATCTCCCCCTTAATAATCACCCAAGAAACAAAAAGAGCTATAGCTCCTAGCAAAAAACCTGCATAGCTACCTCGCGATTCGGCTAGTATTATACTCGTCATCCCTCCTGCAAATAACAATAGGTAACTAAGTTTGTATAGCCTATTTACATGGTGAAACAGAAGCAGTGTTAAGCACATTAATGAACTAATCATCATCAAATTACCAAAAAAATTATGGTGATTATACAATCCTGTAAACACAGAACCTTTTGCATAGCCTAGCAGATTATCCCGCCATGCATTAGCAGAAGGGATTAACATCAAAAAGTTTACTAACATCAGAACTATTACAGCCCATATTATGGGCCACCTATACTTCTGCTCTTTTAACCAACACCTATAGAGTAAATAGATGTTAGAAACCGCTACTATTAACAACAGGTCTTTTAATCCAAGTGAGAACACTGGTGAGAATATCGCTCTTATAATAAAATAGGTAACTGCTACAATAGTAACAATCAAATCGAAAACACCACCTGAATATGTCCATTTCTTCAAATCTAGCACACCTATAATACTGGCTAAACAAATCAATCCCATCGGTATAACCTGAGGAATTGTGGACTGCGTGACTGCAAATAATCCAGCAATAACTACAGCAAGTGCCAATAAAATGGATGCTATTGATTTCATGATATTATTTTTGATTCAATGTCGCTTTGATTCATGATTGGGTTCTTCTCAGTAAGAGGTTTCACCCTCTAAACAATCACGCCCAGTTAGCTACTTTTAACTAATCCCTCTTAGGTTCAGCCCGCAACATACTAGGTAAACTCTTAGAGACAAAATCTGCAATAGACGCTCTAGTTTGTTCCACATTTAGCTGTTGATACCAATATTCGCCAATCTCGGGTTCTTTACCTTCTGTAATATCCATACTAAAGGTAACGTAAGCCCATTGCTGATCTTTGCCTTCTGTCAACCTGGTTTTGATGTCTTCCCAAGTTCTCTGGTAGTGCCCAGCCACTACTACATCTTTGCCCATAAAGGTATAATATTGAATGCGGCGATCATAGATAGGCTTACCGTCGACTGTTTCAAACTTTACCACTCCTTTATCTTTGGCTGTTCTAGCTCTCTCACAAACGATTTCTTTAACGGGTATATCGCCACCTTTAGGAGTGCAGTTCTTTAAGACCGTATATCTTTGACTAATAAAATTCCAACCTTGTGCTTCAAGACAAACTTCTGGTCTATGAATACTATTGTTTACATCTTTACCCGCAAAAACTATAGATATGTCGATAGGAGGCATCCCATCAAGTGAGCCATCTATATATCTTTTTCTTAAAAATGACGTATCTGGAGCTAGTTGCTTTAATTCCTTATCAGAAATTTTTAAATCATAACCTTGCCTACCAACGGCTACTTCTGGTAGCTCTGTTTTCAGAAGTGATGGTTGAAAATCCCCACCTTTAGGCAAAAGCCATATTGCCGAAAATAGAATGGCGAGCACGATTGTGAGCACCCAAGATCTCTTATACATAGTTTTCATGATTTTATCGTCTTTCTAATTTTAGTTTTTCTTTTATTTAACAGCCTATCTACTAAAAATAATCCAGATAAAGCGATTGGAAAAAACAGAACTAATCCTGACCAGTCATGATACGTCCCTTTGGCTATGTCAACATAACCCATCTCTGCTATCACTAAGATAGTGAAGATTCTAAAAAAGTTTCCAATAATAGCCAAAGGTAGAGCAGTAGCAAATAGGAGCATTTTCTTCCAAAGCTTATCTTGCGTGTAATACGCATAAATAGCAGCTATCATCACTAAGGCCATCAGTGACTTGATGCCACTACAACCTTCAGCAATATCAAAGTCCCAGGCGTCAGTCGCCGATTGAATCGTATTTCCTGAGTTCACAATATCCATACCAAAGAACGTCCCTGCACTGAAACACCATTTAGTGACCACCACCTGCAGCACATTCGTCACTTGATTTAAACCTGGAACAGGCAGAGCAAAATACCAGAAAAATGAGGCAAACAAGAAATGCTTACCTTTTGCCCATCCCATTACATAAATAATCCCTCCTGAAATCAAGAATGGTAAACCTATTAGAGCTATTCTAGGTTGGATCGTTCTTGCTGAAATTAAATACATCGCCACACCGAAGAACAATGCAAACAAGCCTATCGTTCCATTTGTTACAGGTTCATTTCGAGCTTGCTTAGCTCCTGCAACACAAAACAAGATAAACGCAAGAGGCACCCCGTATGCATGTTGAAGGTTATTACGCTCATTCCAGGAATCTTCCATCCACCAAAATAGCTGGCTTTCTCTATTATTTAAAACGGAGTAAGTGCTATGGATAAATAAATAATACAGAAGCGTGATACCCATCAGGGCAAGAGGTATCACTATTTTATTTTTTTTAATGTAATCGATCATAATTAACGGTTCAATTTTTTCATGTAGCTAGCAGAAATGATAAGGTAGCCAGTAAATACTAAAAAGGTGCCACACCCATAGGCTAAATAGAGTTGAGCGAACTTTGAAGGAAACGCTAAAAATACAAATATTAGCGGAAACCAACCGTAATCTGTAAACTGATGGTAAAACTTCATCAGTCTGACTCTATTAGAAGTTGTCTCATCACTGAGCCTAGAGATCAGACCTTCACCAGCAATCATTACTTTATAGTTCCACGCAAAGAAATACAAAGCAGAACCCGTGATGTTCACAACCATTGCCAGAAACGCATACTCAAAACTCATTTGAAAAATTTCACTGTGACTGATTAGCATCCATCCAACACTGAAATTCACAACAAATATTTTCCCTGCATCCAACACATGGTCTAACCACGCCCCAAATTTAGAGCACTGCTTAGTCGCTCTAGCCAGTTGACCATCCGCACAATCAAGTCCGTAAGATATAATAGATAACAATGTGACAAGTAAAGCCCAAGCCAAACCACGTCCCATACCATAGAGCATTGCGCCCATTGAGAGGACAACCGTGATTGCACTTAGAAATGTAAGGTGATTTGGAGTTAGCCCCACCTTAGATGCTAAGAATGCAAAGAATGCTCCTGCATAGTGGTAAACTTGAGTCATCCACTGCCCACCTCCGGCATGCACTGCATCTTTAAATGAATTCCATGTTGGCTTTATCTTATCTACTTCCATTCCGATTTAGGTTCTCTAAATTTTCTATATTAACTAATCAATTACTGCATTACCATTTTAGAAAGGAATTCACGCATCTGATCAACATCAGGGTGAATATCTACTTCCTTCCACTTTGCCTCGGTATCGAAATACCACGGCTTTACATCAATATCATTGTTAGCTAAATGGGTAAACGCCTTGAGCCAAAATGAGTTAATCTCACTTTCTTTAGCCATCAACTCGTCTAATGATTTAATAAATTCTTCTCTAGCTGTCTTTCCGCGGATCAGGCAGAGACCAGGGGATTCAGCATCGATATTTTGCATAGGAATATCTTTAGAAACATGAATCACCTTATTTCCTTTTAGTGTAACCTTCATGTCGTCGTCATCAAAAATATCTTTCTTCCCGAGTGATAAATAAATCCCTTCATCTTGGCAGCCATCACTAAAATCTTTGAAGACGTCAGAACTAAAAAGGTTATCACCATTGGTCACCATACAGTCTTCGTCAATCAAATGCTTAGCTAACCATAAGCTAGCAAGATTATTACTCACTTTATAAAAAGGATTATGAATCGTCTCTACTTCGACATGGCTATCATCTAGCTGACCTACCATTTCATCGACCTTGTGTCCTAGATAACCCGTAATGATCAGCGCTTTGTTGATAGCCCCACTCTGAGAAATTCGTCTCAATTGTTCTTCTAACAAAGACACACCTTTTTTCACCTCTATCAAGGGCTTTGGGGTGTCTTTAGTTAAAGGCCACAATCTTTCTCCTTTACCTGCTGCTAATACTATTATTTTCACTTCAGTTATCTATACTATTAATAATCTCTTCATACAAAGTCTTATCCCCAGAAAATGTTTCCACATTAAACTGAAGCCATTTATCCATAAAAGTTTTTTTATCCGAATCTCGATCTCCAAAAATCTGCGCTAGCGGGACAGGAAATCCGACCTTCTTACGGTGAATAATCTCCTGTGGAACTAAGTCATTGAAGACTCTCTTCAGAGGAGCCTTTACCACCCCAGCTTCCATTCTATAATCAAACGATACGCCTGCCATACGTTCGACAAGTCGATGATCAACAAACGGCACACGAGCTTCTACAGAAGCGAGCATAGTAGAATTATCTAGCCTACGCAATAACCCTTGTAGATGATCTAACTGGAAAAATCTCGCCACACTATCGAGCGCTGTTCTGCCTCCAAGATATGGCTCCATCACAGACTCAAATATTTCATCATCTTTATGCGAGCCATAGCTGTAGAGCTTATCAAATTCTCCTAATTGGAAACTAGACTGCTGTTCAGCCCATCGAAATACTCTATCATAACCGAAAAACAACTCATCCGCACCCTCACCACTTAGCACAACGGTATTCTTAGCCTTAACCTGCTTAGTCATCTCATAAATGAGAACTTCATTTGGCACACTCAGTGGCTCTCGGCGTTTGACTATCATTTCTTTAGCCGTGCTCAGAAACCCTTCTGCATTCATCAAACAAGCTGTATGGCTCAAGCCAAATTTACTTGCTGCAAGGTCTGCATACTCAAATTCATTATGATCTTCAAACCCAACTGACCAAACATCATTCACCTTGGCCACTCCTGCGACGATCGTGCTGTCTAGACCTCCACTTAGGTAAGACCCCACTGGCACATCAGATAATCTACGAATCTTGATCGCGTCCTCTAACAGCTCTCGTAGCTCATCATCTTCAGGAGCTCGTTGCTCACCTTCTGGTAAATTCCAATAGCAACGCACATTGCCGTCATCGTAATAATGACCAGCTGGAAGCATCTCAATATTCTTATAAACTGTCTTACCATGGAAGCAGGTGCGTAATTTCACATACTGCCTCAGCCCCTCATAGTCCCAGCTAAAATCTGGATCTAACTTCAATAATGGCTCCACCTCAGAGCAGAATCTCACCTGCTTTGAACGTCTATCTAAATAGAGAGGTTTGATTCCTAATCTATCTCTCGCTGCAAATACTTTGCCACTACCTCGATGGATGACGACAAAAGCGAACATCCCATTCAGCTCATCTAGACATTTGGCGCCTAACTTCTCGTAGAGCCTTAGTAGAACTTCACTATCGCTTGATGTCCTGCAGACTAGCCCATGCTTTGACGCCAGTTCTTTAAAATTATAAATCTCTCCATTGTAAGACATGGCTAGATTCCCATCATCCGACCTAAATGGCTGATCACTCTGACTGTCAAGATCTAGAATACTCAGTCTGTGATGCCCTATTGAGTGGGATGCCAGCTCAATCATGCCGCTAGCATCTGGACCACGATGCTTCAGAAGATTCAGTGCATCACTGAAGCCCTCGTTTGAAGCATTATTTACTAAAATACCACACATAGATTTAGCAGCTAAAAAACTTACTTTTCATTCGTTTTATAAACAACATAACTTTTTCTAAAACCTAGAAACTTCTCTACAATAATAGTCCCTTTAGGAAATAATCGCATCATCTTTGTTTTACTTAATAAAACAACTTCGTTAGCCAAATCATAGATAGACTGTCTTGTAGGGCGGGTCTGATCTAACATCCAAGAACGAACTGTAAAGTGTCGAGCTAACATCAACTGAAGCTTCTTAGGCAACCAGTGTATAAAAGGTGTCAGTAAATGAGGTTCCACTGGAAACTCCTTTGCTGGGGTCTGAATCCAATAAGCTTTACCTACTCGTATTGCTTCAGAAGCAAACTCCTGCTGATGCTCACTAGTAAACAAATGCTCAATAACACTGTTAGAATACACTAAATCAAAGGAGTTATCATCAAATGGTAAATCACAGCCATTTGCTTCTATAAAAGTAAACTGATCATTGCTTTCTAAACTATCCTGCTCAAAAGTATGTAAATTCACTATTGTAACATGAGATTCGATGCCCATAGTTTTCCAATAACTGGAGTATCCCCCTATATCTAGAATGCGAGTCCCCTTATCAGGTTGCATCTTTTCAAGGAAAGTTTTGATTCGTTCTTCTCTAAACTTCGGAGAAATTTTAGCGTAGAGCTTATGTGCATTTAGTCCCATTACTTTAATAAGTTTTCAAACTGTGTTCTAATCGCTGTAACAAACTTTTTCCGAGTATAATTCTTTTGATAGTGAAGTTCAGCATTGGCGCTACTTTGAGCCAGAAAATCTGGTTCATTCATGTATTTAACAAGAGCAGCTACTATTTGCGACTGATTATTTACATCACAGAGAATTGCAGCCTCACTGCCTCCTGTAAGCTGTGGAATACCTCTCCAGTTAGTCGTAATCACTGGTAATCCACAGCCCATAGCCTCGATCAATACCAGAGGGAAATTCTCAGCATGATAGTGACTCGGGAATAAAAATACATCAGCATTACCATAGGCTTGCCATTTCTCATCACCCTTGATGATTCCTAAAAACTCTACCACTCCATCAAGTTTATTCTCTATGATATAAGCCTCACATTCTTTCTTAAAATCATCGGAAGCCCATGCCCCAGCCAGCTGAATCTTAAAGCTCTGAGTTGTAGTCGCTTGCACAGTATTCACTGCTTTTAAAGACTCCATCACCCCCTTGCCTTCATTGAGAGCGCCTACAAATAATATGTTGAATACTCCTTCATTACTTTGACTCTGCATCTTTACTACATCCAAACCATTACGAACGAATACCTGACACTTAGCATCAAATGCTCTTGCAGGAGGGAATTCTGTCTGACTGATTTCTATGCTGATATCAGCATTTTTATAAACAAAATGGCCTAACTTGCCCAACAAACCAGCGCCTTCTAGATATTCAGGCAAACCACCAGCATGGTAATGAAACACAGTCTTCTTGAAACACCACCTGACTGCGCTGAGATAAATAACATCTCTAATAACAGCCGCCTTATTGGAACTTGCAGGTAAATAATAAAATACTTTTGGTCGCTTTAAGAAAGCTATTTTCCAAGTCTGAAATATAAGAGATATCAAATGTAGAACCTTACCAAAACTCGCTTTACCTACCACATCGATAGTATCACTATAAGCCATTCTCAGCCTCTCAACCTTCAAACCCGCCCACTCATCTTCAAACAGCATCCCTGTAACCACAGACTGCCCATGATAAGGTGGCGGAGTTTGCCCCACTAACAATATGTCTGATCTACTCATTTAATTATCTTTAGACAATCATCAGTCATTACATTATTGAGACAATCCAAATTATTTTCCAAATCAGCATCATTGTGAGAAATACTATTGTAGATTATATAAGAGCCCATCCATAAATCAATATTCTCCCCCCATCCTGACTTTATTAGGTAAATCCTACCTTCTACGGATTTAGCCCATATAACACAAGATTCTAAAGCCTGAAATAAAGTCGCTCCATCTACAAGGATCGATCTTCTAATTAAATAATGAATCCAGTCCCATCCTGCCAAACCGTCTAGTATGGCGTTCTCCCAGTCCATTACATGCAGTTTTTTATTATCAGAAATCTTTATATTCCATGGAGCAAAATCTCCATGATAAAGACCTACCATGATTTCCATATTACTTAATTGTTTAAGAACGCTATCAGCGCATTTGAGCTCTGAATGCTTTACCATCTCAACGAGGTCGTTCCATACACTAATTTCAGACACTCTCTTCTTTTCAAAATGTTTCATCCAGTCAGTTAAAAGAGCTAAGACTAGACTATCATCTTGTTTTTTAGGGGCTATGCCTCTAACGAAATCAGTAGAATAAAAGAACCAATTATTTAAACTTAGAGATCTTCTAGATCTTACTACTCCAGTATAAAATAAAGGTATAAGTTCTATTGTCTTAGCTTCGTTTAATACAGAAATCTTTGCAGCAGAACCAATACCTATTTTTGCTACTTCAAAATTATCACCGGCATAGTAAGAAACAATGGTTCGTCTAGACTCTGCTTCAGGATTACCTAACAAGAAACCTATTTCTCTAGAATCTCCGTTTAATTTCGCTATAGGACTACTATCCTTTATACAAAGATCTACAGTCGGTAACAACCAATGAATCCTAAAACCAACCATCAATTTAATTAATCTGACGGTAAACTTAGCTTTACTGGACTGAGGCTGATACAAATTGAGTGTCAACTTAGCCATAATTCTATCTTTAGGAATTCCCAAAAGAAGATGGCCATTTCTTCGAAGCGAGTAGAAGCTTAGCTTAGCTACCACTTCGCCGCTTCCTTCTAAAGCCGCAAGTATTTCTGAATCTGCTCTATACACTATTTAACAATAGTTTTGGGTTTGTAAAAAAGCCTAAGTATAATTCTTACAGCTCTGAATATGTAAAATAGCACACAGTCAACAGCGCAATTTAAATGATCATTTTTGAAAAAAGTCCATCCGTAAAATCTGCGAATTGCTCTAGATTCTGCTAAGTGTAATTGCAGGCTCAACTTCTCATCAATACTATCTTTGTTAAAATGCTTTTGACTAATATTCTCACCATGCATCCTAAAATCAGCTAAAATCAGTGGTATATAGGTGAAATTTTTGCCCACTGAGGCTAAGCGATTGTAGTATTCGCCATCCATAACGCATTTGAACCGCTCATTTAAAAAATGCCCCTCATCTAGAATTGTTGCCTTTCTGAAGAATGTAGATGTAGATCCGATATAACAGCCTAAATGGGCTATCATTAATTTTTTAAACGGGAATATGCCTACAGTTCTCTGATAGTTTCCTGCTCCATTTACAAAATCCCAAGCACCGTAAATAATATCTGACTTTGGTGATTTTTCAGCGAATTTCTTTACCGCTAATAATGCCCCAGGTTTTAGCCGATCATCAGTATTGAGCCACATGACCCACTCCCCTTTCGCAGCTCTAAATCCTTTATTAATAGCGTCACTCATCCCGTTATCAGGCTCAGTCACTAATTTAACATGTTTGTATTCTTTAATAATATCTAATGTTCCATCAGTAGATCCTGCATCGAAGATGAGATGTTCGAAGCTCACCCCCTCTTGACTAGCCACACTATCTAACATCTCACGGACGTATTCTACGTAATTATAGCTTGCTGTGACTATTGTTATATTAATATCGTTATCTTCCATATCTCTATGACTTCTTTATAGCATTAGCTATATCAAGATACTTTTGAAGTTTAGTTTCCCACCAATAATCCTCGAAATTAAAGTTTTCAGCCTTTTCTACCATTTCAGAATAGTTAATTTTCCCTTCAGCTAGTCCTACAACCCAAGATTTAATTTCGGCTATAGATGTTTCAGGGCTATCTGCTGTTATCAATTTACCAGCACCAGTATCAGCTATTACATCTGCTGGGCCGCCCCAGTCTAGAGCTAACACTGGAACACCTCGCTCTAGTGCTTCTAACATCCCTGAACCTCCACCATCTCTAATGGTAGTGAATGCAAAAATGTGTGCCCTTTGATAAATCATATCAACCACGTCCTTTCCTACCCAACCGTGGAATTCGATATTGTCTGAGATTAATAAATCTTTTGCATATTGCTTCCAAAACCTTAGAGCGGGACCTGTTCCCGCGATATCAAGCTTCCATTTAATATCATTAGCTTTAGCTAAGGCAGACATTAAAAGTGTTAATGTCCTTCGCCCCTGACAGCTACCTACAAAAGCAAAGTTGAGACATTCACCTTCAGAGTAAGATTTCCTGGCTTTCTGTTTAGGAATTTTGCTCACTGCATTTGGTAATATTAACGCAGTCTTAGAGCATCCGCTATCATTAGCTAGAGCTAAAGTCTGACTGTTCCCACAGATCATTAGATCGCAGGACTTAGCCTTATTAACTAATCTCTTGGTCATCCAGCGATTAATCCTATTACGGATTTTCTCTTTTTTGTTCTCTGGACCCACATATTCCATATATGCGCTAGGAACATATTCACCTCCAGACACTGGACCCCATATTTTTTTAGTCTCTACTCCCTTAAAGATATTTGGCATCCATATACTATGAAATGTTACTAAATGAACGTATTCAATAGTTTCTTTATCAACAATTTTTTTAATGTGTTTGTTTACATTGCTTGCCCACGAATAGATTCTAATCCAAATACCTACATCGCCAAATGGCTGCGTAAGTTTTCTTCTTATACTAGGAACTTCTACTTCTACTAGCTCTATTCCATTTTTATTGCATTCTTCAGCTAAGCCCTTTCTCCCAGGCCTTGTAATTAAAATAACATCTTTGAATTGACTAGTGCGAAGCACCCATTGCCAGCCGAGACCATGCTCAGTAGCCCCACCAGGTTCACAAGCATAGCAAACCATTATTATTTTATCTTTCATAACTTAAAATGTTGGAAATGCAGGTGGTTTCGAACCTTTATTTTCGCAATCTATAAACTGTTTAGAATAATCTAAAGCTTCACCAATAATTTGATGCATATCCATGTATCTGTATGTCGCTAAACGCCCCAAGAAGGACACACCCTCTAGAGCATTTGCCTTAGCCATATACGCATCAAGAATGCTTTTATCAGCCTCTAATCTTTTGGGATAATATGGAATATCACCAGATTCAGTCTCTTTACTATATTCTGTGAAAACAATAGTCTCATCATGTTCTTCCCAAGGTGCAAAATGTTTATGCTCGTGAATTCTGGTATGTTTACAGTCTACTTCAGGATAATTTATGACCGCGTTACCTTGGAAGTCACCCGTGTGATATTCTTTAGACCAAAATACGGTTCGGTAACCAAGTTTACCCTCACTACAATCAAAGAATTCATCCAATGGACCAGTGTATACAACGTGATCAAAGTCTTTAGCCATACTAGCTTCCCAATTGGTAGAAGTTTTCACCGAAATATTGTCGTGATCTAACATACTACTCACTGCCGACGTGTAACCATCCCTAGGTATACCTTGGTATTTGCTATTATAATAATTGTCATTGTAGTCAAACCGCACAGGGAGCCTTTTAAGAATAGATGCAGGTAATTCTTTAGGGTCACATCCCCACTGTTTAATTGTATAACCTTTGAAGAAAGATTCATAGAGATCCTTTCCCAACATTTTTAGAGCTTGTTCCTCGAAGTTTTGAGGCTCTTCAATAGACGGGTCACCTACTGTCTTCATGAATTCTTTTGCCTCACTAGGAGACATATTCTTACCAAAGAATTGGTTAATCGTATGAAGATTGATTGGCAACGAAAACACCCCACGTTTAACAGATGCTTTCACTCTGTTAGTAAAAGGTTCAAATTTCCCAAACTTCTGAATATATTCCCAAACATCTTCTCTGGAAGTGTGGAAAATATGTGGTCCATATTTATGCTCCATTACTCCTGTCTTGACGTCCCTCTCAGTGTGACAGTTTCCCGCAACATGATCTCTACTATCTATCACCGTGCATGAATATCCACCGCTTTCTGCTAGTTCGCGTGCCAATACAGCACCGGAAAATCCAGCACCTACTATTAATATTTTTTTCATAATTTTATTTTTAACTTGTGTTTCGTTTGGATTTGTTTCGTAACAAATCTTTGTATATTTTAAATGTATAAGTTAAGAACTAAGTGTGTTTTTTGTTTGATGAACTTTTTTGCAAATTAGTTGAGATTGATTTCCCAACTTTTATCATTGGTTTTTCAACATAAACATAAACTAGCGTTGCCACTACTAGTATTAAAATATAGGGGCGGTTTCAATGTGGAAGTGCGCTTTTTTAGTTAGGGCGGTTTCAATGTGGAAGTGCGCTTTTTTAGTTAGTTATTAAAGAAGATATAATTTGGAGTTTTTCTGTCGAGGCATTTTCTCAGCCTGCGGTTTAGTTTTGCTTCTACTTGAGCGATTTCTTCGTCTGTTATTTGGCCAAAGTCAGTCCGTTTTGGAAAGTATTGTCTTATCAAACCATTGGTATTTTCATTGAGCCCTCTTTCCCAGGATGAGTATGGATGTGCGAAGTAGCCTTGTGACTCTAAAATATCATCGATGAAGAGATGCTTGGCGAATTCTTTTCCATTATCGTATGTTAGGGTTTCTACTTTGCTACGAATAGGAGCTAGACGTCTGAGTAGTCCAAAGCTAACTGCATCAGCCGTTTTATTATCAGCTCTAGCGATGAGTGTGTATCTGCTGTATCTCTCCACCATTGTGACGAGGACATTTCCTGAAGGCTTGCCAATGATTGTATCTATTTCCCAATGACCTATGCTTAGACGTTGATCCACTTCGATAGGCCTTAGCTCTATAGATGTCTGGTTAGATATTTGGCCTCTTTTATCGTTCTTGAGACTTCTATTTTTATAAGATCCAACTTTGTGACGAAGGTGTTTATGAAGCTCTCCTTTATTGCTCTTATCTTTATAGATTCGCTTGTAAATAGTCTCATGGCTAATGGGTTTCATTCCCCGTTCTATAAGCTCTCCAGTAATCTGTTCAGGACTCCACTGTTCATCTATTAGCTGTTTTTTAGCAAAGTTCCAAGAGCGTTCACAGATGGTAGATGAACGGCAGCCAGCCTTTAAAGATCTGGTAGCTGCTAGCTTATGGGCATGCTCGTAACGGTAGCCTCCTGTGTCTGTAGAATTGCGTTTAAGTTCACGCCTAATGGTGGAGACACTTCTATCTAATGTAGATGCGATAGAAGCGCAGGACTCACCCTTGCGTCGTAGGATAGATATGCTATACCGCTCTTCGCGGCTCAGATGTTTATAGGTCATAATGCACAGGTTCTGTTTTGATCGATTGATACCTGTGCTGATCTAATCAGCATCTGGGTCGTCTTTCAATAGAATCGGTGCACTTCCAGTTTGAATCCAAGAGCCTAATTAGCTTTTTAAAGCTACGACACGCGGAGGAAAGATCAATGTATTCAAACTTCAAATTTGGGCAGCATATTCCATCCAGATCTGTTTCAATTGCATCACGGTTGTTGGCGCGGGTGATAACTGTCAACTCACATAGTTGAGAAAGATGCTTCACCCATTGCCAGCCGATTTCGGGTTCCGAACCTTTATCAGGCTCACAAGCATATGCTGATATTAAAATTTTTATCAATCGTAGATATAATTTTTTTTTTAACAATAACACTTAGTTTGAGTCATCTCGCTTATTGAACCAGTTAATTATTATTTACGATTAGAAATTATTTGCTCGAAGGCTTTCAAGCTTGAATCAATAGAATCTTCTAGCGACTTCGAAGTGTCAATTCGACTAAAACTCGATTTTTTGGAAAGCTCATCCAGATACGAAACATGAGCAGTAACAACTGCTAAATTCGTTTCAGGCTTTCTATTAAAGATCACCTGAGGGTCACCTGTTAAGCAGAAAATTATATTTGGCTTAGGAGCCATTATAAACGCACCTTTCAAAATCCATTTTGGTAATGAAATTTTCATTCTTTTGGGGTCATATATAAAATCGTAATAGTATCTGTCGAAAATGAATACTACTGGTTTGGTTACTAATTTAGGGTATATTTTAACCCAATAACCAATGGTGTAATCTATGCTGTAATAAGCCAATCTAATGATTGAACTAACAAAGTTACTTTCTTTTGCTCCATGCGGATCAGCGTTAACTTTATTTTCAATAACTTTTTTGTTAGCAACAGTTGCACCTAGTGAGGATAACCAATTAGGTCTCATATGTTCATAGTGCACAGATCCATGAATAGCCTCTTCAATTAATGGAGTCAATTCATTTATTAGGGTCGTTTTACCAGATCCATCAGTTCCTAGAAAGCCTATACTAAAACCAGCTGGTCTGAAAACACGTTTAAGTCGGTAGTATAAATTTTTCCCTCTTTTCGATATCCCTTTCAATCCATTACCGCGTAAAACAGCCTTCCTAAGGCTTACCGAGCAGGCATGGATCTCACTTGTTGCTCTATCTTCAGAACAAAGTTCATTTAATAGCACAGCAATTGGTTCATCTAAGAACCCAAATATTTTCTCATCCTCTTTCTTTCTTTCGATTACAGACGCTAAATATCCTTTTCTATCTTTGCCATTAGACAATAATTCTTTTAAAAGGGCTAGACTCAAAGAATCGTTAGAGTTCGCAACACAAATTCCATTGTAGTCAAAACGATTTTCAATCAGTTTTTGAGCATTCAGATAACTAATACCCTTGTAGCTGATATCTTCAAAGACGTCGAGAGCTACGCCCCAGATAGAATCAGTATTTTTACCTAGAAACCTCACGATATGCAGTGAACCCACATAACTTATTATTGGAAATCCTCCACAGTCTTTAGCTGCTTTTGTCGCTAAATTTATCACTGTTTCACCTCTACCAGGCAAGACTGCAATATCTAAATCACTGCCACTGAGGCTATTGGGTAAGTCTTCATGATTTCTTAAAACGCAATATTTTTCATTATTTTCAACTAAGAGTTTAAAGAAACGTTTCAAAAAAAATGATTGAGCATGTTGTTTCATATTTTTGTATTTAAGTATTTAGCTCTCTATTCCAGAATAACAGCAAGAGCCGCACAGGTCATGTGTCTGCGCTTCTGTTTGTGTTAGGTATTTTCTCTAATCAATATAAGCATATTATACAAATCAGCGGCAAATCACAATTGAGGATTTTAATTGTTTTACGCTTTTAATTAGAACGTAAAAGAACTGCTCATACTGAACAGTTAATGACTCAAGAAGCTAGCATAAAATGCTATAATCTTACTAACATGCTCTTGCGATGAATAAAGACTCTCCGCTTTAATTCTAGAATTTTGAGACCAGTGAACACGCCTATTAACTGCCAAGTTTATTCCATTCGCAAAATCTGCACTATCAAATGCTATTGCTAGGTAACCGTTTTCCAGGTGGTCAATCATATCCGGCAGACCTCCCGTTCTATAAGCAACAGCAGGTAGTCCACAAGAAGATGACTCAGCAACAGTATTGGGGAAATTGTCTTCTCTAGAAGGGCACAGAAAAACATCACAGGCCTGGTAAATTCGCGCTATTTTCTCTTCACTTGAAATAGAGCCCATTACATGACAATTCATCTCTAATGTTGAGTCTAAGTTGACCGCCCCGCCTACAATCACTAGCTCACAACGGTCTCTCATATCTTTGTCCATTTGCTGCAAGCTCTCTAACAATAAATCTATTCCTTTATGATAGGCATTCAGACTTGCTGCCACAAAAAGCAACAGTATCTTATCTTCAGGTAAACCCAGCTTAGATCGTAATCTTTCCTTATCATTTACGGGAGAAAATAGTGATAAATCTAAACAATTCGGAATACGAGTAATGATCCGATTTGAGCACCACTGTGCTTTACGTGCTAGGGCCTCAAAAGGACGACATAAAGTGATCAGTCCTTCAGGTTGTCTAAGCATGAGTTTTCGAAATTCTTTCCCATATCGGGCACTGTAGCCAGATGTATCTACATTTTCAAAAGTCTGAGGATACTGCTCTGCCATACTTTCTGTCATCAGACTGCCAGCACAGTGACAGCTTCCCGTAATGGGCCATAGATCATGAGCAGTCCACACAGTTGGCACATCTAGCTTCTGTATGTCTTTTAAGCTCATCATTCCTGCGTTAATCCAATGCAAATGAACAATATCAGGATTAAAACGCTTTATTTCTTTTAGAATAAATCCAGACAAACTATTCCCATGTCTAAGTGATTTATCAGATTGTGGAATCAACCGCTTCTGCCATGATTCATACTTAAGCTGCAAAACTCGCCAGATCTTGCGTAATCTAGGAAAACTTAGCTCATAGACTTCAGGAATATCAAGTGACTTCTTTGCGACCAACATTTTAGATTCCATTCCACTCGCAAGTAGAGCTAAATGTGTGCGCCTACAAGCAATTGCTGCGCCTCCATTATCACTAAAATTAAGATGTAAAACTTTCATTTTAAAAATCACTCCTATAACTATTTGCAACTCATTAAGCTGAACTAGCCTTTTGCTGTTCTAACAGTTGCCTATTCTGGAGAATCTCCGCTTTCTGGAGAATCTTAAGCAAGCCAGCCGTTACAAGTATCGCTCCGAAATCTGTTTTAAAATCGCCATAGAGAAAAACGAAGCTAATCGGCTTCCATACCGCGGGGATACCAAAGAACATAAACACAATCCATAGAGGTTTCCCCTGATTCCTACGACACAGCTTATAATAGCCGACTGCTATCGAAATGATGAATAGGACCACACAGCACAGTCCCAGATAACCTACGTGTTTAATCGTGGAGACTGGCCCACTATGCAAATCCCCTGTTAACAGGTAATACTGGGCTAGATCTTCAGGTCTTACGCCACCCATCATTCCCTCACCAGTAGCCATCTCTCCAATGAGAAGAAGCTCGCGTGATGAATAGCCAAAACCATCCCCAAGAAACTTATTCCTGATCATCTCTTCGTCAAATATAGCCTGCTCCCACATTTCTATACGCCATTCAGTGCTATCATTCGTATCCTTAACTACATTATGATCCCAGTCTCCAGGGAGCGTAGTCAACACCCGTTGAGCAGAGAGTGGAATGGGCCCGATAGTATGGTGATAGGTATAAAGTCCCCCTACCATGCATAATCCTGCAGCACCTAAAATCAAACCTATCTGGAACTTGCGGGTAATGAAGATAAATAGTCCAATATGCGCTGCCCAGTTAATCAGCGCCAACCGATGTCCAGTCATCAAGGCTCCTACAAGGTGGGCGATGATGATCAGGATCGTGATCACCAGTCCCATGTTTCGCCAAGCATTAGGTCTTGCCATTGCGTATAGCATCCAGCGTTTAAAGGGCCCTACTACAAATCTGAGTCTCGATACATGAACCGCATTTGGGTCGGCGCTATACTCCAGCTGGGGAGCAAACCCGCTATAGACCATTTGTAGCTTCATCCCAACACTAATAAAAAAGTAAGCCACAGCCTGCCCCATTGCCATTATAAAAGAAAGCGATATCACGTAAATCGGTAGTTTTCTTAATGTTGCCAAATCTGGAGTAACCACGGCTAAAACAAGATAAGCTAGAACACTCAGTAATATCTCAAAATACGGCCGAGATCCTACTGTATCAGATCCCATCGCAGCAATACCTACTGGATTTAAGAGAAATGTTAACCCAATCCCTCCCAGACATAGAAAGCCTAGAAAGTCTGTTTTGGTAACACGTAACCGAGCATCAATAAAACCTAGGGCTACTTGGCTCACCACAACTGTGAAAACAAACATCACCGTAAGGTTAGACACACTAAAGGGTAAGGGTAAAAGCAGGATTCGGCCATTGAAGGCAAATAACATTGGGAGAAGTATCCAAATATTATATTTTAGAGTGATAATGACCCCCACAAGTATCACACCTCCAACTATCACACTTACTACACCGTAGTCCTCGGTCGCTACAGATTGACCTAAGACAAGTGAACCAAACATTACCACCATAATAGTGCCAATTAATATTAAGATATTCTTATTCATAAATTTAGTTTTTGACAATCAGTCTATTAATCTTATCAAAATGTCTTATTAGCAGATTTCATCAAAGAACTGCACTCTCTTTTGTTCAACGATGCCAGCATGAAAGAAGGGAGAAGTCTCTACAGGTGCAATACAGCGACCCTTCCATTTTTTGGAAAACGCTATAATATCGCTGTGAAAAATCTCTACAGATTTTTCCTTATTCGGGATTCTTAAAACCCATTCAGGTGTGTCCACACCTTTAAAGGCCGTTTCGTTATATGCAATTATCATTGGTAAACCCAATGCTGCGTATTCCCTTACTTTAAGAGGAGACGCCTCCTCCAGTTCTTTTCGATGTAGAGCTAATGTAGCAACTCCCACGTCACAGGACGCTAATATTTCTGGTAACTTTTCTTTTTCAAGAAAAGGGTAGATGGTTACATTTTCAGAGTGAGTCTTATCAGGTTTTACTCCGATCAAAACAAACTCCAAAATACCCACAGTCTTGCTTGCCAAATACATCAATTTATCAACCCCATTCCAATCATATTCCGCAGCTCCTACAAAGACCAACTTGGGTAATTTGTTTTGCTGATTTTTGCGTATTACTTTAGAATGCTTTGAAAAATCTATACTATTACAAACAACCGTGGCTGGCTTATCTGCCATCCATTGCTTATTCTGCCTATCAATCTCGTCGCTTACTGAAACATAAGCATCCGCCTTTTGCATCGTTTGATTCCAGTCTTCACGTCTTAGATCTTGCTCGCGCTCGTTAATATGACCAGTTTTCTGAAGACTTACGAGTTCTCCCTCCAGTGTTGTATTCAACTCAATCACTCTCTTTGCTCCTGACCACTTCCACATAGAGCTACCCCAAAAACTAACTCCTGCACGTGTGTATATTACATCAGGACGCCATAGAACTGTGATCAATGCACCCTTAAGAAACTGAAACACGCGTTGAGCTTTACGAACTAAGAAAGGTGAACTATTTGATGCAAGATTAAGTTTCCATCCCCTGATAGCATCCATTTCTTGCCCCGGAACGTCTACAAACACCAGTATTCGAGCATCGACTCCTGAGGCCGCCCACATACGGATTTGATCGCTTACCTTACGTCCTATGCCATCCATACGATCTAGGGGCATGCGCATAACATAGAGAACTTTAATTTTTTTTTGTTTCACGTTGTATTAATTTACTGTTCCGAGCACATCTGTGTTCTTCTCAAGAATGTTCTAACACGTCAAGTGCTTTGAAACTCAGCTATCCAAAAGCTCTATGTAAAGATCACGTTCAGCCTTAACCTCAAAACGTTGATTGTGCCAGAGAATGGTAAAATCACCATCATAACTACGACACGTTTGCTTTAAGTCAGACATCACAGCCAACGCTGATTCACCAGTTCCTAAGCCCATATATTGCTGATCAATCACAGAGCAGTCCATTACAATTAGCGGACGTTCACGTAATTTTAGAGTCCTTCTATTAACAAAATCGTAAAGAGGATACTCATAACACACTCCGCAACGGAAGCCTGGCTTATCTGCATAGCCTAGAGTTGAATCATAGTTCAATCCTGCGTTTTCCCAATGCAATGATGTGTCTGGAGTCTTCCAGCGGAGAAAATGCTGTCTACCGCCAAGCTGCTTCTGCTCTGTGTGCCCAAGCTTTTCTAGGGAGAGCCTAATCCGGTCTGAAGCAACTTTGATTTTCTTTTCAGATAGATATGTCTCGTATCCGGGATGCACACCTATTTCGTGACCTTGTGTAATAATTTTCTGCCATTGATTCATCACATCCTTCCTGTCTAGATAGTCTTGAGGATCGAGTTCAGAGTGTGTTTGCTGTGGTATGTAGTAGAATGCGCTTTTCAGCCCACGTTTGTCAGACTGATCGATGATCCATTGGATCGTATTATAAGGGTCCGCGGCATAATTACCCAATCTATAAAGGACATAACGCCAACTCCAAGTAACCATATCACTCAGCTTAGTCCTTTTGACTCCTCTCAAGAAGTTCTTAAAGGCAGACAGCATCGAAACGTCCATGAATAGGTATGGCCAGTCTATATCGTGACTCGGCAAGATCCTAAAATCTCTCGGCGTTCTTTCCAAATGAGGCCAGATTTCTTTAGCGCAGTCCCACAGTATCTCCAAATACTCGTTAACCACAGGACGATGTAAAATACCCCACTTACTAGAGACGCTAGCATCTGAAGGGAATCGGTCATGGCCATCACGTTCGCTTGCTACAGCTTCTTCATAGCGTGATAGATAGAAAAAACTAGAGCCAAATATATCAATACCTAATTCTCCAACCCCGTTTTCCACATGCCACCAAGTGCCATCTTCATTCTTTTCCCCATAGATTACTGGGATGTTCTCCTCACCAAGTAATTTACTAAAACGATCATTTCGACACCAGACCTCATCATTAGGTAAACTTTTTTCTTCCAACCAGTAATCTGATGCAAGCTCAAAAAAATCATCTTTTATTCTGAGAGTTCCTAATTTACTAGGACAAGTTATTTCTATCCCCTTTATATCTGGCTTATGTTCAAAGCTGACGCATAATCCTAAAAATTCTTCTAGCAAAACACGAACAACATATTTTTTCTCGGCTAAGCAAGCTGAAGATACCCTTACTTTCACTTCGCTATTTTCTATCGTTTTCACTCTCACAATTAGGTTTCATTAATTATGATTTTATCGCTGTCCAAAGCTGTTTGAGCAAATTCTTGATGCGGTATTTTTTACTCTTTTGATGTGAAATTTGGAAATAGGGCTTAGGAGTTCCTCCAAATGCCCTAACATACCTCTCAACAGATTCTAACATAGAGCCTTCAAAATCAAATTTGACAGTCACCTCTGAAGCAAATTGAATCGCTTCCCATAGAACCAAACTAGTGGCACCACTGTTTCTCAAATCTGGATCAGAACCACCAAGCAGATAGTATGCAGATCTATCATCCCATATTATATAAGCTGCAGCGTGCGCTCGCCCCTCTCTATCTCTTGCTAGAAAAACCTTGCGGCAGCCCTTCTTTATACAGGCATCATCAATTCGTCTAAGTAGTTCTTCCTTATAAGGCATCGCCATACCTTGACGCTCAAACACTTTTTTATTGAGTTCCCAAAAATCATCGAATGTGACATCTGTAGTGACCTCTACTTGTTTACTGGCTTTACGTATATCTCCTCTGATTTTAGTATCAAACCCATTAAAAATAGCGTCAGTGTCTCCTAAGTCTTCTAACACATAGGTATAGCGGGTGGTCTGCTCAAAGCCATTCCAATGCCAAGGTAACCAGTTGGTAATTGAATAATGAAAGTTCTGTATAAAATAGGCATAATCAGGAAGTTTACTAATTAGCTCGCCCATAAGGTCTTTTTCTTTACCAAATTTCTTGGAAAGTTTCCCCTCCATAGGAGCAAGCCATGGACCTAATGTTTGTGTTAACTGAGGCATGCCTATATGAAGTCCAAGACGACCTTGCTTGCTGATATAGGGGAGTCGAGCGATCACCACTCCATCACGCTCAATCTCGACCGAATCCCAAGCACCAGGTGCCACAGTGTCTAGCCACCATCCTTGGGAAAATATGCTTCCCTGATTATCAGTTTTGTCAATTTTGTCCATCCTAGTTATGCCTATACATTACACTCACTAAGTTCTCCAAGTGCATTAAATTCTACTATCATTCTATCCAAATCCGTTGCTGACAATACCTCATGGAGAGGAACATCCACCCCACACTTAGCCCAGAGAAACGCATGAGGAAAGTCACGTTCATTCAACTCAGTTGGTAAATCAGGCCAATTAAATCGACCAACTCGCAAACCATGTTTACGGAATATCTTACTACAACGATCTGCTTTCTCTTGGCTCGGCAGCCTTAACCGTAACCTCAACCAAGTTGCTGTATGCTTTGAGCTCACTCCAGACCAGACAGGAAGTCCAATCTTATTAATCAGATGAGAACTCTTATCGTTACGTTTACTTACCGTGTGATTCAATTTTTTAAGTTGAATGCATCCAAGTTTTGCACGAATGGCACCTATGCCTGAAACAGGGAAACCACTACCACCATCACTAATGCGCAATATCCGAGACAGCACATTAAAAACTCTCAAAAGTTTACTCCCAATTCGAGGTGGCATAACACCACCCACTCTACGAACTAACAAAAATACTTTAAACCAAAATAGTTCTAATATCTCAGAAGCACTAGATAACAAAAAGATCTGATTTTTTTGGGGGTCAACGACTCCTTTCGGCACAGATGAGTTAACCCATAACATCCCTCCTCCACCTAGAGAAATTGGTTTATCGTGATTAAAGGAAAAAATAGAATAGTCCCCCATGGTTCCTACAATTTTTCCACCTACTGTAGCTCCTAAAGTATGCGCACAATCTTCAACCACAGTGACACCCTTGGCTCTAATTAAATCAATATCTTGCCCACTCGCTGCAGGTAAACCATACAAATGAGGGATGACAACAGCGCAACAATTATCTGGTATACTAAAAGCTAGAGCTTCACAATCTATTCTCCCTGTAGAGTCAGCTAAATCATAATATAAAGGCTCTAATCCGCATGCCAATACGGCATCACTCACAACTGAACAATTCAATGCACACAACATTACAACGCGTTTATTTTCGTCGTCTAGAGTGGTTAAAATAGACAATAGAGCAGATCTGGCGCTTTTAAAAAATATGGCTTGCTTTGAATCACCACCTAAAAGTTCTGCTAAGCCGTTACGGAATGTATTTATAGTGTCACCGCTGGCTTTCTGTGATCTCGAAAACAGATCTGTAAAACGCCAAGCTTGCGAGACTGTCTCAAATTTACTTCCTAACATAACTACTTAATCGATCGTGCATCGATTTATCAATGCGGCATTGTTCACTTAGTGGAAAGTTTTTTGGAATCTCTATATCTGAGGCGGCTATATTTATACCATGACTTACAAAGAAGGAGTTCATTGAGTTCATCACTTTTTGAGGGTCATTACAAAGCTCCTCGTAGCTCACATCAAAAAAACGATCCTTTCCAAGCTGCTCTCTCTGGATATCGATCTCACGATGAATTGTGTTGATCTGTTCAACAACTTGCTCCTCTGGCCGCAAAATTTTAAGTTCTTCTATCTCTTTAGGCTCCATCGACCACCACTCTACATATTCCCCATTCACTTTTTTTCTTACTTGTAGTAGAGAATGAGCATTCCACAGCGTATCACGATGGGTCACAATATAGAGAGCTTCAGGACACGTTTTACCTAGTGGCTCCATTCTTAGAGCGCAATTCATATTTTTAAATAAGAGCGGAGCTTTTCCAGCTGTCGTCATCCTCTGCAACGATCTTCGCAATCGGTTCATTTTTTTCTCATCTGCTTCCTCAAGGGGCACATACTGTGGACTCCGTCTAAAGAACTGATACCAATATTCTCCACATTCGTGCGGAGAATTACGACCATTCGTTTGTCCATGTGTAGAATTGAAGTCGGTTTTCCTGTCAGCATCAGACAAAGGAAAAAATCGTTTTCGGAATGAAATCCCTCCATACCATGATGCATCTGCATTAGTAGTGTAATTCACGTTAAATGCATTGACCATCACCTGAAATAACAGGGTGCTCCCAGAGCGAGGTGGCCCAATGATAAATATTGGAGGATATTCGAACGAAGGCACTTCATTCTTCCCCCTCGTTTCAATAACGTGTAGAACTCGGTTTGTCGAAAGTTTGAGTAATTGTAATATCCGACAAATGTGTGATTTAAATTTCTTAATCATTCTATTACATCTCAGATTCACTCGGTTCTTGACCGTATCGGCCGAGGCTTTTTATTTTGCGTGCTGGAACACCACCTATCAACTGGTCACTATCAGGAAAAGATTTATTAACTACTGCCCCAGCAGCCACAACTGTGTGGTCACCTAATTTGACTCCAGCTAGGATTACAGCATTGCTAGCAATCCAGCAATCACGGCCAATTGTTACAGGTTCGGCCTCCTCATATTGCTCATAATTATAAACAGAATGATTCATACTTACAATTTTCACACCTGGTCCAATCCATGTGTTTTCTCCGATACTTATCCCATTACGCCCATCAATATAGCATCCTAGGGCAAGTCCGGGCATTCTGGAGCCTTTTTTAATTTTCTCAGGAGCTTTTATAGTGCTAGTCCAATGAACAGGCCACGACACATTATTATTGATTTTTAGATACTTCTGCACCACTCCACAATAGAAGCGTAGTTTCAAGCTAAATTTCTCATCTGTAAAACCGCCTCCCCACCGTTTGACGAAAAACTTCATAAACAACTTTCTCATTTTTTTAATCATTAGCTACTTTTTTCTAATTATTGCTAAAATGTCACGCAAGTTCAAAACACCAAACCACCTACCTACACCAAGATAAAGGAAGCCATAAACTATTCCGCCCCCCCCCATCAAGAGCCAAATAGGCAAGAATTGAAATTGCTGAACAACAAACCAGCTTCCTAAGGCGGCAATGATCGATATTATCGATATTAATAGGAGTTCTCGTAATTTAAACAAGTCGCACACATTCACGTCGAATAGTTTCTTTGATGACCAAATGCAATAGGGATATGCGAATATAATTATGGCTGTTACTGTTCCCAATGCAGCTCCCCATGCTCCCCATAGCCACACAAATAATATGGTCAAAAGGCCGTTAGCGATAACATTCAGCAAAGCCCGTTTGAGAATTAATCCTGATTTATTAACCGCTTGAAATAAGGAGCCAAAAAAGATGATCCTTAGTGGTAACACACAAAGATAAACTCTAAAAGGTAGTGCGCTTTCTACATACTCCTCAGAATAAATAAAGGTCATTAACTCTGGGGCAACTAGCATCAGAAAACATGTTGCAGGAAAGATAATTAAAGCAGATTTCACACCAGCTCGTTTCCACATTTCCAAAGCGCCGGCTTTATCACCCATCTTACAAGCTTTCACCATGTCAGGCAAAATCACAGCGGAGACCGCACCAGTAATCATACCTATCAAAGGGACTTCGATAGCGCCGTTGACATAAACTGCAAAATCTTCTGGTGTTGTCATCGTCGCCACAATAACTTTATCGAGGTTCAGATTAAACTGACCAACCATCAGACCAATGCCAAGTGGCAAACTATACTTTAAAATATCCTTAAGATCCACGGGGTCTGCACCTGGAACAGATTTCCCAGCCATTGTCCACATGATCAGGATCGCAGGAATAAATAGGATCAGAGCATGGAGAATGTTAGCCTGAATAGCCCCCTCGTATGATGCGCTATAGGTCATCCAGATAAATAGGATGATGAGTAACGCCACTGACGATATAATGTTGTAGATTGCTACAACTTTAACTTTCCCACAGGCAACTAGAAAATTGGTTAGTAAACTTACAGGTAGCATCATTGCAGCATAAGGAGCAAACACCTTTAATGCTCCAGCTAGCTGTGGATTATTAAACCTCTGTGCTAATAAGTGGTTCCCCCCAAAGAAAAGAAAGAGTGAAAACAGTGCGCCTACAGAGAAGAGCACCGTGATTATTTTAACGAGAATTTTTCTTTTCTGTTCCTCGTGCTGTGGCAAAAAATACAACAGAGCTTGCGGAAGCCCCAACATCAATACTGGAGCTACAAAACGATAGGATAACAAGGTCTGCCGGTATGTGGCGTAGTCAGCCTTCGAAAGTTCTCTCGAAAGGTAAGCTCCAATTATTATAGCTGACAGAGCTGCAATACCTTGTCCAAAAACAAGAATTCCCGCTTTTATTGTTCTAGATGCCATTAATGATTATAAATTCCTATGCTACGCCAAATAACCAGAAGCAATGAGCATTAACTTCTGAAGATTAAACACCTTCAAAAGCACTACAAACTTGTTCGATTTCCTCATCAGACAGATAAGGGTTCATCGGTAAGCTGAGACCTTGGGCTGATACTCTCTCGGTCACAGGAAAATCTCCTACTTGGTGACCAAGATAAGCAAATACAGGTTGTAGATGAAGCGGCACTGCGTAGTAGCTCACACTTGGAATACCAGCCGCTGTGAGCTTCTCTTTGAGAGCATCTCTATCTGGGGAAAGCATTGTGTATTGAGCCCATACGGAAGTGTTACCTTCGGGAACTCTAGGGAGTTGCAGGCCATCGACCACAGCGGCGCTATTGGAAATAGATTTACCATAAGACTCAGCAACGTGCTGACGTTTGGAAATTTCATTATCAAACAGAGGGAGTTTACAAAGCACTACAGCAGCTTGTATGGTATCTAGTCGGCCATTAATTCCGAGCACTGGATGGTGATGTTTCTTTTCTTGCCCATGCACACGAATTTGTCTCATCTTTGCAGCAAGTTCGTCATCGTTGGTAAATAAGGCCCCACCGTCACCATAGCAACCTAGTGGCTTAGATGGGAAAAATGAAGTGCTACCAATAGTGGAAAGAGCGCATGATTTAACTCCATGATGAGTAGAACCAAATGATTGAGCTGCATCTTCGATCACAGGGAGATTGTGACGATTTGCGATTTCATTCACAGCTGTCATGTCCGCAGTTTGACCGTAAATCCCTACTGGCATGATCGCCTTAGTTTTATCTGTGATAGCAGCTTCTAGCAAAGTAGTATCCATGTTCCAGCTATCAGCGTCAATGTCTACAAACACTGGAGTAGCGCCAGTAAGGGCAATCATTTCCGCAGTAGAAATCCAGGTGTAAGGAACTGTAATCACTTCATCACCAGGACCTATCTCTAGAGCCATGAGAGCGATCAGTAGCGTATCTGTTCCAGATGCAGCCCCAATGCAATGCTTCACTCCTACATACTCAGCAAGAGCTGCTTCTAGTTCCTTTACTTCAGGTCCCATGATATACTGTCCATGATCTAGAACAGTTGAAATACGTTGGTCAAGCTCCTCTCTGATGAGAGCTTGCTGGCTTTTGAGGTCGATAAAATCCATTTGATATAGTTAGTTTATTTTAAATTCGTCGTAGGTTTTTAAACCTTCTGTTAAGTTTTTTGGTAAAGGAGCTTCTTCATCTAATTCGACGCAATTCAACTCACCATTATTTTCTTTGTATCTGAAACCACTCTCAGGACAAACTAACAGACCTTCAGCATCTTTTACTTTTAGAATATGCCCGTGTCTGCTCATCCATCCATGCTGTCTCGCTGGGACTCCCATCATGAAGGCGTAGTCTGGGACAGATTTAGCAACTACTGCACCTGCTGCTATGAATGAGTATCGACCAAGAGTAATGCCGCATACTATCGTAGCATTCGCACCTACTGTGGAGCCTCTTCTAATCAGCGTTTCTTCATAGAGGCTTTGTCGTTTCACTTGTGAACGAGGATTTGTCACATTTGTAAGCACACATGATGGTCCTAGAAAAACATCATCTTCAATTGTCGTTCCTGTATAGATCGCCACATTATTCTGAACTTTTACATTCGAACCAATTTTCACATCATTAGCTACCATAGTATTCTGACCAAAGACGCATGATTCTCCAATCACCGCTCCAGAGCATACATGCGCAAAATGCCAAATTTTTGTATTATCACCAATCGTAACATTTTCATCCACAATTGCTGTTTCATGTTTCAAATAGTTCATCATTTAAACTCTAGCAGATTTTAGAATTTTCTCGGCTTGGTCTAAGACTCTGACTACATCCAAGCCGTTTTGACCGCATGATTTTGGACTATTTCTAGTCCTACAGCAGTCAACAAAATGATCTAGTTCAAGCCTCAGTGGCTGACCACTACCTTCAAATACGGTCTCTTCACCATCATCTACATTTTGCAGGTTCGTATCGATTGTCTTCTTCACAAGCTTCACATTCTGAGCAATCTCATCATAAACAAGCATTCCCTTTTCACCGATAATAATGAGCCCTCTCTCTACGATTGGCCACAGCCATGAGTTATGGAGATGTGCTTTGGATCCATCAGGAAAAGTAAGGTGGAGGAAGGTGTCATCCTCTACTTTTGATTGTAGCCCACAGTGTCCAACAGCTTCTACCACTGATGGAGCTTTTCCAGATAGGTAAAGCAGAACAGCGACATCGTGCACACCAAAGCTCCAAAGAACATTCTCTACTGCTCGTGCTCTGCCCTGTTTAGAACGGCGTTGATGCATCGTGTAAATTTTGCCAATATCTTTTCTCTCAAGAGCTTCTTTGATGTAGGCTATCGCTGGTTGATAGAGCAACAAATGCCCCACCATCACGATCTTGCCCTTCTCTTGACCCAGTTTAAGCAATGCTTCAGACTCGGCTGGATCTAGTGTCATCGGCTTTTCAATAAATACATCACAGCCTGATTCCATTGCATCTTTAGCAATGGCATAGTGTGTGTGCGCAGGTGTTGCAATAGCCACGGCATCGTAGCCTTGGGCTAAAAGATCAGTATGGCTGTTGAATAGAGCAACGTCAGCTTGAATAGCTTTTGCATTTTCACGATTTAAATCTACTGCGTCAGCTACTCCAGCTAACACACCCATTTCAGAAAAATTCTTAACAAGGTTTTTCCCCCAAGCTCCTGCTCCAATCACTCCAATTTTCATAGTTTAGTATATTTGATTTAAATTAAGCTTTCTTAACCTGACCTGGTTTACCTTCGATTCTACTCTTAGAAAGAGCGTTTCTTGTATCAACAATAAGATCCGCGTTTGCTACAAGCTCTTCCAAATTGAATGCCTTGTGGTGAGTAGCGATGATCACAGCATCGAAGCTCGCAATATTTTCTGCATTCCATTCTATGGATTTAATACCAGTCCAATTAGCGTGCTCACGAGTAGGGCTGATCACGGGGATGTGGGGGTCATAATAATGAACATCTGCTCCTTGTTCTTTGATGAGATCCATTAACTCGAAAGTTGGTGACTCGCGCATGTCATCCACATCTTCTTTATAAGCTAACCCCATGAGTAGTATTTTACTTCCGTTGAGAGCTTTTTTTCGCTCATTTAGAGCCTCCATCGTGCCTCGAACAACATACTTGGGCATAGAACGATTGATCTCTCCTGCAAGCTCGATAAATCGAGTATGAACGCCAAACTCTCTTGCTTTCCATGTCAGATAGAAAGGATCAATTGGGATACAATGACCTCCAAGGCCTGGTCCAGGGTAGAACGCCTTAAAACCAAATGGCTTAGTAGCAGCAGCATTTATCACCTCCCAAATATCTATGCCCATTGCATCAGCAGCGATTTTCAGCTCATTTACAAGGCCAATGTTTACCGCTCTGTATATGTTTTCTAGTAGCTTCGTGAATTCAGCGACTTGAGTTGAAGAAACTGGAATCACTGATGAGATTGCTGATTCATAGAGAACTTTTCCGTGCTCAGCACATGCTGGTGTTGCTCCACCAACTACTTTAGGTATCGTTTTGCTAGAAAAATGGGCATTCCCAGGATCTTCACGTTCTGGAGAATAAACGAGATAGACGTCTTTACCTACTTCTAGGCCTTGCGCCTCGATTCTAGGCTTAAGTTCTTCATCACAAGTTCCTGGGTAAGTCGTAGACTCCAAAGATACAATCTGCCCTGATCTTAGGTATGGAGCTACTGAATCCATCGTCATAGTCACGTAACTGAGATCCGGCTCAAAGTGCTTATTCAGAGGAGTAGGCACAGCCATAATCACTGCCTCTACTTCTGGAATGCGAGAAAAATCTGTAGTCGCTTCGAGTAGGCTATCTTTCACACCTTGAGCAAGTGGCTCAGATGGAATGTGATCTATATAACTTTCACCAGCTGAAATTGCATCTACTTTGGTTTGATCAATATCAAATCCGATGCATTTAAAACCTTTCTCAATGAAGGCTAGGGCAAGAGGTAGGCCTACATAACCTAATCCCACTATGCCAATGACTGCTGATTTATCTGCTATCTTTTCGAGTGTTTTACTCATTATATTATTTAGTTTTATTTGAAAATTGAGTAGTAAATGAATCTAGTATTGTTCACAAAATACCGTTTATAAAGTCTCCTCGGTTCCTTACAGAGTCTGTAGAGCCATTCAATGCCATAGCGTTGTATCCATGCTGGAGCTTGTTTTACCTCGCCTGCATGAAACGCAAAAGCGGCGCCGATACCGAAGTAGCAGCCAGCTGGTAGATCTTCTTTATGCTTAGCGATCCATCGTTCCTGCTTAGGGCATCCTAAGCCGACCCAGATGTGATTCGCTCCTGACTCTCTGATTAATCCACAGATCTTATCAAATTCTTCCTTTGGCCATTCACCAAATGGAGGTGAGTAAACACCTGAGATGATAGAGTCTGGATTCTCTTTAGAAAACTTATCTGTGAGTTTGTCTAGAGTGGACTGAGAACCGCCAAGAAAGAAGTGCTTTAGGTCGCTCTGCCCTGCAGATGCCTCAATACATTTGAGCATTAAAGTCGGTCCATACACCCGATCTGTTAGTTTATCCGCTTTATCTAGCTTGCGGTTGATCGACCATATTAGTGGCATCCCATCTGGGCAGATGAGATCGAATTTTGCCATCGCATCACCAAAGTCTTTCTCGTGCTTAGCTAGTGCAGCTACGTGAGTGTTCGCAGCTTCTACTGCATACGCTCTATCGCCTTTTCTAGCTTGCTCTGATGTCCACTCTATCGCCTTAGCGTAGGTAGTAACCGCTACGGGTAGCCCTATGACATCAATGGTTTTCAAAATGATTTACTTAGCTCTGAGCTGCCCTGAAGACTCTTCTTCGAGGAAGCATTTATATGCTGATGCGAGACCTGTTGCTAGGTCGACGTTTGGAGTCCAGTCGAGTGACCTCAAGATGGAGTTGTCCATAAGTTTTCTAGGTGTGCCATCTGGCTTTGTAGGATCAGTGGTGATTTCACCTTCGAAGCCTACTGTCTTTGCCACTGATTGCGCTAGTTCTAGAATTGATACATCATCTCCATATCCCATGTTTACAAGGTTAGGAGGATTTTCTAAATCTAAGAGGTGGAAGCACGCATCAGCTAAATCTTCTACATAGAGAAATTCTCTCTTAGGTGTGCCTGTGCCCCAGATCTGAACTTCGTCCAATCCGTTGACCTTAGCCTCATGGAAGCGTCTCAACATAGCTGGAATCACGTGTGAGTTCTCAGGGTGGTAGTTATCACCAGGTCCGTAAAGATTTGTCGGCATTGCAGAGTGATAGTTCACTCCGTATTGCTTTCTGTAATATTCACAAAGTTTCAACCCCGCAATTTTAGCGATAGCGTAGGCCTCGTTTGTCGGCTCTAACTCGCTAGTGAGCAAGCAGTCTTCCGTCATCGGCTGTGGAGCCAATTTCGGATAAATGCATGAACTCCCCAGAAAAAGCAGCCTCTTCACACCTGCCTTATAGGAGCCGTGAATCGCGTTAGCTGCGATCATTAAGTTAATATAAATGAAGTCCGCAGGGTAAGTGCTATTCGCATGGATTCCTCCTACTTTTGCAGCTGCTACGATTACTTCATCCGGTTGTTGCTCAGCCAGGTATTGCTCGGTAGCTTGCTGATCACAGAGATCTAGATCTCTGCTAGATGGAGTCAAGATGTCAGTAACACCGCGAGCCTTCGCTGCTCTCACGAGAGCTGAACCCACCATGCCATTACCACCGAGTATGAGTAATTTCTTAGACATTATTCTACTGCTACTGAAACGTTGTGTCCATGTGATTGGAGGAGAGCA
>CAKZNV010000202.1 GCA_937132085.1 uncultured Rubritalea sp. | reverse complement strand
CGGCCTTTGTTAGTCGCTGTTAGACGGCTTGCTGCGTCGTAGCTGAAGGTGTCGGTTGATTCTAGTGTTGGGCCTTGAACTACGATTCCTCCTTGAGCTGGTGTGGCTCCGGTGTGGTATTGTTTTTCAATCATGCGGCCTGCTAGGTCGTAAATCATGCTGCAGGTGGTGCCGATCTGGTCGACCTTGATGCTGACTCTTCCGAGGGCGTCGAAGTTCTGTGTGTAGAAGTCATTTCCTGCGCTGCCTGGGTAAACTTTGGTTACGTTGAGGTTACGTGCATCGAAGAACCAGTGGCGCTCGTTGCCTTTGCCGTCAGAGAGTGTGACGAGGTTGTTGTTGGCGTCGTAGGTGTAGTCGGTGGTGATGTTGTTGGCATCCGTGGTGCTAGCTAGTCTGCTTCTTACGTCGTAAACGTTGGTGGTAGCGTTTGTGAATGTGAGGACTTGTGAGGCTGCGAAGGAGAAGTTGTCTTTCGCTTTTAGTAGACTAGCGAACGGCTTAGGCTGAAGCTTCGCTTTCTCCATCTCTGGCAAATCTTTACCCTGCGAGTCGATGATGCCTTGATAAGCAAACTTAATACTGTCAATCTGGCGCAGCACCTCAGGAAGTTGCTTCCTCATATTAGGAAAAGAGATTGAAAATTTAGACACAGGATTGATGGGTTACAGATGAAGCATTTAAAAAATAGCTAACAATTCGAAAACATGGCCACAGCCAAATTTATTCGCTTTTGTTAGACGACGGATGCATTTAATAATACAGCCTAGAAAAAAAACACACCTAATTCACTGGTTCGAACTGCAGACCAGATAAATCACTCTACATCAGACTGTAATCATCACGTAAAACATTTACCATAACCATTATGTCTTAGAAAAGAGTGAAAAATGAAGAGTTTGTGATAGTTTTCCCAATAGTTGTAGTATAGTTTTACACAAATGGACGATAATCAGCATCAATTTAGCAGTATCCACTCTGGCTCACGTCGTGGATTCATCAAAAAGGCAGCTCTAGGTAGCCTAGCCGCAACACCTTTAGTATCCCAGCTCCTAGCCGCTCAAGCGGAGAAGGTGGTGGCACCTGTGGCCCCTCTCGAAGGAAGGCTCTTCAAGACTCTCAAGTATGGCATGATCAAAGGCGGTTCCGTTCTTGAGCGATTTAACATGGCTAAAGAAGCTGGCTTTGAAGCGATTGAGTTCAACACACCAGGCATCCCTATCGAACAAGCTAAGGCCGCGATCAAGGAGACTGGTATCATCGTAGATGGCACAGTCTGCGGCTCTCACTGGGCAGTGCGCCACAGTGACCCGAAACCAGAAGTCAGAGCGAAGGCTCTCAAAGACCTCAAGACAGGCATCGATGAAACTCGAGCAGTTGGAGGCAGCACTATCCTTCTAGTAGTAGGCCACGGCAAAGACGGAACTCAGGAAGAAGTATGGAAACGCTCTGTAGAAAACATTAAGCTCGCTGTCCCATACGCGGCGAAGAACGGCATCACTATCGTCATCGAAAACGTCTGGAACCATTTCTGCTACGATCACAAAGGAGACTCAAATCAAACGGCAGAGCTCTTAGGTAAATATGTCGATGAATTTAACTCACCATTCGTAGGGCTACAGTTCGACATCGGCAACCACTGGAAATACGGTAGCATGGGTGACTGGATTCGCCACCTAGGTAAGCGTATCGTCAAGCTCGACGTCAAAGGTTTCTCACGCGAGAAAAATCAATTCACCAAGATCGGAGCTGGAGACATCGACTTCACAGATGTCCGCAAAGCACTCATCGAAATCAACTATAATGGTTGGTGCGCCGCAGAAGTTGGCGGTGGCAAACTAGACCGTCTCAAAGAAGTCTCAGCAAACATGGATAAAGCATTTGGCTTAAGCTCCAAGTAATTTTAACACAACCAGAACACATATTATGTCAGATCAACTACCATCAAACGAAGATTCACAATTCACACGTCGCAAGTTCGTGAAGAGCACTGTTTTAGGTGCATCAGCACTAGGAATGGGCACACTCGCATTCCCAGTGGCAAACGCAGCAGTCCAAGCTGCTGGCAACAGAAAGCTAAAAGTCGGCGTCGTCGGCGTAGGTGGACGTGGATCTGGTGCAGTCCGTGACATCATCAATGCTGACCCGAATACAGTTATTTGGGCTGCAGGTGATATTTTCGACAGCAGAATCAAGAGTTTCGGCAAGCTAAAGAACAAGTATTCTGGCCGCATCGACACAGACGGTGGCAAGCGTGAGTTCGTAGGTTTTGACTCATATCAAAAAGTGATTGATAGTGGTGTAGACATCGTTCTCCTTACCTCAACTCCAGCATTCAGACCGCTTCATTTCGAAGCAGCTGTAGCCGCAGGTAAGCACGTCTTCATGGAGAAGCCGTTCGCACTCGATATCCCAGGACTCAAGAGCGTGGTTGAAAACGCTAAAAAGGCTCAGAGCAACGGACAATCTGTTCTTACTGGTCTCGTATGGCGTTACAGCCCACACCTCATGGAGATGCACAAGCGTATCAAAGACGGTGCTATTGGTGATGTCCTAAGCTGCTCATCAGCCTACTCTGGCGGCGGACGACCAAACCAGATGCCAGACATCAAGTTCAAGCCACCAACAATGTCTGACATGGAATGGTCACTCAGATACTGGCAGAACTTCCTAGAGCTTAGTGGTGACGGAATCCTCGAGTTCATGATTCACGGTATCGACCGCATGTCATGGGCAATGGGTGATGCTATCCCTGTGAAGTGCTACGCAAATGGCGCTAATATCAACCCAGTGAAAGCAGCTAACACTTGGGACCAGTTCAGTCTTCGTTACGAATACGCTGACGGCCGCACATCTGAGTTCTTCGGACGCCAGATCCGCGGAACCTACGCACCTAGTGGCGACACCATTATTGGAACAAACGGCCGCGCTATCGCAGACGGTCGTGGAGTATCCATCATCAGCGGCGGCAAGGAAATCTGGAAGGGCAAAGGCGGACTCGGCTACACCAATGAGCACAAGATCCTCACTAAGCATATCCGCGAAGGTAAAGTCTACAACGACGTTATGGATCAAATGGGCAACAGCCACATTGTCGCTCTCATGGGCCGCACAGCAGGCTACACAGGTAAGCTTATCACTGGTGATCAGATCATGACCTCCACGGATACTCTACTCCCAGACATCAAGGATCTTAACTTCAAGACTCCATTCAAAGCTCGTAAAACGGCCCACCCTGGTAAAACTAAATTTGTCTAATCAACCATGATCAAGTCAGCACTTACTACTAAAAAAGCAATTGTCGCACTCACCGCGCTCTCAGTCATACCTGTGAGTGCTGAGTCACCACCCGAAATTATTCCTCCCGCTAAAGCTGTGTCGGCTGCTGATATCAAGCCTGCACTCGCTAAAGATGATCTCGACGAGGAGCAAATGCGCCTCGCTACAATCATCCACAAGCGCATAGTCGACTACAAGCAGATAAAGAACAAGACCAACGACAACAAGGAGCAACCCTTCGCATCTTACAAAGAAAGCCTCAAGACTGGTGTGCAGTTCAACATGCTCCCAGTCAAAGGAGGTAGCTTCACTTGGCAAGGTGACAAAGAGGGCGACAAACTTGAAGTCAACCTCTCTTCATTCTGGATGGGAGAAAAGGAAGTAACGTGGGAAGAATATGAGCCCTTCATGCTCTCCGAAATCCCTCGTCAGAAAGACGGTCAGGTTCTGGAGTTCATGCGTGAGCAGATCGAGAACGACATCGACTTCCTAGCACGTCCGACACCTCCGTATCACCCGATGACTTTCGGAATGAAGCGCGATGGCCACCCTGCTATCAGCATGACTCAACATGCTGCCAACAAGTATTGCCAATGGCTCAGCTACCAAACTGGCCATTTCTACCGCCTGCCTACCGAGGCAGAATGGGAATACGTGAGCAAGGCTGGAACTACGACTAAATATAGCTGGGGAGATGATCCTGCAGAAGGTAATAAGTATGCATGGTTTGGTGGAGACGCGGCTTCTCACTACCAAAAGCCAGGCGCTAAAAAACCAAACCCTTGGGGCTTCTACGACATGCACGGCAACGTCATGGAGTGGACCCTGGATCAATACGTTCCTAACCGCAAAGAATACTTCGGCAAGGACACTGTCACCAACCCATGGGTGAAAGCTAGCAAACCATATCCACACGTAGTCAAAGGTGGTCACTGGAAGCAAACACTTGCTGATATAGCGGGAAATGGACGCCAACAGTCTGACCCAAAATGGAAGCAGTCTGATCCACAGAACCCAAGAAGTATCTGGTATCATACCGACACACCTTGGCTAGGATTACGAGTGGTCCGCCCAGCAAAGATACCAACTGCAGTGGAAATGTATCACTACTGGAACTCTGGTGTCGCTGAAGACGATTAAGCAAGTTTTTACATAATATCATCGAAAGACATTCTCAATACCGTGCGTAACTTTACCCACGGTATTTTTTTGCTCCAATCTCATTAATACAAATCTTATGAAACTCATCCGGCCACTAACAAACTCACTACTCATCGCCTCAGCGGCAACTACACTCAACGCTCAGGCACAAACGCCCGTGACTCTAACCGATGACATCAAGCCAACTCTGGTTAACGATGAATTCGATGAGGAAATCATGCGTATGACCAAAATCATTCACAAGCGTATCACCAAGAAACAAGCTAGCGAAAATAAATCTAACAAGACGGCGTTCAACGCTTACAATGAAAAGATCAGCTCAGATGAGAGCTTAGATCTACTCCCAATCAAAGGCGGAAGTTTCACATGGCAAGGTGAGCAAGCTGACGACAAACTCGAAGTCAGCCTTTCCCCATTCTGGATGGCAAAAAAAGAAATAACATGGCAAGAATATAGCCTCTTTATGCACCCCGAACTGAAGAGAGAAAAAGATGGCTATCTCATCGACTACATGCGCGCTCAAATTGAAGATGAGATCGACTTTCTGGCGAGACCTACACCTCAATATCACCCACTAGCTAATGGGATGCCTCGCGATGGCTACCCGATGATCAGCATGACTCAGCACGCAGCGAACAAATACTGCCAGTGGCTTAGCTACAAAACTGGTCATTTCTATCGCCTCCCTACCGAAGCTGAGTGGGAATACGCCTGTTTAGCTGGCAGTAACACTAAATACAGCTGGGGAAATGATCCCGCTGAAGGTAATAAATACGCATGGTTCGGAGGTAATGATAAAACGAACTATAATAAACCAGGCCTCAAGCAAGCCAACGCTTGGGGATTACTCGACATGCATGGCAACGTCATGGAATGGACTCTCGATCAATACGTCCCAAATCGCAAAAAATACTTCGCCAAAACCAAAGTGCACAACCCATGGGTCAAAGCAACCAAACCCTACCCACACGTCACCAAAGGAGGACACTGGATGTCTCGTCCAGCTCAATTAACGGCCAATGCTCGGCACAAATCACACCCTAAATGGAAGATTAAGGATCCTCAGGAGCCTAAGAGTATCTTTTATCACACTAGCGCACAAACAGTAGGATTCCGCATAGTCCGACCAGAGAAAACCCCTAGCGTAGAAGAAATGTATCACTACTGGAATAACGGAGTCGCAGAAGACGGAGTCTATACAGTTTACGAAAAAGGACATCCGCTCTACAGCCCAGAGGAATAGAACCTAACAGATTAGTTAAGGAAAAAAACACCAACGGCAGAAGAAATATATCCCTACCGGAATTCTGAGGTTGAGGTAGAGGAGTAAATTATTGATACTTCTCTATAATGAAAGCACGCCTCTCTGTCAGCATTATCTTCGTAATCGCAATACTATCTACCGCCCTCTATATACGGGAGAAGAAAAAGACACATTCTAATCCTGATATCCCTGTCAATTCTAACACTGCCATTGAGCTATACAAACATCAGTTCGCCGAGCAACACCTTGGAACATTAGTGCAGATAGTGTTCTATTCTGAGCAAAATGAAGCAGAAGCTGAGCAGCTCTCAAAGCGATGCTTCCAACGTATTCATGAGCTCAATGCGATGCTCTCCGATTATCTCCCAGACAGTGAGGTCAGCAAGCTTAGCCAGCGACCTCTCGGAGAACCTCATAAGGTCAGTGATGAACTCTTCACCATCATCGCATTTGCCCAGACTATATCAGAACAGACAGACGGCGCATTTGACATCACCTTTGGTAAGCACACTCAACGCTGGAGAAAGCAGGAAACAGCGAATGATAAAGTATTAGAGCTAACGGACTATCGTGATCTCATCCTCGACCACAACAAGCAGACAATCACGCTAAACAAGCCCCTCAAGATAGACCTCGGAGCGATCGGCAAAGGCTACATTGCAGATCAGCTGATGCAGATTATCAAGAAGGACGGAATCACTAAGGCAGCTGTCATTATAGGCGGTGAAACCGTCCTAGCAGATGCTCCGCCGAACAAAGATGGATGGCACATAGGCATTGAAAACCCTGAGCATCAAATCATCGGTAAATTGGTGCTCTCTAACACTGCTATCTCTACATCTGGCGATAGCTACCAATTCTTCGAGCTGGATGGCAAACGCCAAGCCCACCTCATCGACCCCAAGACAAAACAAGGAAAGACGAACCGCCTCAATGTCACGACAATCGCCCCTACCTCTATGGAAGCAGACACTTGGGCCACAGCATTACGCATTCTGCCAACTGCTCGAGCATTAGAGATTGCACACAACGTTCCGAAGCTAGAAGCTCTGTTTATTCCGCATCTAGAAAGCTCCCAACAGACAAATAATTTCCCTAAAATCAGGCCACTAGAAAAGAAATAGACTCATTCTCTAATGATCTATCTGGATAAGCTCAGCAAACTAAGAACTTGAATTCAGCTGAATCATGTGCTAGTTATTTAGCATTATGAATACTAATCTAGATCCTTTAATCCCGACTCCCTGCCATAAACAATGGTCCGAACTTGGTGCGGATGAGCTTGTGCGGAATAGTGAATGCCAAACGACAGCCAGGCATTGTAGTCAGTGTGATCATCATGTGCATGATATCAGTGATCTCAGTCGAGCTGAGGTTCTCTCACTGAAAGCAGAGCTAGGCGGAAAGCTGTGTGGAATGCTTTGTAGTCAGGATGAGAAAAAAACAGCGCCCAGGCCAAGCCTAAGCAAGCCATTTATAATTGGCACAAGCATCGCGGGATTAGCATTGGCGTCATGTTCACCTCATACACCGACTCATGATAATCGCCCTATGGTTCTGGGTATGATCGCTCCACCGAAAGGTCATGCCGTTGAACCTCAAGCATTTCCTGAGAGTCAAAAACTAGAACCTCAATATCAAGAAAAGGCTCCTAGAGTGTGGGTGGGAGTCGTAGCAGCAGAAGAATAAATTATTCTTCCTCGAAGAGCTGGACAAATGCTTCGTCTTTATCAACGCCATCAACTTCTTCACTAATGGCTTCTTGAGCGGCATCATCGCCAAGTTTTTCCAGCTCAGTCATTTTCTTTTCTAACACTGCAATGTATGACTTGCGTAGGGCTTTGATTGCCTCTTGGTCCTTTTTTTCAATTTTAGCAATATCTTTCTCATAGATTTCGAGCGCTTTTTCCACACGTTTCTTGAGTTTATCATCCAGTTTTTTAGGCACTTCACCGAGTTCACCAGTTTCGCGAATTCTCTCTATATAAGCATCGACAACCTTCATCGCTTTGCCTGCTGCTTTTCCTTTATTCCAGCCTCTAACAGCTCTTTTCAGACCTCTTTCGAGTTTCTTAATATGAGGCAGTTTCTCTTCAAGAATGCTAGCTCTGTGCTCACTTAACTTCTTCTTATGATCTTCTCTTACTTCACTGATAAATTTTTCATAATCGAACTCAACTACTTCAGGAGCCTCAGGCTCATCTGGCTCATTTTCTAGATTGGCCAACATTTCTGCTGCCTTTTTCTTTGCTTCAGCGATGCGTTCTTCCTCTTCCTTAGCTTTACGTTCAGCATCCCTAGCCGCTTCTTCTCTCATCTCTTCAAGCTCAGCTAGACGAGCTATCCGGTCTTCCTCTTTCTCACGCTTTTCTCTCGCTCGCTGTCGTTTCAATGCTAAAGCGTTCTGGCGTCGCTCTTCAGCGATACGCTTCTCCTCAGCCACTTTCTTTTTAGCCTGGGCTAGAGCCGTAGCGGCTTTTGCTTCTTCTTTAGCGCTGTGGCTGCTATAGAGGAAAATTCCACCTACTAAGAATCCTAGTAATAATAAACAGACTAAGATCGCTGTGGAACTATTAGATTGCTTCGCTACAGGTCTGACTCCTACAGCAGCTACAGATCTACCAGGGACTATAGGACGAGCCACTGCCCCACCTAATGGCCTTGCTCCACGAGTGGGAGCTACTCCAGTCTTGAGACCAGATGCTTGCGCCTTATCATCGAAATTTTTAATGAGATTATGCAGATCTTCACCAAGATCGCCCGCACTTGAGTAGCGTTTATCAGGGTTAGGATGAATTGCCTTTGCTACGATGGCATCAAATCTACGATCAGATTCTGAGTCTTTAGAAGCTGGTATGAATGGGTCTCCTGGAAGTTTACCAGTGAGTAGCTCATAGAGCATAACCCCCATAGAGAAAATGTCTGAGCGTTGATCAACTGAGTAAGGGTCATTTAGCACCTCAGGAGCTGTGTAGCCTGGAGTTCCAAATACGACTCCATCTGTCTGACTGTCACCCATAGGTCGAGCGAGGCCGAAGTCCACAATCTTAGGACGAACTTCATCATCAATAAGAACATTCGCCGGCTTGATATCACGGTGGAGCATACCAGCGCTATGCGCATGAGCTAGTCCATCGCTCATATCTGCGATGAGACGAGCTGCTTCTAGCTGATCTACTCTCTGGCCATGCGCCGTATCATGAAGTGAACGACCAGGCACATACTCCATAATAATATAGAGCATTCCATTCATATCACCAAAGTCATAAATCCCTACTAGGTTACTATGGTTAAGCTTTGCCATCGCCTTAGCCTCTGTCTCAAATGAGATACGATAATCCGCATCATCACCAAATTCTACTGGTAAAATCTTGATCGCTACTGGTCGGTCCAGGGACTTCTGACGAGCGAGATAAACGGCGCCCATGCCTCCTTTAGCAATGAAACTTTCGATTTCATGGCTCGGGAACTTATCCTGTAGAGTTTCTATGTTAGGTGCTGTGAACGTGGACATTAGTAAAAAATTTGAATTCTAGAAAATGGGGCTAGTGAATAAAATTACAGATTTCATGAACTTTAGCAATTCTAAAGGAGTTTTCGCTTTTCATGTATTCCGTAGGAATAACGTAGATGAAACCAAATTTATTAGATTAAGTTGTAAAAAAAACAAAAAAAGTGCCAGGAAACTGCGGCAATACTGGACAAACTACCGTTGCTCCGATTAAGGCCTGGCGGGATTCGTCTGCCGATACTCCACAGCTCCTGACGGGCAAAGCTGTAAGCGTGTTGCCAGAAATAAGCAAATAAATTATTCAGCTAATTATTTACTTCCTCGCTGTAGTAGCTTTTTCTGACGATTTACTCAACTGGAGCATCTCCGTGACGCTCTAGGAATTCATGAGCAACAGCAATGTAGGCTCGTGATCCTGTCCCGCTGGCGTCATGCTGGAAAATAGTTTTACCAAATGATGGAGCCTCACTGAGACGAATAGTTCTAGGCACCACACGCTCAAAGATATGATCAGGGAAATGCTTTGTTACTTCGTCCACCACTTGTCTTGAAAGGTTAGTCCGGCCATCATACATAGTCATGATGATACCTCCTAATAAAAGATCTGGAGCTGCTCCGCTCTCTCTGATCTGAGTAATGATGTGGATGATTTTGGCCAATCCTTCGAGGCCAAAGTATTCGCACTGAAGTGGTATGAGCACCTCATCTGCTGAAGCGAGCGATGAAGTCATAAGCACTCCCAGACTCGGAGGAGTGTCTAATAAACAGTAGTCGAAATCTGAACATTCTCTTACATCCACCAGCATATCTCTTAGAAATGTGAGGTGATCATCTCTACGAGCGAGCTCTATCTCTACACCTGAAAGATCCATTCCAGAAGGCACTATGAATAAGTTTTCAGTCGAAGTAGCGACGACTTGATCAAGCATACTAGCTTCGCCGATGAGTGGAAAGTAGATGCTGCTATCCGCCTCGATGCCTAGCCCAGATGTGGCATTAGCTTGAGGGTCAAGATCTAGCAAGAGAACTTTCTTCCCTAACTTAGCGAGTGCGGCAGAGAGAGAAATGGCTGTGGTCGTCTTGCCCACTCCGCCTTTTTGGTTTGCTATCGCTATTACTTTCATACGCTTCTATTTCTAGTCGGTATTTTCAGAAAAACACGCAAAATTTCACTATCAGCATCATTTGACAAATTAGCAACAAGGCGACAAGCTGGTATTGATCCATGAATACAGAAAATTCACCCTATATAGAAGTCTCGATAGCGAAGCAATCGATGAAACTGACAGACGAATATGGCTTCGTGCATAGCTACCCGGTTTCCAGCGCAGCGAATGGCACAGGAGCAGAGGAAGGCTCTTATTGCACTCCGTTGGGTAATTTCATCGTATCAGAAAAGCATGGCGATGGAGCAGCCCCAATGACGATGTTCGTAGGGCGCCAGCCAGTAGGCGTCTATGATGTGGAGCAGGCAGATGACAAGGATCACGTTCTGACAAGAATTCTCTGGCTCGATGGAGTAGATACAGACAACACCAACACCAAATCACGCTACATCTACATCCACGGGACTAATCAAGAAAATCTCATTGGCACACCAGCATCCTGTGGCTGTATTCGAATGCTCAATGATGATATTATCGATTTTTATGATCGAGTGCCTGAGGGGACTAAGGTGAAGATCAGTCTATAGCCAGACACAGCAAGAGGGATGCTAGAATAAACTAACACCCCTCCATTGCTATTGCGTAAATTATTATTTTCTAATCGTTTAGAAGCTGTAACCGAGAGCTACACCTGCAAAAAACTCGTTCTGCTCAGATGTTCCGTAGTTACGCTCAAGATCGTCTAGCTCAACTGTGTAGGCTACATATGGAGTCGCTGTGACACCGCTGCATAGGCTGAAGCTTTTAGATACTTTTCCAGTGATGTGAGAGAGAGCACCTTCTTCTACTAGGTAACCAACAGTCACTCCTGCATCCACGGTGTAGCTGCTCATAGGAATGGTGATTTCTTTTTCAATCGCTAGCTCTGAGTAACCTTGGTTATCAGTCTCGATGTCCCAGAAGTATTTGAGGCTAGTAGAGAATCCTGCGATGTCCTTACTGAGTCCAAAGTAAATCTCCTGAGCATCTTCAGCTGCAGATGAGCTGTTAGCGAAGTGGTAGAAAATGTATCCTACGCTAGCAGTAGCGAATCCGAGATCCTTGCTAGCATCAAAGTAGAGATCTAACTCTCCTTTAGGAGCACCAGATACCTGATCAGACACGTGTGCATACCAAGCACCCGCTGTTAGGTCGAGACCAGCATAAGCTCCAGTCACTTCTGCGCTGAGCTCTACCATGTCGTTACCTAGATCTAGTCCTCTCCAGATATACTTCGTGTTGTAGCCAGCACCGATGTCTAGTGCGAAAGCTGGATCCTCTGCAGGAGCTTGAACTACTTCGTTTCCTGCCATCAGATGTGAGCTTGAGAGAGCAGCACCTGCCAATAATGTGTATGTTATTTTTTTCATAATCTATGATCACTAAAAGCAATAACTGTGCCAACTCTGTCAAAAACGACACTTTCTCGCTTTATCTTCATCAGTTGAGCGCACAATCCCATTGCTTTGTTATGCGTAAAGCAAGCTATTGGTAGACTCTTACGTAGTCGATTTCAAACGTGGCTGGGAGTTCTTTGTTACTCCATGGACCACCCCAGCCCCCGATCGTAAGATCAAGAATCAAAAAGTGAGCTGTCTTAAACGGATTTCCGTAGGCCTTACCTTTAATATCATAACGAACGTCCGCACTCGTCACATCAAAACGGTAGGTCTCTACGTTGTCACAGAACCAGACTATTTCCTTCTCATTCCAAACCACAGAAAAAGTATGAAATTTCCCGTCAGCAAGAGACTTACCTGGGAACGGCTTTTTGCCATTGTTATTCACTGTAGAGTCTTTGCCTTTCGCATCGCCTTTGTGAATGACATTCCAAGATGCATCAGGACTTCTCCCGAGGTGCTCCAGAATATCGATCTCTCCAGCACGTGGCCAGTTAATGTCAAAGAAGTCTGATCCCATGGTCCAGATCGCAGCATGGGTGCCATGGACTGGAGAAAGTTTCGCTCGCACATCGATCCGTCCATATTTCCAGGAGGCCAGATTATTCTTTTTATCGGCTGTTTGGACTCGGCCAGAAGTGACTGGAATTGAATTTTGAGTGAAGCGCTTATCCTTCTCTAATGAGGGTTTCCAGGCTTTGCCTTTTTGTGGGTTTGGTAACTGCACATAATGAGCTTGGAGAATGAGCTTACCGTCTTCTACCCGCACATTATCTCGGTGATCACGGAAATAGAGGTGTGTCTTCTTAGGACTCGCATAGCGATCCATGACTGTCCACTTAGTGCGATCTAACTCAGCTCCATCGAACTCATCTCGCCACACCAGTGACATCCCTTCGTAGGGCGAGGCTGGAGCCAAAGTTTGTAGCTGAACTTGAGGCGTAGTTTGATCTGGAGCTTCGACACTCTGCTGCTGTTTCTCACATTGGCTGAGTAAAGCAGCCGCAGTTATAGCGATGATAATTTTAGATTTCATAGGTAATAATACTTCACTTATTACCAATCTGAGACCTAAAACGTTACCTAAGTATTCGAAGAAATGTTAGATTTGAGTGAAAGAGCTCTACTTGAGTTCTATCTTCACACGCATGAAATGGAACGCCTCTCCAGCTCCTAGAGTCTTCGATGCTTTCATCATGTCCACCTTACCTTCGCTACCCATTTTTGACTCTGTTCCCTGGTATGGTTCCCAGTTATCTGGGCCTAGATCTGGAGAGCTCTGTAATGTCCAAGTGACGTCCGTTGCATCAGTGTTCTTAGGATAGATGATGGAAAGTGTGTTACCCACCATTTCCACTTTGATTCCAGTGCTTAAATTTGCTTGGTTAGGGTCCAAGCCCAAGGCGTATTCCATGAGATTAGTGATGCCATCACCATCTGGATCTGCTGAGTCACCTACTACAGCAGGGTCATTTCCTGTGAAGTTGTCATCCTTCCATAGTGTTATCCCTACAATGCCTGCGGCTGGAATTACTGCGTTATCTATCCATGCTGTATCAGCCCCATTTGAGACAGAACCATCTTTAGTATAGCTCCACTTGAATGTGTGATCGCCTGCTGTCACTGGGAACGTGTAGCCCGTCCAGTCCACTGAACCAGAGATTCCTTTTCGTGTTGCGCTTGCTGTATCTAAGTCTTGCTCCACTCCATCTATATAGAAACGGAGAAAATCAAAGCCAGACTCCGAATCCACCTTAGCATCAAATGTCACATTGCCAGCTACTGTATTCCTTGAGAATTCTATATCGGCCTTTTGGGAGTCATCAATGTCAGCATTCTTCAGACTATAGATGCCCTCGGACGCCTCTGGAGTATCAACAATCCATCCAGCATTACTACCAGCCGACTGAGTCCATCCAGCTGGCACTACACCACCTGCGACAAAGAGCTCAGTAGTAATAGAAAAGTCTGCATCACTCGTGTCGAAGAGCGCTCCATCATTCATGCTGGAAATACGGATAGTGTAATCTGTTCCTACAGGATGCGCCCCATTTAAATTCCATGTGTAAGAGCCATCATTGGCTTCATTGCTAGCAAGCGTCTGATCAAATGCACCTCCCTTATAAAGATCTATTTTGACATTACCTGAGATACTCCCCTGCCATTTGATCGAAGTTTTACTATCTTTATCGATCGATTCACCGCCATTAGGAGCGGTAAGAGTGAGTTCCTCCTTCGGTAGCAACACATTGTCTATCCATGCTGCATCTGCTCCATTTGACTGAGAGTTATCCTTTATGTAGCTCCACTTGAAGGTGTGAGTCCCTGCCGCTACTGGGAACGAGTAGTTCGCCCAAGCCACAGAGCCAGACAGTCCATTTTGACTTGTGTCTGCCGCATTGAGGTTTTGCTCTACTCCATCTATGTAGAAGCGAAGAAAATCATACCTCTGCTCAGAGTCTACTTTAGCATCGAATGTCACATTGCCAGCCACGATTGTCGCCGTAAATTCTACCTCTGCTTTTTGACTATCGCCGATGTCCGCATTAGTCAGACTGTGCGCCCCCTCGGTTGACTCAGTAGAAGAGACAATCCAGCCTGCATTACTACCAGCAGACTGCGTCCACCCAGCTGGCATCACTCCATTAGCGACAAAGTGCTCAGATGCTATAGAAAACACTGCATCACTCGTATCATGTTCTGTATTATCATCCACACTAGTAATGCGGATCGTGTAATCTTCACCTAGAGCATACGCCCCATTTAATGTCCATGTATAGGATCCATCATTTGCTTCATTCGCCGAGAGTGTCTCCTGGAATACGCCACCTTTATAAAGATCTATTTTAACGTTACCCACGATGTTTCCCTGCCAAGTAATCGTAGTAGAACCATCTACGTCTACCAATTCACCTCCGTTTGGCGATAACACAGTAATCCCATCCACACCAAATTCCACACTCATTAGGTTACTAGGAGAGCTATTTACTTTGACCTGAATCCCTGACGCTGTGCCACTCCACCATTTTGCATCTGGTAGGCTAGTATCATTAAAAGCGTTACTATTATTATCATATAAATCTGAAGAATCTCCACTAGCATCATTTTCTAGCTCAAACAAGCCGTCCTGCTGCTCAAGAGAGACATGATAATGCTGAGCTGCAGTCATCTGCTCATTTTGGTTATGAGACACACCTTCATCCACATGCCAAATCATAATTCCCTTATCAGGAACATACTGCGCCCATCTATCTGTCGCATTCCCTCCAGCAGTGAACCCTCTATTCTCAATAACGAAAAACTCATTTGCGTTGTTAGGGTTAGTGTATCGATAGCCCACATTTCCTGTAGAAGCTAATGTGGTATTCAAGTATTGTGTCGATAAAATGTCAGTAATATTAGCCCAACCCACTACATCTTTAAGGTAGAGATTAATCGGTGAAGGTGTTTTCTCGCTGTTACTAAAGTTTCCAGACGACATCAGAGCATGTCTACCTAGACCAGTAGATCCTCCATTGGTATCGTATAGGTCTGGGTAGTCTAATAATAGATGCCCAGACTCATGGATGAATGTTCCTATTTCTGCTGCAGCATTACTTAGATTAGTAATCTGGTATTCATGGATATCTCTAGTAACTCCATCAACTGTAACATCCTGTTGTGGTTCTCTATACATACCCCATTGGTGAGGCCATAATCCTTCACTCCAGACTCCTGAGCTAGGACCTGCAAAAAACACATTAGTAGAGCGCACATCACCACCCTCAACTGTCAGACCATCAAAGTTAAAGCCCTCAGCATTCAGCACACCAATAGCATCTTTGATAAGTAAGTTACCAGCCTCTCCACTATCACGGAGTGTGGTGTTAGCAGGATAATCACTAAAATTGTAATAATTTCTAGGCTGTGGCAAAGTCACGAATTCAGTCACCTTCATTGTGTAGGTGAGAGCGCCTTCTGATTGGTCAAAAAAGTAATCTCTCACCGAGCCTGTATTGCCATCATCGTTATAGCCAACTTCGTTACAGAAGCGCTCCATCTTAGCAACGCTGGCAGGGAAATTAATAGGATCTGCTGCTGGAGTAGCTGGGTCATCAGGAAACTGTGCCAGAATCGTAAGACCCACTTTATTTCCATTTACAGGTGCTGTATTTGGAGCTGGAACATCATTAGGTTCCGCATCTGCCCCATCCCCTTCAGCAGCATTTTCTTGCAAATCAGATAGCTTAGGAACTGCAGACTTTTTAAGCATTTTCTCTAGTTTATTTAAACGACGGTTTTTAGCTCCCTCTAGCTTTGCTTTCCAACGTTCGTTTCTCTCAGTATGCTGGAGATTCTTTTTTTGCCTCGCATTTCTCTCTTTAGTTGAACGCTTTTTTACAGATAATCTTTGGTGTTTTTCCAGTCCCACTGGCTCATCAATACCCACTTGTAGCTCTGTCGCTACCAAGCCATCTTTTTGCTCATTCAGCCGAGCATAAAAATAAGCATTCTTACCTGGTAGATAAACCACCGTATAACCATCAAGGGTTTCTGTCCTAGCATAGTAATTATTACCAATCACCACTAGCTTGACTTCGATACCACTAGGTTGAGTAAAGACAACCTCTCTACCTAGTGTCGGTTTTGCAACCCCTAGAGTATTAAGAGCTAAAATGATAGCTAGTATCGGAAGAATGAATTTGTTCATAATGAAGGCATGTAAAGAAGACCAAAATGAAAATCAATCATATTTATCAGACCATCTAAAACATCTGTATAACAATTGCGTTTTTATTCGTCAGCCCAAATTCAATAACTAGCCAAAACGAATAAGCAATACACCTCACACTGAGACGTAATTCACTTCTACTTCCCCCTTATAAGCGAGTCCCTTATCTCTCTGATCAATAATTGATCATGACTTGTCAGCTCAGCTGACTTCAGGTCTTTTTTTGCTTCATCTAGTTTACCGAGAAGAGCATTTGCTACGGCCCTGTCTAGGAGTAAAGTCGTGTCTGGCTTAGCGGGATTGAAGCGTTGATTTATTTCTACAATCGCTTCGTTTAAAATTTTGGTAAGATCTTGATCGCTTGCAATCATGCACTTAGCTAGGCGGATTTTCCACGAACTAGTGAAACGGGAGCTTTCAATTTCCGCTTTAATGATCGGAGTGACTTCATCAATCGATCCGCTATCAATAAGTCCGTCGATTTGCTTATTTCTGATCACGATACTACCATTCTTCTTACTGGCTTCAGTGAGGAAACTAGCTCTCTCCTTGAACTGACCTAGGCAGTGTAGAATGTGCGCCTTGAAGAGAACTAACTCGGTGTCGTTGAATTTGTCTTCTCTGTGAGACAGAGCGACGTTGCAGTGCTTAAGTGCCAACATTTCAGCTTTTTCAGAACCCAGCTTATAATAATGCTCAGCATAGCTAATGTTTACCAAGGCTTTATTTTCAGGAGACTTCACAACTAGATCAGCCTGTTTAATATACTCTAACGCGGCTGCTACATCTTGCTCTATTTCTGCAAGCTTTAGCCATGCATAGAATTGCTTAGGGTTGAGCTTTGTTACCTTGAGTAGATCATTTTTTGCTGATTTGAGATGGCCTAGCGAGCGATGCTCTAGAGCCCTCTTCATATAGAGATCTTCGAGGTTTTCGCCTTTCTTGATCTGATGCGTCAGCTCATGAATAACATCATGCGGATCCTCATGCGCATAAAGCTGAGGCATGAGGAGACCACAAATGATGATGAGCCGATTAAGCATTACTTCTCGATTGTAAGGAATGGATCTAAACTAAAATCTGAACTAAGCAGAGCGTTATTATGCCCTTCGATAGCGATGACATTTTTGCCCTTTTTGAAGAGTTTCTTGTGAGCCGCTAGCTTGTAAAATTCGATCGAATTAGCCTCATGACTGTGGACGCCTTTGACGTTTGCTCCGTTACCGAGATCAATCTCTCTACGCAGAACTTCTACTCCATTGATGTAGGCGATGAATCCATCATCATATCGTATCGCTAGACCCAGCTTTTTAATGTCTTCTAAGTTATTGATCTCAAATTCTTTTCTAATGTAAACAGCGGTGAACTTCTTACGCATATCGAGGATCGTATTGTCATCCTTATCTGAATAGCCAAATCCAGCTTTGCCTTTTTTCCACTGTGAATCATCGAAGCTAAGACCAGTCCAGCCCTTAGCTGCATGGAGGTTTTCACCAGCGAGATACGCCCACTCGGACTGCGGAGCAATGACTGGAGAGTGATTCTTAGGCAGCTTAGCAGGTCTGATTTTCGTGCCGCCAATACGATCTATGAATTCTGGATTTCTCGGGTTCATCACTACTTTCCTAGCGACAGTCCCGCTTTTTTCGATACAGCAGAGATCCAGGCTTACGCCTTCTGAATCCACCATGTTGATCCACATCTTATTCCCCTTAGTCTCCATCACTACAGAGCCATGTCTGAGAATGATTTTACTCATGAGAACGTGATCACCACTCTTACGTAGTCCAGTTCCACCATTACCAGCAACGATGTGAACAGTGCCATTGTTAGGCTTTAGACCTTCGCTCTTCTTGTAACTCCCGTCACCGTTAGGATCTCCATCTCCATCATCTAGAACTACTCCTTCAGCAATGCTCGGTGTGTGATACGCTCCATCGATAAGCATGCTTCTTTCATAAATATGTGAGTGCCCTGTGTAGATCACGTCAATACCCCCAGATTCTAAAATAGGCATAATGTGTTCACGCATCTCGATCAACTGGTGCTCTTTGTCACTATCGTGCGAGCCCTTGGTGTATGCCGGGTGATGCCAGAATGCTACTAGCCAGTCTGCCTTTGTTTTCTCTAAATCTGCTTTTAACCACTGCGCCATCGCACCTGAAGTCTTACGATCTAGATCGTGCGAGTTGAGACAGATGAAGTGAACATTACCGTAATCAAATGAATAGTATGCCTCAGTGCCTGAAGCCAGTCCTCCAGCTTCAGCTTTCTTAGGCAATACATAGGCATCATAAAATGGACCCTTCTGAGTCTTCCCATTAGCTGTGTAACCTTCATGATTCCCCATCGATGCCCAGCAGGTTGTATTGCGTAGAGTTGGCTCATAAATACCAAAAAACTTATCCGAGAATTCTTTATCTCTACCAGAACCGTAAGCCATATCACCGACATGGAGATAGCCGTTGAGTCTGACTGGACCAGGCTTGGACTCTAAGAATTTGATCATAGCGCCATGCACTTTTCTCTGCTCTATACTGCCTCGACCGGAGTCACCTACAACCCAGAAACGAGTATCGCCCTTGTCTCCGACTTTAGGATGCGTCTTGAAATGATAGCTTGCATGACTCTCAGTAAGTCTCTTCTCACCATCATAAATCGCATAATAATAAATCGTGTCTGGCTTCAACCCCGAGAGAGTGGCCTCAAACTGCACAGTATCTGCTGGAGCCATAGTAGCCACTGCTCCTGTCCACAGCGGTTGGCCAGATTTATCCTTCTCGCCTACTGCCCTAGTGAGGATTTTTGAACCTTTTAAAACAATATCTAAATTTTCCACACTAGTTCCAATGCGGACTGATGCACTAATTACTGAGCCATTTCTCCAAACTATAGTCGCAGACTCCTCTGTTGTGAGCTGAACATACGGTGCTCGTCTAAAGTCTGAAGCTTCCGACAGGCTTGAAATACCCAGATTGATTAGCAAGCAACTGACTAAGTAAAATGATTTTCGCATGAAGATAGTTAAAACAGGAATGCTATTAATCCAAATAAAAAAAGCACGATTCCTAATGAAAGGAACCGTGCTGTGAATTTTTATTTCAGTCTGTGCAGAAAGTATATCTCTTAAGACCTTATTGCCCTAGAAGTATAATCTGTATGCTGCCCAGAGTGATGTAGCGTCTACATTGTCAGAACCAGCTGGAGTATCGAGCTTCTCATACTGGATACCAGTCATGATCTTGCTGTTGTGTCCACAGAAGTGGTAGTTAAGGCCAGCATAGATGCTGTGGTGAGCGTCACCACGGCGGCTGTTGATATCTACTGAAGCGTTCTTGCTTTCGATTCTGCTGAGGTAACGTGAGTTTGCTCTGATACCAGCATCGCTTGATGAACCTTGATATTGATACTGAGTTACGAACTCAAGCTTGTCTTCGATGAGGAATCTAGATGGCTGAAGAACAAGTCCCCAGAATGCACCACCACGCTCAGCGCCGCCTGCATCTGCATCAGAACCCTTGTCACCAACTACTACGTTAGCAGCAAAATCCCATCCACGAACATCACCTAACCAAGAAGCTGAATATGCCTGCTCATAGCCTACACCGATCTGATCTTTAGAAGCATCACCGTAGTCGAGATTATAGAAAGCGTCTAAAATAACAGTTCCCTGAAGAGCCTCAAACCTAGCACTAGCATAGATTGCTGTTCCAGCATCCCAGTTACCTACAAACCTGCTCTTATCGAGACTAAGAACACCAACAGTTCCTGCTACACCAGCTCGCTTACCTGAAAGAAGTAGACCTGTGTAACGTGGACCGTAAATTGTGTTAGAGAGAGCTGAACGTTCAACTGTCTTGATTTTCTTAGAAGATTCATGTGCTTCAAATCCAACACCAATCTTGTGACGTCCGTATGAAACCTTCACATCTTGGAGTCCCATGAGATCACCAAAGCTATATGTAGCCTTAGCTTCATCAAATGAATCATATCCCCAGTCACGATCACCACCTTTTGGACGGTCATCTTTCACGAGGTTAATGTTTGCCTTAAATTCAAACCCGTTGAATGCTTTTACTTTAGCACCAAGACGCACTCGACGAGCTTCATCGAAGTGTTGGTTAAAGTCGTCACCATTCTGATCGTTACCATCTAGGTAAGCATATTGAGCCTGAAATCTTCCGAAGATAGAAACTTCTTGGATATATGGATTGGTCGAATCCTTATACACTTTACCGATATTCTGAATAGTTTCGCAGAATGATCCACTGTGACTTGCCGCTTCTTGAACTGGCGCCACTGCTGAACCTGCTACCGCTGTCCCTGTGAGGGCTACAGCTCCGATTATTGTTTTTGCTATGTTGTTTTGCATGTTAATTAAGTAATTTTGATGCCGATCATCTAACAAGTAGAGTAAATATCGGACAACGCACATTTGTGCCATAGAACTACTTTAGTCAAACTATAAAAGAGTGACTAAAGTGTCACCGTGTCATTTATAGATTTGAGCAGATTAACAGTTCTTCACAGAGCTATCACTTCATCGATAATTTCGTCATGATCTTCAATAGGCACACTCTCTAACAACTGACATTTAAAGATAACACCTAGGCTTTTGGCTTTCGTCTTCGTCAACACTCTGTCGTAATATCCGCCACCTCTTCCCAGCCTGTGACCATGTTTTGTGTAGGCGAATGCCGGCACTAAAAAGAGATCGATATCATCAACCATCACTTCTTCACAACGCTCTGGATCAGGCTCGCTGATGCCATAATGACCTTTTCTCAGCTGCCTGCTAGGTTCATCAACACTGTAGAATTTCAGTTGCTGATCTGCCACACAGAGTGGATACACTAGATCAGCTTCAGGAAGAACAGAACGTAACCCAGCCAAGTCAGGCTCAAAACTTAAAGCGCTAAAACTAGCCACCACCTTAGGCTGCTTGCTAGTAGATTTTATCACACCTGCCACCTTGGCCACGATGAGAGCAGAGGCACTTTCCTTCTCTATAGATGACAAATTCTTGAGCTCAGCACGCATAGATTTTCTCAGAGCCTCTTTTTGCTCAACGATCATTCTTTACTCCAATTTTTCGTTCTTTCAACCGCCTTGTTCCAGTCTGCTTTTTGTCTCTCTAGCTCGCAGTTCCAAGGCTGAGGTTTGAAACGTAGATCTAAGTCCCAGATTGCAGAGATATCCTGCTTGCTAGACCAGACTCCGACACCAAGACCTGCTAATGCAGCTGCGCCAAATGATGTGGTTTCTAAATTCTTAGGTCGCACTATTTCACACTGCATATGGTCAGCTTGTATCTTCATCAGCAGTTTACTCACCGAAGCTCCTCCATCGACCCGAATCTCATTCACCTTGGTCGCTGCGTCTTTTTCAATACATTCTAACAGATCAGCCGACTGAAAACTCACCGCCTCCAGAGCAGCTCTACATAGATGAGCCTTAGTAGTTCCTCGCGTCATCCCCATGATGCTACCTCTAGCAAATGGATCCCAATGCGGTGCTCCTAAACCTGTAAACGCGGGAACAAAAACAACCCCTCCATTGTCATCGACAGACTTAGCGAGTGCATCGAATTCATAGACATCTTTAACGATACCTAAGCCATCACGCAACCAATTGAAAATGGCTCCTCCCATAAAAATAGATCCTTCTAGCGCAAACTCCCGCTTACCGTTCATCTGTATCGCCACAGTGGTCAGAAGATTGTTCTTAGAGCTTACAATCCTATCACCTGTATTCATCAGCATGAAACAGCCAGTGCCATAAGTGTTCTTGATCTGTCCCGCTTCAAAGCACCCTTGCCCAAACAGCGATGCTTGTTGGTCACCCACTACTCCCGCGATGGGAATACCTTTCCAGTGAGCTACTATCCCAGAACTATCCACTATCTCAGGAAGCATACTCTTAGGGATATCAAACATCTCTAACAAATCATCATCCCATTGTCCTGAATGAATATTATACAGCAGAGTTCTACACGCATTCGTTGCATCTGTTAGATGCCTTTTACCTTCTGTTAGATTCCAAACAAGCCAACTATCGATCGTTCCCATACAGAGTTTACCAGCCTCAGCCCTCGCTCTCGCTCCCTCGACATTATCAAGAATCCATCTTACCTTAGTTGCAGAAAAATAAGGATCTGCTCTAAGTCCTGTTAGACTAGATATAACTTGATCCACATTCGCGTCAATCAACTGCTGGCATACACCTGCGGTGCGCCTATCTTGCCATACGATTGCATTGTAGACAGGTTTACCCGTCTCTCTATCCCACACCACGACCGTCTCTCGTTGGTTCGAAATCCCTATGGCTGAAATATCTCCGAGCTTCGCCCCAGCCTCCTTCATCACATCTAACATCGTGCCCGACTGGCTCTCCCAGATTGCCTCTGCATCATGTTCGACCATCCCAGGCTTAGGATAAATTTGAGCAAATTCCTTCTTACTTACCGCCACCATCTTACCCTCATGATCTATGAGAACTGAACGTGAACTAGACGTCCCTTGGTCTAACGATAAAATAAATTTCGACATTAGCTCTACTCTAAACAACCAAATCAACAGAACGCCAGCAAATAGCACACGATGCCAAACTTTAATCTGAGCTACCCGGCTTTCTTCTTAGCTGTTTTTTATCACTTTGCTTCGACTTATCATCAAGCATACGGTTTTTAGAGCGTCGTGAGCGTCGGCGTTTTTGTCTACGCACCTTTTCTCTAGCCTGCTGCCTCTTCGTTTTTATCCCCAAAATGATTTCCTGAAACCTCTCACACAGCTCCTTGCGAGCAATATATCTGTTCAACTCTCTAGAACGTTCAGCCTGACATTTCACCTCTATACCAGACGGCTCATGCTTCAGATAGACACAGCTAGCAGTCTTGTTTATCTTCTGACCACCACTACCAGAGCCACGAATGAACTTCTCTGTGATATCGTCAGGGAGTAGCCCCAGCTTCTCCATTCTCGCAGTGAGAGTATTCCATTTTTCTGGGCTAGGCATAGTTTCACTCTATGCACCTACTTATGAATTACCACATTTTATTTGGCGCTACCGACATCATCCTCGCTTGACTAGTCCGCTTTTCCTACTAAAACTCCCTACTATGTTCCAAGGCACTTTCACCGCAATAATCACTCCATTCAAAGACGGCAAAATCGATGAACCCGCATTCCGCAAACTCGTCGAACTACAAGTCGAAGGTGGCGTAGAAGGCATCGTCCCCGTAGGAACTACAGGTGAATCTCCTACCGTCAACAGACGCGAGCACCTAGAAATCATCCGTATCGCAGTGGACGCAGCTGCTGGCAGAATTCTAGTCATAGCTGGAACCGGAGCTAACTCTACCACCGAAGCTATCTACCTCACCACAGAAGCTGCCAAGCTAGGTGTAGACGCCACTCTCCAGGTCACGCCTTACTACAACAAGCCATCTCAAGAAGGCCTCTATCAGCATTTCAAAGCAATCGCAGAATGCACAAATCTCCCAATCATGCTCTATAGTGTGCCAGGTAGATCAGTCGTCTGCATTGAGCCTGAGACAGCTGCTAGACTAGCCAATGACTGTCCAACGGTTCAATCAATCAAAGAAGCTGGCGGAGATCCAGACCGTGTCGACGCTCTAAAAGCAGCGTTACCGGACGGCTTCCCAATTCTCTCAGGCGATGACCCACTCACAGTAGAATTCATGAAGCGTGGAGCATCTGGCCTCGTATCCGTGGCCTCAAATGTCATCCCTAGACCAATGTCTGACCTAGTCCGAGCAATGAACGCAGGTGACGTAGCTAAAGCTCAAGCGATCCATGACGAATACGAAAACCTCATGAACGCACTCATGGGGCTAGACACAAACCCAGTCCCAGTCAAAGCAGCTGTAGCCCTCATGGGACTCTGTCAGCAAGAAATCCGCCTTCCACTCATCAGACTGGAAGACGACAACATTAAGAGACTAAAATCAGCTCTCGGAGACTACAAGCTAGTATAGCTTACAGCAGATTTATACCAATCTACCACTAGCTATATATAGCTAGCTAAGGAGAACCGTAGAACACTACGGCACTTTCACTTTGATTCTATAAAACTTCTTCTGTAGAGAAGGTATCACAGAGAACTCTAGGTCTCCACCATTCCCCGCTATATCGATCGCTCCTGTGACCTCAGTCCATGGATCATTCACTCCCATATCTGAAGATTCAAAGAGTGTGTATAGACGATTCACAGAAGACCTTGGCACCATCACCATTAGGTTATTTGTATTTGCTTCAGGCTCTACTTTAGCCTCTAGCCCATTGTCGGCTGTAGTAGGATCACTGTCCACCTCGAACTCACCGCTCGTGGTAACTCCGTCACCGTCTGCATCATCGTCAACCTTGCCAACCGTGAAATCGTCAAAATGAAGATACTCCCAGTAGTCAGGGATACCATCTCCATCTAAATCCGAATCTATAGGCAAATAATCACCGGTCTGATCATAGCAAATGTAGTCAATCGTTACATCGTAATCATCGCCGAAAATCTTGCTTGTATAATCCCCAAAGAGCAATCGCTCATCATTATCAGTAGCATCATATACAGCCCCAGCTACAGGAGTAATCCTCACCCCATCTCTAAACACGTGATACACCTCATTAGTAGAATCATGAGCTACTCTATACACGTGAAACTGGCCATCTTCATTAGATGAATGAGACACATTGTATGATTCCCCACCGTAGTCTTGAGTATGATCATCATATATCTCTACGATAATTCTCTTTGTTCCTGTGCCCAGCCACAACGCATAGCCATTAGAGCATTCGTCGAACTTGATTCTAGCCTCCACAGTCCAATCACCATCATTGCCTGAAGACCAAGTCGTCACACCGCCATCTTTAGTAGAGTTGGTGCCGTCTAACATTTTACCAGTGGTTGGGTTTTCTACCTTTAGACCGTCAGCTACGATGCTCATATTCGAATCACTACCACTCCAGCTATTTTTATAATTAACATCCCAGATTTCATTCGAAGAAAAGCAAGTGCTTAGGTTAGCAGAAGACCGCCCTTGATTAGTGAAGACTGGAACGACTGGTGCTAGAGGAAGAAACACATCATCTATCCATACTTTATCATCATTTTTACTAGCACTGACATCCTTCTCATACCGCCACCTCACCGTGTGTTCTCCTGCTGTGATAGGTATACTCTGTAGAGTCCAGCTCTTAAGGCCTGAGAAACTAACCGAAGTGAGCACCTGCTTCACATCATCAATATAAAATGTGAGAGCATCATAACCTAGCTCTGATGACGCCTCAGCTTGAAAGGTGATCATGCCAGCTTCGAAGACCCCAGTATACTCTACATCAGCAGTTTGGTTATCGTCTATATCATCATTGGAAAGGCTAACCTTACTACCTCCAAAGGCTTTATCAGACGCTACTACCCAGCCCTTATTGGCTGATGGAGGTTTGACCCATCCCACAGGCATCACAGAACCTACTGGAAACAGCTCTTCATGAATGCTAAAACTCCCATCACTATCATCTGTTTTAGCGGGATCCAAAACACTTGTGACTTTGACAGAATAGTCATCACCTAAAACGTAGTATTTATTGTTAACATACCATATAAACGATTGATTAACTCCTAGCGCTGTTCCTAAATTCTCCACAAGCATGCCTGCTTTGTAGAGATCAATGCTCACGTTTCCCGCTACTTCACCAGACCATTTTATTTCATAAGAACCATTTGGATCAACTAATTCACCTCCATTGGGAGACTGCACTAGTAACAGAGGATTTTCTCCAAATTCCACATTCATAGAGCCTCCATCGGCTGCGCTCTTAGCCTTCACCTTGATGCCAGACGCTGAACCATCCCACCAGTTTGCGTTCGGTGTGTTCGCATCATTAAACTCTGCGCTATTGATATCATATGCATCTGTTGAGTCACCTGTATCAGAATTATTTTCTAGATCAAATTGACCATCTTGTTGCTCTAAAGACACCTTGTAGTGCTGAGCCGAGGTCATCTGTTGATTCTGATTTCCTGAAACTGCTTCATCGATATGCCAGATGAGCATTCCCTTATCAGGCACAAACTGAGCCCATATATCTCCGTTTCCTCCATCATAGGCTCTATTCTCAAAAATGAAATATTCGCTATTTGAACCAGGTTTGTATATTCTGTAGCCATTATTCCCACTACTATTAAAGGTGACATCATGGTATTCAGTAGCTAAAATATCAATAACATTTGCCCAACCTACTGTATCTTTAAGGTAGATATTAATCGGCGAAGGAGTCCTTTGACCATTACTTGCGTTTCCACTAGCCATCAAGCAGTGACGTCCGAGCCCACTAGAAGAGCCATTTCCAGAGTTGGTATCATATAAGTCAGGAAAACCTGTAATCAAATGCCCTGACTCATGCACAAATGTGCCTAATTTCACTGCAGCATTACTGAGATTAGTAATCTGGTAGTCGTTAATTCTAACATTAACTCCATCCACTGACACAATGGGGTTATCCAGTATCAGCATCCCCCATCTGTGAGGCCATAAACCCTCAGACCACACACCTGAACTATTGCCGGCAAAAAATAAATTCGTTGAAACTACTTCACCTCCTTCAACCGTGAGACCTGAAAAATCATAGCCATCATTCACTAGCTGTGCAATAGCATCCCTAACCAGCATATTCCCCGCTAGCCCACTATCTCGGAGGTTTGCATTCGCAGGATAGTCACTCCAGTTATAATAACCTCTCGGCTCAGGCATTGTTACCACTTGAGTTACCTTCATTGTATAATCAAATGCTCCACCTGACTGATCTGTGAAATAATCTCTCACAGAGCCTGAATTTCCATCATCATTATAACCAAACTCATTACAGTAACGCTCAATTTTAGCCTGAGTCGTAGGGAAATTTACAGCTGGATTCCCAGCATTATCAACATCTTCTGGAAACTGAACCAAAATAGTTAATCCCACCTTGCTCCCGTTTACAGGTGCTGCATCCGGCGCTGCCAGAGCAGCTGCATCTGCATCGTCTGCAGCATCGTCACCTAGATTATTTAGACCTCTCTCCAGCTCTAGAGTCTTCCTAAGCTGGATATCCCTCTTGATTTCTCTTCTTCTCTGAGCCTTCTTTACTTTCTCCGCCCATCGCTTGCTCAGCCCAGTATCAAATTTCTTTTGCTTCTCACTCCACTTCTTCTGCCTAGCTTCGGCAGTCAACTTAATCTGCTTTTCGAGCCCAGCAGGCTCATCCACTCCTACCACTAGCTGAGTAGCTATCAGCTCATCACCTAGCATATTTGTCTGTGCGTAGTAGTATGTCCTATCTGCGCCACTATAAACTACTGTATAGCCATCAAGAGTCACGGTGCGTGCATAAAATTCATCTCCGAACATTCTCAGAGAGATTTTTTTTCCATTTGGCTGTTTAAAACTTACAGGCTTTCCGTCCCCTCCATACGGAGCACCCTGACTCACAGATAGTGAGAGGATAAGCACCGATACCAGTAATAGTAATTTTTTCATGACACACAAAAACAAATTAATATAATTTTACAACTTTTTTTCACAAAAAACAACCTCAACGCATTCATCAAGAATAAGTTGTCACACAGCCACACTTATGCACCTTGATCTCATTGCTACATAGACCCTAGACAAATAAAGGCGCCGAAGGTGTCAGCTACTGCATCATTATAGTCCTTCCAAATTAGGATCTAAGATCTGAATCGAGGTATAGAACTTCTTGATGAAATGAATACCAATAGATCGTCTGGCTACTTATTTGCTAATTTGAGTGTTAAATGACTATATGCTAGCTTAGCGAAATAGTAGATTTCACCTTTTCAAGAAGCTTGCTGTTATCTTGAAGTTCATTGGCCAAGGCATTGATCACTGCTAATGTGTGGCCAGACACGTGATGCTCCATACCTTCTACATCGCTGTAGATTGTATCCTCATTTACATCGAATAATCTGAGGAACCTAGTGAGAGTGTTGTGCCGCGTGATGATGGCATTAGCGATGGTCTTCCCTTGTTCAGTAAGCGTGGTGCCACGATATTTGACATGTTTCACCAGCCCTTCTTCGTCGAGACGTTTTAGCATATTAGTGACACTAGCTTGCGATATGCCCAGTTTTTTAGAAATATCTACGGGGCGAGCATAGCCGACATCCTCGATAAGCTGGTGAATTTGCTCGAGGTAGTCATCCATAGCGACTGAGCCGCTGGTTCGTAGTGATTTTCTAGACATGTTGGAAATATTGGGAAAACTTAGTTTTAAAAATAATTGGATCTTACTTGTTTTTGAGAGCTCCAGTTAGGTTAATGCTGACCAGAGCTAAGCTACCAAGTTTCTTCATAACAAAGGTAATGTCTTTGATTCTGGGCGCTTGTCAAGGGAATCGCCACTCAGTGATCGACTTCCCCATAGTCATAGCTTTCGGAGCGAAAATATCGACGTTTCCATTTCCAGACCAGTCCGTCCACTGGACCGAATAGCCAGGCAACAATAAAGAGCAAAAGACCTGCGACGACCATGGCGGAAGCAATCGAACATTCAAAATTGACATAAATATACATCGCAGCAAGTGACGAAATTGCAGAATGAATACCAGAGAGTAATAACATTGTTTTGAGACGATGTGTGCAAAGGTAAGCACTGGCGGCAGGAATAATGAGAAGAGCAATGACTAGAATGGCACCAACAGCTCGGAATGAGGTAACTACGACGAGTGATAAAACAGCCATGAGGAGGTAGTGAACTACTTTTGGATTAATACCAAAGGATGCTGTTAGCCCTGCATCAAATGAGCTTAGCATGAGAAGGCGGTAAAACACGATGATGGCACCAATGGCACCAATAGCAACAATAGTAGAAGTGATCAGCGGCATGGGCACCTCTTTCCCAAACAGTTCTAATGCTTCATAGTAGATAATGTGGGTGAGTTCACCACTGATGATGCAATCGGCATCAATATGATCATTACGTGTGAACAGGGAGACGAGTAGAATACCAAGAGCAAAAAGCGTGGTGAATGAAATCCCGATCGCAGCATCTTGTTTGACTCTGGTCTTGGAGTGAATCATCTCGATCAGCACTGTGACTAACATGCCAGTAGCTCCAGCTCCGAAGAGTAGCCATGGAGAAGAGAGGTCCTTGACGATGAGGTAAGCTATCACAATGCCTGGCAGCACAGAGTGGCTGATAGCATCACCAACGAGAGCCATGCGACGAAGAAGCAAGAAGCAACCAAGTAATGAACAAGGAAGAGCGACGGAGAATGCCATGAGGACATACCATAAGCCACTATCGTCGCCCTGAAATGGGCGGCTGAGGAAGGCATCGAGTTGGAGTAATACAGTGTCCATGGTTAGCTTGCTTCTGGTCGTGGGATTGGCATACCGTGAGGGTCAGTGGTAGGGAAATTGAGTTCCGCTTCTAACTGACGAACTGTTTCTTCATCTAACAAGTGCTCGATAAGTTCAGCATCATCGTGCACGTGGTCGGCTTGATAGTTTGCTTGGCTAGTGAGGTAAAGCTCCCATAGACGGTGATTTCTGACTACCGTTTGAGCCACTTTTAACCCATCTGGTGTGAGGGTGAGTTGCTGTTTATCGAGATATTCGATGTGCTGTTGTTGTTTCAGAGCTTTGAGTTGAAGTTTTGCTTCTGCTGTTTCTAATCGTCGTTCTGTTTGATAATCGTTGATAGTAATTGCAGATCTTGGGTCGCCTGTGGGTTCGACTAACTTATAGATGGCTTTTAGTGCGTTCTCTGTTGTGACCTTATGGCGTTGGCGTTTACTTTTGAGCCATTTTGCAACAATACCATGTCTGGGAGCGAGTAAGCAGGTGATGAAAAAAAACGAAGCTGCAACAAGAGTCATGGCAGCACCGTTGGCGATATTAGCGGATGAAACAGAGGCAGAAATGAATGACCCCGAAACACCAGCTCCAGCTCCAAAGAACATAGAGAGCAGCATCATGTGTATCTTTCTATCAGTGAGAAGATAAGCTGTAGCGGCAGGGATAATGAGCATTGCGGAGACCAATACGACTCCCACTGCCTGAAGTGAAACCACGATGGTGATCGTAAGAAGTGTGTAAAAAACTAGGTTGAGAAGCTTAACTGGGTAACCCAAGGTTTCGGCGAAGAGACTATCAAAACTGACGAGGATGAAAGGTCTCATCAGCAGGAGAACGAGAGTGGTGAGAACTACTCCAACAATCACAACAGCTTGAAGGTCGGTTTCGCTGATAGTTGCCATATTGCCAAAGAGAAAGGAATCGAGACCACCTGCGCTGTCCATGAGATCAAGCATGCTGCGTTTCATGAATAGGCCAATACCGAAGAATCCTGAGAGCACAATACCGAGTGCGGCGTCAGCTTTGAGCCGAGTGGTGGCAATGATTTGTCTAACGACAATCATCGAGATCAATCCGACGATAGTGGCTGATCCAAAAATGATCCAAGGGTTACGTGGGTCACCGAGTTGGCTACTGATCACAAATCCTAGAACCACTCCAGGCAGGACTGCATGAGAGATGGCATCACCCACGAGAGAGATACGTCTAACAACAACAAAAGTGCCGAGCACACCACACATCAATCCTAATAAAGCAGAGGCAAGCAAAGCTTTATGAATGAGTGTGAGGGCTAGTGTATCGATGATCACAGGGATTAATCGTGTGAAGCTTTAACGTTTTCTTTTGCTGCTGCGGTAGCGATTTCACTGAGGATGGTGAGTCCTCCACCGTAGGTTTTCTGAAGGAGTTCTTTAGTGAAGACGTCCTCCGTTTTACCAAAAGCGAGGAGCCGCATGTTCAGCAACATCAGCATGTCAAAATATTCAGGAGCGGTTTGCAGATCATGGTGAACGACAACGACTGTTTTACCATTTTCTCGCATGTCTTGTAGGAGGCTGATGATGGCTGATTCAGTAGCAGCATCAACACCGACGAATGGTTCGTCCATGAAGTAGAGATCGCTATCTTGAGCAATCGCTCGTGCGAGGAAAACGCGTTGCTGTTGACCACCTGAGAGATTACCAATTTGGCGTTTTGCATAAGGGAGCATACCCACTTTATCGAGAGCTTCCTCTGCGAGCATGCGTTCTTTTTTACCCACACGTCGGAACATCCCGAGCTTACCGTAAGTGCCCTGGAGAGCTACATCCATGACGGTGACAGGAAAGTCCCAGTCGACACTGCCTCGTTGTGGAACATAGCCGACACGAGTGATATTTTCTTTTAGAGGTTTTCCAAATACTTTCACCCATCCACCAACTGTTGGGATGACTCCCATGACGGATTTAATGAAAGTAGATTTACCAGCACCGTTAGGACCAATAATTCCCACAAGATTACCTTCAGGGATTGCGAGATCGACACCGTAGAGCACAGGACGCTTGTGGTAGGTCACGGTTAGGTCATGTGTTTCGAGTGCTGGTATCATGGCGTTGTCAAACTAGTGTGGGGAGTATGGGAGGTGATAAATGATTTACTTAAGAGCGTCAACAATCGTATTGACGTTGTGTTTGATCATCCCTGTGTAAGTGCCTACATCGTAGCTTTCTCCGTTAGCTGTGTGTGTGGCGCCAATTGGACCACAGGCATCTGAGTAGAGTTCGATGTTGCTGACTTTAACTCCAGCCTGTTTTGCTACTTCAGCAAGACCTTTGTTATTGGTAGTGCTTTCAGCGAAGATCTCTTTGATTCCTTTTGACTTGATGTAGTCAGCTAGGTCTGTAGCAGCTTTGACGCCTGATTCATCAGCAGATGAGAGCCCCTGAAGACCTCGCACCTCGAAACCATAAGCACTGGCGAAGTAACCAAATGCATCGTGAGCAGTGACCAAAGCACGTTGCTGAGCTGGGATTTCTTCTACACGGCTCTTAACCCATGTATTTAGTGTTTCGAGTTCTATTTTGTATGCAGCAGCGTTGGCTTCGTAAGTTGCTTTATTGCTAGGATCAGCTTTGATGAGACCGTCACGCACGATATCGATGGTGCGTATCCAGAGTGTTGGGTCACCCCAGATGTGTGGGTCATGTTCGTGTCCGTCCATAAGCATTTCAGCTTCTGTGACGACTGCTCCGAGAGCGTAGACGAGGTCTCCTTTTTTAGCTTTATGTTCGAGACCTTTTTGCATTTTTGCTTCGAGATGAAGACCATTATAGAAAATGACATCTGCAGTATTTAATGCCTGTGTGTCGTCGTGAGTTTGTTCGTAACCATGTGGATCTATCTTGTGATTCATGAGGCCTTTCACTTCGACTTTATCGCCACCGATTTGCTGAACCAAGTCAGTAATCATGGTGGTGGTAGTGACAACCTTTACCTTGTCTGTGCTCCAAGTGCTAGTGCCTCCTGTTGGTTTACAAGAAGTGATGGCTGCGATAATTCCTGCAGCGACTAGTTTGCTGAATGTGCGTAATTTCATAGTATTAAATGTGGTTGGTTTGATAAATTAGAATGTGAATATGGCTCTGACTCCAGCAACGAATGCATCGTCCACTGTAGCGCTGCCTGATGGGGAAAGAATGTATTGAAGTTCAGGTTTGAGTGCGAAGTTGCTATTAAACTGAATGTTGTAGTAGGCGTCGATAGCAGTTTCATTTTTAGTAAATCCTGCAGCAGCTACGTCTGAAAGGTCAGCATGTGTAACGTAGAGTCCAGCTTCGTCGCCAGATCGTGTGATGCCATTACCTCGGAAGACAACACCACCAGCAATGTGCTGCGCTACTTCAGAAACATCTTCATCAGCCCACGCATATTGGAAGAAACCAAAGACACCTTGTTCTTCGCTGTTGCCAGTGAATTGTTGCTCTAGAGTGAAGAATCCACCATAGGTTCCGCGGTCTGTGGCGCCATCAAATGTGGTGAATTCACCATCGTGATGCCAGACACCAATCGACGCTCTACCTGCTCCCATGTTATTCACCTTGTCCCAAGATCTCTCAAGTTGAAGGATGTGAAAGTAGTCGTCCGACTGATCACTTGAGAAGAAGGTAGATGGACCGTAGCGGCCAGTTTGAACTCCATCAACAGTAGCGGATCCATCATAGAGACCATATCCTAATGTGAGGTTCTGCTTTTCGAATGTCCAGAATGCTTGCACACTCATGGCAGGATTCGGGTAAGTTGGGAAAGCGAAGATAGTAGGAGAGAAGCCAGCTGATGAGTTGGCAAATCCACCCGCTACATCAACAAAGTTGAACTCTGAGTTAGCGTCAACTTTGCCTACTTTAATTCGTAACTTTTCATTGAAGAAGGTTTGTTGATACCAAAATTCGTAGAGTTCATCGATTGAACTTCCTACTTCAAGGTTTGAGTATGCTTGGAGGTCACCAGCGTCAAGTGTTCCACCTTTTTCTGTGGTTGCGTGTTGGAATTGTGCAAAAAGTGTGGAGTTCTTAATGCCTAGGAACTTCTCTAGGTCAAGCTCAGCTTCGAGCACCAGAAGCTCTCTATGACTAGAGCGTTGGTTGATTCCTCCATCCAGAACTGCAGTGAGTTCATGTGTGTATTCACCTCCAATTGAGAGGTAAGGTGGTAAACTAGGTGCCGCTATAACAGATCCAATTAAGCCTAGTGATAGTGAGTAAATTAATACGTTGTTGTTCATTTCGATATCGTTTCGGACGTTGTGCGTCTCGTTGAGACTTTTTCTAGACTCAAAAAATACATCTGTCAAACAAAACTTAGCCAAGACTAAGTTTTTGAGCTTAGGGTTATTTTGTATGCTTCATGTAACATGAGATCTAATTGAACTTTATCTGCCCCACTCCTTCGCCGAGAGGTATATCACCTAAGTCTTCTATAAAGAATAATTAACAGACAAAACAAACATACACACTGAACGAGTATTGCGATTACAGCCAATATCACAAACCCTGGGGCTAAGGTATTTTGCAACAATGCATGAATCAATAGGCTCATAGAGCCAATGCAAGGAATCAATAAGCTAAATATTAATCTACTCACACTCACGTCATCCATGGATGGAAGAAAAAAGTTTCGCATTAGCAGACTCCTCCTTGAAAATCAGTGCAAGTCGCTATTCCAGCAGTGGGATGCTTTATCCTGCATAGCATGGCTAATACAACTCCCATAAAGCTAATTATGAAACTAAGCGTTAAAATACTTTTCATAGCTTAGTTTATTCTTCCTCTCCTTGATCCGTCTGCTTAATAAATTCTAGCAAGGCAGGCAGAGCATGGCCGAACACTTGAGCTACCATTTGATAAGCTCTTGGGCCTTGGCCGATTGGATCTGGAACATCGATTCCGACTTCCCCGTTAAGCTCTATAAAGTCACAAACTAGGTAGCATTTGTCTTCGTAGGCTGGGAATGATCCCACTAACATATCGAGATGGCTTTCGGTCATAGCGAAGACATGAGTTGCTTCACTGAGTATCTTCTCATCCACCGCACGGCTTCTAAAGCCAGCTAACTCAGCACCCTTTGATTTTAGTAAGTCATCAGTTTCCTTACTGATCAAATCCCCTGGATACGCCGCCACACCAGCACTTCCGAGCACTTGAACAGACTCTTCTTCCTCTACTAGCTTACGGAAAAAACCTTCAGCCATCGGGCTTCGGCAAGTGTTTCCTGTGCATACGAATAATACTTTCTTTTCTGACATGTCTTTACTCCTAATGTATATGTTTAAATCTGGTCTAACAGTTTGCTCTAAATTACAGAATCTCTTCGATTGGGATCTTAGCGTTGCTTGAAACGATTCCCCAGACATCTGGTGCCGTTGGGTGTGGTGTTAGAGTCGTGCTGCCACCTGCTGCTTCCACGAGGAGTTGACCTGCGGCGATGTCCCAGAGGGAAATTCTTGATTCTACGTAGGCGTCGAGTCTGCCGGTAGCGATATATGCCATACCGAGTGCCGCCGATCCCATCATGCGCATCTTTCGAGCTCTGAGAGATGCTTTTTTGAATCTTTCTAAACCTTTTTCCAGTGAGTTCTCAGTCTTACCACAGCCTACATAGAGGATAGATTCCTCCAACTTGGTGCGACTACTGACTGAGATTTCTTTACCATTGAGATACGGTTTACCTCCTTTTTCTACTGTCCAGAGATCATCCATTGATGGGTCGTAAATCACACCCACGATGATGTCTTCCTTATGTCTCAGAGCGATCGAAACACAGTAGTGTGGTATACCATAAAAGAAGTTCACAGTGCCATCGATCGGATCAACGATCCATTGATAATCTGAGTCTTGGTTTCCACCGATTCCTTCTTCACCGTAGAGAGCATGATCAGGAAAGCTTTCTGACAAGATCCCAAAAATGAGGTCTTGAGATTCCTTATCGAGCGCTAGTTTAAGATCGTGCTGTAATGCTTCATCCACTTTAAGCGCACAGCCGAAATTGGCTCTTAGAAGTTCCCCTGCTGCATGGGCTGCCTTTACTGCTACGTCGATTGGTTTCATATGTTTAATGGATTATTAGTTGTTTAATTTTAAATTTTTTAGATCACTCGCTTTATGAATGATGCCATGAGCGATCTCATGTTTGTCGGCTTTACTCAGTGCTTCATTGTGGTCTTTGAAAACGAGTGTGACTTCATTTTCATCCGAGCTAAACCCGATATCGCTACGTGAAACGTCATTCGCAACCACGAAGTCACATTGCTTCTTAAGCAGCTTCTTTCTCGCATTCTGCAGCACATTCTCAGTCTCAGCGGCGAAACCTACCAGCACACCATCGAAGCCAAATACTTCTCTAGCGGAACCTAAAATATCCTTCGTTCTGACGAGCTTCAAGCTCAGCGTATCATCAGATTTCTTGATCTTCTGATCCACCACAGTCTCAGGAGTGTAGTCAGCGACTGCTGCTGCGAAAATAGCCACATCAGCTTTGTTAATATACTTTTCCACCGCCAGATACATTTCCTCAGCAGTCTCCACTGGGATGAAATCCACATTATCTGGGACATTGATATCTGTAGGGCCAGAGACGAGGATCACTCTATTGTCATGACCAGCCGCCACATCTGCGAGAGCATAGCCCATTTTCCCAGACGACCTGTTAGATAAATAACGGACGGGATCAATAGGCTCTCGAGTTGGCCCAGCTGTAATAAGAATAGTCATAGCTACGCCGCTAGTAGTAACGCTAAATCCTGTCACTGCCTAGCAGATATTTAGTGCAGCTTGTTTTTATAATCACTGGATTTTAGAATATCCGTGACCACTCTTGCTGGCTCTACTCCTGTGAGCTTTTGCTCTAGGCCTTGGTAGCCAAATGATAACCTGTGATGATCTAGTCCACAGCGCTCCAGAATAGTAGCGTGTAGATCTCTAACATGCACCTTCTGATCTGGTGTCGTGATGTTAAATGAATAGTCATCCGTATCACCGTAAGTTGTGCCTCCTTTGACTCCTGCTCCTGCAAGCCAGAGTGAGAATGCTCTTGGGTGGTGGTCACGTCCGTAGTTCGTTTCAGTAAGCTGACCTTGTGAGTAAACTGTTCTACCAAATTCACCGCCGCAGATCACCAGAGTATCCTCTAACATTCCACGTTGTTTTAGATCCTGAATAAGTCCGTAGCAACCTTGGTCAATATCTCCACACTGCGCCTTCATGTCTCTAGGTAGGTTGCCGTGAGCATCCCAGCCTCGGTGGAAAATCTGCGTAAATCTAACACCACGCTCAGCCAGACGTCTTGCCATCAAGGCACAGGCAGCAAATGATCCCCGCTTCTTAGAGTCTGGCCCATAGAGGTCATACGTAGCTTCAGATTCCTTGCTCATATCAGTAAGCTCCGGCACCGACATCTGCATGCGGTAAGCCATTTCATATTGCTGGATTCGTGTTTGAATTTCTGGGTCACCGACATGTTCTAGAGTCTTCTGGTTCAGCCCAGAGAGTCCGTCCAGCATCGATCTACGCATTTCACGGTCAATACCTGGAGCGTCCTTTAGGAAGAGAACAGGATCACCTGAAGAGCGTAAATTTACTCCAGAGTGCTTCCCGGGAAGGTAGCTGGAATTCCATAGTCTGTTAGAGATCGCCTGCACATTGGAGAATGGGCTAGAATGTTGAGCATGCAGCACACAAAATGTCGGTAAATCTTCATTGAGTGAACCAAGACCATAAGACAGCCATGAGCCCATCGATGCCTTACCACTCTGCATGTTCCCCGTGTAGATGAGCTGATTCGCAGGTTCATGATTGATCGCATCTGTGTGCATTGACTTGATCAGACAGATATCATCAGCCACTTTCGCTGTATGCGGCAGCAGGTCTGAGACCCACATGCCAGACTCACCGTGTTGCTTGAAATCCACAAACGATGGAGCTACTGGGAACGACCCTTGACTGGCAGTCATCCCCGTCAATCTCTGACCAGATGCCACCAAATAGTCTTTGATGTTCTTCTTAAATTCCTTCTTAAGGTTCGGCTTGTAATCGAATGTCTCGAACTGTGAAGGAGCACCAATAAGCGAGATATAGATCACACGTTTCGCCTTAGGGGCAAAATGCGGCAGCCCCGGAATCATGCCGCCACCAGCTGCCATCAGCTCTTTAGGAATCATCGATGCCAATGCTGCAGCGCCTAGACCCATCGCATTTTGCCTGAAGAATTGTCTACGACTTACCGCTTTATTCTGTAAATCTACTCCTTTAAATATGTCTGTGAAATTCATAACTCTATTTGTTGAGGACTTCGTCCATGTTCATTATTTGGTTCGCAATGACTGTCCAGCTTGCCAGTTCTACTGGATCGAGTGCCGCAGGAGCTATCGACTCACCCACTGAAATGAGTTGCTTAGCAGCCTCTGGTTTGGCCTTAAATTTCGTCTGCACCTGCTCCAAAGTATCTGCAATAATCTTTAGTTCATCAGCTTGCATCTCTCTGGAGAGTAACCTCATCGAGATGAAGTTCACCCTATCCTTAGAAGATTTACTATTGGCTAAAGCAAGAGCAGCCAACTGACGTGAACTTTCTACAAACTGCGGATCATTCATGATCACAAATGCTTGTAGCGGTGTGTTTGTTAGATCTCGTTGCACACATGATTCAGCTCGTGCAGGAGAGTTCAGAATCTCCATAGAAGGATGCACCGCAGTCCGCTTGAGGAACGTATACATCGATCTACGATAGAGTTTATCTCCTTTATCTTGGACATACTTTTTCGTGTTAGAGCTCGTCATCGCTACTGATGACCAGACATTATCGGGCATATAAGGCTTCACTGACGGCCCTCCCACTTTAGTAGTCATCAGTCCAGAGGCGCTCAGAGCTAGATCCCTAATTTCTTCCGCAGAAAGTCTATACCGCGGACCTCGACTTAGCAGAGTATTTAGCGGATCAACCGCTAGTTTTTCCTTACTGATCACAGAGCTTTGTCGATAAGTCGATGACATCACGATGTTCTTAATCATCTTATGCATATCCCACTTTTGCTCCACGAAATCAGCCGCTAGCCAATCTAGAAGCTTAGGATGCGTAGGACGTGAACCCATCACTCCGAAGTCTGCATTTGTATCTACGATTCCCGTTCCGAAGAAATAATACCAATAACGATTCACAGTCACTCTGGCTGGAAGTGGGTTCTTGGGATCAGTGAGCCACATGGCTAAACCGAGTCTATTGTTAGGCATATCCTCGGTCATAGGAGGGAGAGACGCTGGCACACCAGGGCTAAGCACTTCTTCATCTTTCACGGAATAGTCACCACGAATTAGAATATGCGCAGTCGGTTTAGAGTTCATCTTTTCCTGCATGACTAGAGTCCGCACTCCACGGTTTTCGATCACCGTTTTCTTCGCTTGATTCGCTTCGTTACCAGCGATCAATCCAGAACTCTTCAGGTCAACGATCGTGAAATAGTAGTCTCTAGCAGCATTCATCTGCTTCTTACCTTTAGCTGCCAATGCTCGCAATCTCGCACCCTTTTTAGCTCCAGATAAGCTCAGAACCTCTTTAGCACTGATCGCTCTATCATACATTTGGAAGTTCTGAAGGTAGCCATTATGAAATGGTTGATTTCCATATCTAGACCCCAGGAGCAGAGGAGCTGTCGTCTTGATTGTTTCGGTCAGCTTACTCTCATTGGTATTCATCGCTTGAGATTTACCATCAATATAGACTTTGATTCCTCCTGGCTTATTAGATCCATCATAGGTCACCATCACATGCATCCAGGCATTAGGCTTAAACTTATTCTTGGTCGTGACCTTGATATAATTCTGCGGCCAATGGTGAATCAAGTGAACTGCTAGCTTACCTTGCTCAGCCCATAAATCGTAACCACGGTGCGACGCTTTAGTGTCCATCTTAGCGATAATTCCCGCAGAGATATTTCCCGGAGACTTCACCCAAGCTCCATAACTGAATCCTTGGTTACGCTCAAAATCACCCGTATTCCCCAGATCAATCACTGTTCCTCCTGTGAAGTGAACCGCATCTTTCTCGAAGCCTTTGCCCCAAGTCAACGGAGCAGAACTCCTAAACACAGGATGATTCACTCCCTTCGTTTTATCGCTGAGTGGTAAGTGAGCGACGATTCCTTTCAAAACAACATCTTCGTTCTTAGCCGTATCTCCAGACTGTTTCAGCCATGCTTGGAATGCTGGTTCATTAGATTTATAGTGCGCCTTAATTTTGGTCCCTTGCTTTGCTATTGCAGCATCTAACTGCTTCATCTCTTCTCTGTCAGAAGCAGACGCTACAAGAATGTTAGGAGGATGATTTGCATTATTCCTATCGAGCGCCGACATCGTCGTGTTTCTAAAAAACGCGGTTAGCTGATAGTTCTCTTTAGTAGAAATCGCATCAAATTTATGATCGTGGCAAGCAGCACATCCAGCCGTCAGACCTAGCCAGGCAGCAGAGGTGGTATTCACTCTATCTTGAGCATACACAGCTTCATATTCAGCGGCGATAGCGCCACCTTCTCCGGTAGTAGGCAGACAACGCTGAAAGCCAGAAGCGATCTTCTGCTCCAGCGTCGCATTAGGCATCATATCTCCAGCTATCTGTTCTTCGGTGAACTTATCGAAAGGCATATTCTCCTTAAACGCATTGATCACCCAGTCTCTGTAAGGCCAGATAGAACGATAATTATCAATGTGAATCCCGTGCGTATCTGCATAACGAGCAACATCTAACCAATGACGAGAAAAGTGCTCAGCATAGGCATCAGTTTGTAAAAGTGCATCTACTTTTTCTTCATAAACTACCTCAAAATCGCGAGTATCCGACACGAAGGCATCGATCTCTGCTGGTGTAGGAGGCAAGCCAACTAAGTCAAAATTCAAGCGTCGAAGCAACCTCGCTTTGTCCTCATCAGCATTAGGCTTGAGCCCGGCATTTTCTAGCTTCTTTAAGACAAATGCATCCACTGGATTTCTTACCCAGTCCTTTTGCTTCACCTCTGGTGCATCTGATTTTTTAGGCGATATATACGCCCAGTGATCTTCGTAAACAGCACCCTCTTTGATCCAGCGACGTATCAATGCGATCTCCGCAGGATCCATCACCTTGCCATGCACACTCTTAGAAGGATCTGGCGGCATCACCTTATCCTTATCAGTAGACTCCATCAGCTGAAGCAGGTAAGAATTGTCAGGATCACCCTTGATAATCACAGGTTTCCCACTCTCTCTTACCGCAAATGTTCCTTCTTCATTATCTAGACGAAGCGGCTCATCTTCTGGAAATCTAGACCCAGAGTCCGGTCCATGACAGTGATAACAAGAAGCTGAAAGTATCGGCTGAATATGCTCATTAAAAGAAAGTTGCCCCTCAGGAATAACCGACACATGTGCGAGCGCCTTGGGAGCATCCTCAATCGCGGTTTCTTGCTGAGCCGATGACTCATCAGCATTCTTCTCTGAACAAGACGCTAGAGAGATAGCTGTCAGTGTGCATAATATATACTTGGTTTTCTTCATGATCCTAAATGTTAAGAGCAGCCGGCACTAAATTGTGCAAAATGGCTAACTCTTAAGATACGACAAATCATGACGAAAACTATCATAATTTGTATTATCTATCTATTTAGGTATTTTCTAGACTGAATCACATACTTCTCTGCCCACTTCTTAATATCGCTTTGAGTCTTGAGATCGAGAGTCTTCACCACACGAGCTGGGCTACCTAGGACAAGCGATCCAGGAGGAATCACCATCCCACCTGTGACGAGTGCCTGCGCCCCAATAATGGACCTTTCACCGATCACAGCGCCATCCAGAATACATGCACCCATTCCCACTAAAACTTCATCTTTCACAGTCGCAGCATGAACAATAGCGCTGTGGCCAATCGTCACCAGCTCACCCAAATAGACTCCATAGTCATCAGATAAATGCAGCACAGCATTGTCCTGAACGTTCGATTTTGGGCCCACGACGATCTCATTGATATCGCCACGTAGCGTAGAATTATACCACACACTAGACTCATCTCCCAGAGTCACTCTACCTATCACATCCGCACTTCCTGCCACGAAGGCACTATCATTGATCTTTGGGCTGATGCCCTCATAAGTCTCTATCGCCATACATCCACTTTAGAAGATTTATGACACTATCCAAGCCCATATTTCAGCTGATAAGTCCTTTACATATCACGATTTCGAGCTAAAATATAAACATGTCTAAACTAATTTTATCCATCGTAGGAGCCGCCCTAACAATCGTTTCTTTCTCATCATGCGCAACCATCAGAGGCGTAGGTGAAGACGTTCAGAGACTCGGCCAAGGTGTCGAAAACACAGCAGTCCGTGCGAGCAAGCGATAGTCCCCAATTTTTAATCTCTTAACTTTTAGCAAGGCATGCCGTATAAATAGGCATGTCTTCTTTTTTGCTTAAATTTCTACCTATACTAGCTCTAGCTTGTATCTTATTTAGTAGCTGTAAATCACCGCAGCCAGAGGCTGGAACAAAGACTGAAACAGAAACTCCCTCTCTTTCAAAAGATGACCAGCAGATATGGTTTAAGCTTGAGAGCATCCACTTGAAGAATGTCGAATTCACAAAAGACACCACGTTCAACCAAGCAATAAATATTCTTAAGTTGAGAGCCAGAGAATTAGATACCACTCCCTACACAAAGCCTCAAAACCCACCACAACAACAAGACCTCTCACAATTTTCTCATATTCATTTCGGAGCATTAAAGTTTAAAAATGTTTCATTAGCAGAAGCTTTAAATCAAATCTGCAAAGGTAGTAAACTCACTTGGGAAGTTAAACATGGGGCGATCTGGTTTAATAAAACTCCAGAAACAGAACCTGCTCCCGAGTTGCCTGATCACAACAAAATTCTTCTAATAAGACTTCATGCCTACCAGCTTGGGCACTTAGAATTCACAGAGGATATCAGCTTCCAACAAGCTATAGATATGTTGCGGCTTCGATACAGAGACGTTGATTGGGCCACAACTAAACCAGTGAAGAGTCTTACCAGTAGAAGCAAGCAAGACTACGCTAAGTTCGGGAATAGAAAGCCAGGAGCATTAGTCATTAAGCGGATGAGCATGGCCGAAGCTCTAGACTTAATATGCGGGCGTTGTGGTTTAAAGTGGAAGATCGAAGATGGAGGCGTGGTTTTCTCTGAATCAACTTGAACTAATGAGTTCCTCCGTGCCTTCAGCACGGTATCTGTGGGTGGGGAGTTAACCTAGACTGAAGTCCTAGGCTTTGCACATGTTCTCCATTCAGGAGATTTTTGCATATATAGAATAGCTAGGATCCTAGAGCATTCAGTTGAATATCCACCTCAATCTTCGTCATTAGATCGCTATTAAATCTTCACAACCCATGGACAATTCGCAACAAATGCTTTTCGCTCCTGAAGGGAGCACGGGTGCAAAGCCATGGACTTCAGTCCATGGAATACTCACCAACCCGAGACTGTGCTGAAGGCACAGCGGAATCTCGGAATCCCCCTAACTATGTAAAAAATCGAAGATCTTCTCCGCAGTCAGTGGCCCAATACTCGAAGTCGCTTGAATCTCCTTAAGCGTGGCCTTCTTCATTTTAGCAATAGAACCGAACTTCGTCAGCAAGGCCTTCTTCCTAGCTGCTGTCATTCCCGGACAGTCATCTAGCAGACTTTCCTTCATCCGCTTACTCAGCAATAACTCGTTATAGAGATTCGCATAGCGGTGGGCTTCATCTCGGATTCGCTGCATCAGTTTCAATGCACCTTCACCGTGATCGATCGTTAATGGCTCACTCTCACCGGGGAAAAAGATCTCTTCTCTCTGCTTCGCCAGACCGATCACTGGCAGATCATGCAAGCCTAGCTTCACCAGCTCAGCATGTGCCGCCGAGAGCTGACCTTTACCACCATCCACGATCACTAGATCCGGCAGAAACAACGGACTCTTTCCCTGCTTACGTAGATCATAAAGCAACTCAGTCAAATTCTGCTGAGAATGCTCAACCTCTGGATTAGCCCTTAGATTTTCCGCAATAATTCTCGCATACCTTCGCCTCACCACCTCAGCCATCGATGCAAAGTCATCCTGCCCCTCAACTGTTTTAATCCGATATCTACGATAGTTCGCATTGTCCGGAACTCCTCCTAAAAATCGCACCATCGACGCCACAATATGGGTCGATGAAACATTAGAAATATCAAAACACTCCATCACCTTCGGAGGCCCATCTAGATGCAGATATTCCCCCAGTGATGCCAAATCCTCAGTCGGAATCACCGTCGTAGGGATCGCCTTTCCGTAAGCAAACTGCCTCGCTGGACTCGTCGTTTTCTCCAGATTCTCAATAATGTCTCTCAGCCCAGCAGCACGTTCAAAATCCATATCCACAGACGCTTGCGACATGTCTTCCTTTAGCTGGCTAATCTTGTCCCTACGTCCTTTTCCTGACAATAACGAACAAGCTTCCTGCACTCGCATCCGATAATCATCAGCCGAAACCTCGCCAACAAATTCCTCACCATACGCTCTATTCAGCACCTCACCCACCTCTAGATATCCAGACTCTCCCTCACTCTTAGGCGGTCTTACCCAGAGGCCAAATTCTTTATTCAGCCAGTTCAGCGTAGCGATCAGAGCCTGCGCATGCACGAACGGCCCAAAGTATTTATATTTATCGCTCTTCTTAATCCGAGTCAGCTCGAAAATAGGATACTCGGCTGCCAGATCCACTCTCACCAGATAGAACCTCTTATCATCCTTCAGCGCTATATTATAGCGAGGTCGATATTGCTTAATCAACTTAGATTCTAAAATAAGAGCCTCTTCTTCATTTCTAACAGTATGCGTCTCGAAGTCCCAAATAGAATCAATCAACGCACGTGTTTTCACATCCGCACGCTTCTTCCTAGACGGCATGAAATACGAACCCAGCCGCTTCCTCAGCACCTTCGCCTTGCCCACATAGATCACGTGTCCCAGACGGTCTCGCATGATATAGACGCCAGGCTTCAGAGGCACCGTGTGCATCCTCGCCCTCAGTTCTGGTAGTTTGGTCGACATTTTATTCTGTAAATGAATACCTCTATATGAGACGAAATCAAATCACAAAAAAGCCGCCCTGCATTTCTGCGAAGACGGCTGTTGAATGTCTTTGACATTAGAAGCGAGAAGCACGGAGCGAGAAGCTCTGCCGCTACGTCGAACGCTTGCGGCTACTTGCTTCCTGCTTCTTGCTCCCAGGGTTACCCCTAGGTGTCAGAATTAAAAATACTACTTCTTCTCGTCATGAGCTGGCTTGCTCTCAAGAACTTTGTCCACGAGTCCGTAGGCAGTAGCTTCTTCCGCAGACATGTAGTTGTCACGGTCAGCGTCCTTCTCGACTTGCTTCTCAGTTTTGCCAGTGTGGTGTGAAAGGATCTTATTAAGTCTCCCTTTTAGACCATACATGAACTTCACTGTGCGCTCTACGTCAGACGCAGTTCCCTGTGCTCCGCCAGATACCTGGTGGATCATCACGTGTGAGTTTGGTAGGCAGAATCGCTTTCCTTTAGTTCCCGCTGTTAGAAGCACTGCGCCCATTGAAGCACAGATACCGATACAGTAAGTGTTCACCTCACATGTGAGGAACTGCATCGTATCATAGATAGCGAGTCCCGCTGTGACTGAGCCACCCGGTGAGTTGATATAAATGTGGATATCCTTCTTAGGATCCTGCATTTGTAGGAAAAGCATCTGAGCAATCACTGCATTAGCAACATGGTCATCGATACCGGTGCCAATGAAGATAATGCGGTCCTTAAGCAGACGTGAGTAGATGTCATATCCACGCTCACCACGGCCGTCCTGCTCGATAACGGTAGGGATCGGATAGTAGTTATTTTGTGGAGTCATTGTATTGGAATTTTCGTTAAATGTATTATTCTGCATCAGTTTCTGGTGTTTCAGTCGTTGCGACTTCAGTCACAGTCGCCTTGCCTACTACAAAGTCAATAGTCTTTCCGATAAGAACTGAGTTGCGCACATTCTGGATAGCATTCGCCTTCTGAAGCTCCTTGATGTAAGCCTTAACTGGCTTTTGAGCTTGCTCAGCCATTGCAGAGATTCTCTGGATCACGTCTTGGTCTTCGACCTCGATGCTCTCCTTCTTAGCGATTTCCTGAAGGATGAAGTTAGTCTTAAGGTTAAGCTTAGCTTGTGCCGCTGCTGACTCAGCGATCTCAGCTTCTTGCTCCTGGATCATCTCATCAGTCATGCCCTGGCTTCTTGCCTTCTCCATCATGTTCATCGCATTGCCTTGAGTCTCTTGATCTACGAGTGCTTGTGGAAGCTCGAAGTCTACGCCGCTGTTAAGCTGCTCTACTACTTGCTCTACTTTAGCGTCAGATGCGATGCGCTCTTTCTCTTGTCCGAGCTGCATGCGGATCATGTCCTTAAGATCGTCCATACCTTTTTCAGGCATGAGCTTAGCTGCGAAATCATCGTTAAGCTCAGGAAGTTCCTGCTCTTTAACAGTTGTTACTGTCACATCGAATGTGATGTCAGCACCTTGGACGTCTGAAAGTGGGAAATCTTCAGGCATTGTAAGAACTAGCTCCTTCTTGTCGCCAGCCTTGAGGCCTTTGAGTCCAGAACCAAATCCAGGCATGAATGAATCGTCTTCTACCTTCGCCCAGTGACCTTCACGGCCTTCGAGGAATCCAGCTGACTTACCGATCGCTTCAGCGACTGGCTTGCCATCAGTAGTTGCAGTGAAATCTACTACAGCGAAATCGCCATCAGTAAGCTCACGCTCTACATCTGTGAATTCTGCAAATCTCTGACGTAGCTCGTCGAGTGATGCATCTAAATCTTCGTCAGTCACCTCAGCACTAGGTGCCTCTACCGCTAAACCGAGGTAGTTAGGAACTTCAAACTCAGGAGCGAGGATGATTTCCGCTTGGAATTTCAACTCACCAGTAGCAGTAAGCTCAGGCTCGTCAGTCACGTTTACTGAGAGGACTTTGAGCTCCTCTTGCTTGATTGCTTCGTCACAACCTGCATTGATAAGTCTGCTATATAGCTCACCAGAAATATCTTTAGCATGGCGCTTCTCGATCACACTTAAAGGAGCCTTACCAGGTCTAAATCCTTTAATATTAGCGTTCTTAGCGTAAGCTTTTACAATGTCTTGGCGCTCTGAAGCTACCTTTTCTGCTGGCACCTCTACCTTTACAGTAGCGGAACATGTTGGTTGTTTTTCTACAGTGATGTTCATATCGTTTGTGTCTTAAAAGTTGATCTATTTAGGCGCAAGACTTCTATAAGTCGCTTAGCGCAGGAGGCGGAAAGTAGGCAGGAAAACGCCGAACGTCAAAGCCTTTATCCATACTTGGCATACTTTTTTATAATGCTAAATTACCTCCATGAAGCGCTGCACATGGGTCACAGACGATCCTCTCTACATAAATTACCATGACACAGAATGGGGAGTCCCCGCTCACGATGATCGTCATCTCTTCGAAATGCTTATACTAGAAGGCGCACAGGCTGGTCTCTCTTGGATCACCATCCTCAAGAAGCGAGCTCACTACAAGAAGCTATTCTATGATTTCAACGTCCAGAAAGTAGCCAAAATGACTGACGCCCAGCTCGACAAAATCCTCCTCGACCCTGGCATCATCCGCAATCGGCTCAAAATCTACGGAACCCGCAAAAATGCCCTAGCCACCCTAGAGCTCCTCAAAACCGAAACCAGCCTCAACGACTACCTCTGGAACTGGGTAAACCACCAACCCATCCTCAATCACTTCAAAGACTTCTCCGACATCCCCACCCAGACCCCACTCTCGGAGGCAATCAGCAAAGACCTAAAAAAACGCGGCTTCACCTTCGTAGGCCCCACCATCATCTACGCCTACATGCAGGCTGTGGGTATGGTCAATGACCACACCGCGAATTGTTGCTGCGCTCCAATTCGCTAGGGGAAAGGGGAAAGAAAAAAGGGGAAAGCCTCCGTGCTTTGTGACGGTCGTTTCCAACCACTGAGTCAATTCACACATTCATATTTAATAACAGTTTGCGCAGAATCGTAACGATTTTTACAGGATTTCAGCTTAGATACTAATTCTAGAATCTCGCTCACGAGAGCGCTCATCTCAAAACTCACCAACTCTCCTTTCACCAACGGTGAAATTTATATCAGGATAGGGAAAGGCGCAAAGCAACGCATCCCTATTACCCATATCCACCAAAATTCGTTCGCTGAAGGTGAACTTTATGCTGAAACAACGCCGTAACACACTCGGCTATTCCGCCCCAATCAACACCTCGATATCAAATGTCGAAAACACAATCTAGCGCAACACCATCACCAACTCCCCTTTCACCAACGCTGAAATTCATACCAGAATAGGGAAAGGAGCAAAGCGACGCATCCCTATTACCCTCATCCCACACAATTCGTTCGCTGAAGGTGAACTTTATGCTGGAACGACGCCGCAACGACCTCGATTATTCCGCCCCAATCAACGCCTCGATATCAAATGTCGAAAACACAATCCAGCGCAACACCATCACCAACTCCCCTTTCACCAACGGTGAAATTTATACCAGGATAGGGAAAGGAGCAAAGCAACGCATCCCTATTACCCATATCCACCAAAATTCGTTCGCTGAAAGTGAACCTTATGCTGGAACGACGTCGTAACGACCTTGGTTACTCCTTCCCAGTCAAGGCTTCGATATCAAATGTCGAAAACACTACATTGGGCGGAATTACTAATAACTCATGCGGATAATAATCGAACGCAATCGCCAATGGTCGATGAGCTACCTTGATCGTCTCTAGGGAGGCTTTAAGAGCAATCGCTGGATCTGAATCATCCTCAGCCACCAACAAAATGTAAGGCAATTTCTCCACCATCCGGCTCCCCATAAAGTCCGCAGTTGGATCCTCATCACCAAAAGTAGCGTATTTAGAAACAGTCGATCCTAACAAATCATAGAGTTGAGTAAACTCACCCTCAGCAATACCTCCACGCTTATCATCACCATGCTCTAAACAAAAAGCATGAGCCAGCTCCTCCAGATCCTCCCCCTCGGAGACCTGCTTGTATAAAAAATCAGTATTCATTCTTCTCTCCAAAAACAAAAAAGGTCAACGAAACTCAGATAAGCTTCATTGACCATTTAAAAAATATTAGTTACCTAAAATGGCTTAAACTTTGCAAGGTAAGCAGCTGCTAGTGCAAGACCGATACAGACTATCCATGCCGCAGGGCCTTGGATTTTCTTCTTCTTAGCGAGAGCCACCATTGCTCCAAATATCACCCAGATCACTATCTTAGCAATGAGCCAATTAGGCCATGTAGCTCCGAACTGACCTACATACACGCTCTTGTATTTCGCCTGCATCCCGAATCCACCGAGGATAAGAAGAAGCAGAGCAATACCGTGACCAATAACAGCAGCCTTGTTGTATTTTGTAAATAGTGAGCCTAATGCAAAAAGTAAGGTAAAAATACCTGCATAGTGAATGAGTTTGTAAATTTCTGGATTCATAATTTGTGTGTTGTTGGCTGTTAACTATCTGTAATTGTTCGCTTCTGCAAACCTAAAATCACTTACTCAGGAACAGTGAATCTATACTTAGGAGGCTATACCTGCGGCGCTCTACAGAATTTGCACAATTATTCAGAATTTTGCGATTCCAATGAAACTATTTGATCAAGCAATTCTGCCTATTCTGAGAAATTCTGTTAATTCTGTATAAAAAAATCCCTTGTGTAAATACCCTACTCAGGAACCTCTGGTAGACGTTCGAGCAATTCTTGGTAGCGCTTGAGATCGAAATCTCTTTTATCGATGAACATGCGGTTACTTTCATCTGCTAGGCAGAGAGCTATGAGCAGTTTCGCTTCACCTTCCTCTTCTCCAGACTCGACCAGACGATCATAGGTCTTCTTCACGAATGGTGTCTGATCTGACTCCATCTGTTGCTCCACTGCTGGCACTAAATTGCTGACTAAACTCTCTTCTTCGAACATTTTATTAATTTTTATAGGTTACTGAACTGCTGGTTACATAAAGGAAATCCAGCTCGTTGCCGATAACAAAAGAGATCTAATTGGAATAGAAATCGATTGCATCGACTCCTAATTATTACAACCACAGCAACGAACTAACCATGAAACAATCAAACACAGTGAAATCATTCATCACATTACTCGTCACACTCATCAGCATTGCAGGCATCGCCTCAGCTGCTACCAAAACTCTCACATCAGGAAGCTGGACTAAGAAAGCTGAGAGAATCTCTGGAACTTGGGAAATAGTCGATGACGGAAAAGACGTCACTCTGAAGCTAAAGAACTTCAAAACTGAAAGCGCTCCAGATCTTAAACTCTTCTTCCACAAGAAAAGCATCGGGTCACTCACATCTAAGAAAGTGAAATCTGGGTCTAAATTTCTAGCCAAACTCAAATCCAACAGAGGTGATCAAGAATACAAACTACCTAAAGGCCTCAAACTATCTGACTATAAATCAATCGTCATCCACTGTGAGCAATACACAAAACTCTGGGGTGGCGCTAATCTCTAAAAATGTTAATTAGCTGGAATAAACATCACACCATGAACTCTCAATAGAACAACCACAAACAACTAACCAAAAATTATGAAACTACTATACACAATCACATCATCAATCGTCCTCGCTGTATCCGCTACCACTGCTTCAGCTGACTGCAAGGGCTGCGACAAAGACGCTAAGTCTGCAACTTGCGAGAAAGGCAAATGCGATAAAGAAGGCTGCACAGACGCTGGTCAGTGTGATGCTACAGCTGAAGCTGCACCTGCTCTTAAATTCGCAGTAACAGGAATGACCTGCGAAATGTGCGCTAAGAAAGTCACTACTGCACTCGCTGCTACTGAAGGTGTAACAATCAAGAAAGTTTGTCACAAGTCAGGCACAGTTGCTGTAGACATCGATGAAGCTAAGACTAACAAAGAAGCAGTCACTACTGCGATCAACGCAACTGGCTTCAAAGTAACTGGCGAAAAGCTCAGCGTTCCTGTATCAGGAATGACATGCACTACATGTTCAGGTAAAGTTACTACTGCTGTAGAAGCACTCGAAGGTGTAAGCGCATGTTCAGTTTGCCACAAATCAGGCCACGCTGACATCACTGTAGACACATCTAAGACATCAAAAGCAAAGGTGCTCGAAACAATCCAGGCACTAGGTTTCAAGACAACTGCTAAGTAATCCCTAGATTACAAACCATTCTCAAAACGTCAGTTCCTTCACCGGAGCTGGCGTTTTTTATTCTTTAATAAGGTAACCATTCAGCTTGCCCAGCGGGCTCTTACATATTTAGCCCATGGTGCCGCAGAGCAAGCCATGGGTATATGCAATAAAAGTATAAAGAGGGCTGAAAGCCTGATATATGTTGGATGCTTGAGAACAGGGTTTAACCCATCTATCAGACTTTCAGTCCTCTAGTCTAACCGAATTACTTTAACCCACGGCTACACTTCGCTCACCATGGGCTTAAATATATAAACCCCTTTCAGGGAATAGAAAAGCTCGGCACCTTCATATACTTGCAGTTCGGTTACTTGCTTCGCTAGCGCTTGCCACTGAGGTTTTTGAGACACTGCTACGGCTGTAGCGAAGACGTCTGCTTTTTCTGCGCTGTCTGCTTTGACGACGAATGTGCGCTTCTTGTTGATTGGATTTTTCACTCCATTACTCGGGTGAAATAGATGTCTCCCAAGCTCTGCTGATGATCCGACAGCATAGGTCTGACCATAACCAGCAGAGACAGCGAGAGCTTCTCCACTAAGTAGCGTAGTCGTAGAAATCACTGCTTCGCTTCCCATGATCTGCACTTGCCAGCCAGAGTTTTTCGAAGCTGGGTTTTCGTCACCTAAAGCTCTGAATTCACCACCATTCACTAGTGCGTTTTCTACGCCTTGTTCTACTAATAGTTCCGTAATAGCGTCTGTCAGATAACCTTGGACTAGCCCATTTAGCGTGAGCTTCATCCCCGCTTGAGCAAACTTTATGGAGTCCCCGTTCATTATCACTTTCTGGATATCCACTAGCTTTAGAACTTCATCTAAATCATTGTCACCCGATTGATAATGCTCCCAAAGTGGCTGCACCGTGACATCAAATAGCCCCTTAGTTTGGCGTCCATAGTCGATGCAACGAGTGATCATTGCTGTGAACTCTTGCGGAGCATTCTTCACTTCACCATCGGCATTGAGTCTAGAAATCCATGAGTCAGCTAGATATAAACTAAACAATTTTTCTATCTCTAAGATTCTCTCAGACAGTAGTGGAGCTAGTTTAGAATACTGCGTAGCATCTATACCGACCATCTTTACCGAGACCTCTGTATCGAAGGCTATACTCGTCCACGTGAAAGTTTGCGCCTTTTTAGAAGAGCACGAACTTGTCATCAGACCAGCGAAGCCAGCCATGCCTGTGAGAATGAAATGACGTCTAGATTTCGGAAGGTTCATCGACATTTTCCTTTCGCTGTGCCCTGCGCCTCTTACGCACATAGATCGCCACACCTGAGAAAGTAAGACCTAATATGCCTAGAGCAAACGCATCTGCCATCACCTTACCAAACCAACTAAAAATATGACCTGAATGCAGATCTAACAGAACACGATCCATAGGAGCACCTTCACCGATGATCAATTGTTTAAACTTCATCTTCTGTTCTTCATCTAATTCCACCTTACGCCCTGACCTGAGCTCTTTTCCTCCACTAGGGGAAAAGTCTACATACTCAATCAAATCAGCATCGACAAATCTAACTGACTTATCAGCATATTTCACAGTCAACATTCCATCCATCGATGAGATACTCACTATTTCACCCTCTGGTAGGCTCAGCCCAGACTCTAGGGTCTCAATCAGTTTTCTATTTTTTCCATAAAAATATATTTTGCTCGCTGTAGCGATACAAACACCACGATCAACTCCAGTCATGGCGACAATTTCGCCCTCTACTTCGACTAGAGTTTCATCCAACACAGCCTCACCTTCCCAAGCGACAAGCTCTTCAGACCCGAATTGCCAAGCCTCCGGTTCCTCTTCAAATGTCAGTCCATATTGGCTCATTACCCATTCAGATTTCACCCTCTTCTGATCAAGGCCAAAGTCTGATTTATGCATCAGCAGCACACCAGTAATCGTGTAATTCAACAACGGTATAAGCACCAAGAAGCCTAGCAAGGTATGCACCTTTCTAAAAGTCTTCTTACGCTTAGCGCGAGCTCTTTTTGCTACTTTGCTCATTTGTTACTCTCAAGATAAAGGGCCACTCTAGCCATTCTCTGTAGCGATCTCACTGACATAGTCGCACCTGCGATGTTGCCTGGCTTACGACTCAGCTTGCCATTTTTTTTCAGAGTCAGTGATCTAAATTGCTTAGTGAAATACGAGCGAGACACTTCATCGCCATGACTCTCACGGTAAACTAACACTTTGACTTTACTCAGTTTTTTACCCTCTAACACATAGCCACAGGTAATCGGTTGAGTCTTGCCGATACTATTTAAAATATACACGGTCTTAGATCCAGAGGACCAATAACGCACTCTCTGAGCAGCATACTTTCTGCCATTCATCTGAGCGATTCTCTTCTGCATTTCAGCGCTCAAGCTCTGCACCCTTGGTGATGGAACCTTGCCTGCAAACTCAGATTTCACGAAGTCAGCTGGAGACTGATACACCTTATCAGCCAAGGCCGATAAGCTAGTAGCCATCAGAACTGACAACACACAAAGAGCATGGAGAACGATGTTACGCCCTCCATGCTTGCTATGAGTTTTGTTAGTAATGCTACCAATCATTTTGTGGTAAAATACTAGCACACATAGGTGCTAAATACTAGAACTGATAACCTACACCTAGGTTGAAACGATTCGCATCGTCCTTAGATCCAGCACGAGCTCCGTCAACATCTACAAATTGGTAATCTGCCTTGAATACTACGTTGTCGATAGGCCAGTAGTTTACACCTGTAGTGAAGATCTGCTCTTCGTTGCTACCACCACGGTAGTAGTCAGTGTTAGCGTAACGTGCGAAAACTCCTACTTTAGAACCGCCCTTGAGGTCGAAAGTATAGGAAGGCTCAACATACCAACCTGACTGCTCTTTAGCTGCCTCTGGGATGTCACCATCGATGTCCCACTTAGCGTAGAGAGCACGGAGACCGAAGCCACCATTCTGATACTGAGCAGATGCTCCGTAGAGAACTCCAGACTTACTACCTGAATCGTCCTGCACTACGTCTGTGTTAAGCTGGCCGAATGCTGTTAATTTAAGACCTGCAAAACCTACATAAGAAACTCTTCCTGTGAATGCCGCTGAATCAGCGATAGCTTCAGACACCTTAGTTCGTCCGCTACGGATTCTGCCTGCGTTACTACCTGTGTTAGCTACATTGAGACCAGATGAAATCATTCCGTCGAAGCTAAATCCGTTATCCAATTTCTTAGACACGCTCACACCAGCTTCTCTCCATGTAGAAGGGATGATTCTGTTTTCTACGATGTTTCTCTCTACTCCGAAGAATGTAGGTGGCTCATGAGTCTCGTTGATGATTCCCACTGGCACTAGCATTAGACCTGCACGCACTTGAACATTGTTCTCAAGATCCATTTCGATATATGCCTGCTCTAGCTCTACTGCACCTGCTTTGCTTGTATCAGAATGCTCAACTTCTAACTCACTGTTGAATCGGATCTTGTCATTGAATTTGTGTCCGAAGAACAGAACGAATCTGTGGAAGTCGATCTGATCATCATAGCCAGAAATGTTGTTGTAGTGAACTTCACCATAACCACCGATAGTAGTCTTGTTCATGAAGTTACCAAGGCTCATGTCGCCTACTGAGTTACCCCCAGTCTGGCTAGCTTGATTCTTAGCCGCTAGCTGCTTCTCTAGCTCTACTACTCTTTGCTCAAGAGATTTCTCTGCTGAAGCTACCCCTGTTATTGCTGCTACAGCTCCTGCTGCGGCCATTGTTATTAGTCTCTTTTTCATATTCTCTAATTGATTGTAAAATTTCGTCCTCTAGCTGATCCGCAACCCTTAGTCGCTTCAGAACTGACAACGCAGAAACTACTATTGCAAACGAATCTCAATAACAACAACAAAGTGACTATTATTGAAAAAAATTCACGCCCACTCGAAACAAAAACACATAACAACCTAGAAATAAGCAAATAACAAAAAACCCAGAAAACAACAGACCATCGCTGATCTTGTTTTCTGGGTGTTAAAAATGCGGAGTTGAATCACCGTTAAGCTCAAAAATGAGTAAATAGCTCATTAAGAGAAGTCGATTTCAAGCACGGAGCACGGAGCACGGAGCACGGAGCACGGAGCCACCATTAACCTAAACCCCAAGCTTTGCCGAAATTGTATCAGCTACCATCTTAGGATTCGCTTTACCTCTAGACGCCTTCATCACCTGTCCAGTGAGCCAGTTAGCCATCTTAGGGTTTCCGCCAGTGATCTCTGCCACTTTATCAGGATTCGCTGCGATCACTTCATCGATGATAGCCTCGATAGCAGAGTTATCCGCTGGCTCGAATCCCATAGATTTAGCGATGTCCGCAGGTGCCTTAGCCGGCTCATCCCACAGCACAGGGAATACTTCCTTCGCTTGGTTGTTAGAAATTGTTCCCGCCTCCACGAGATCTACTAGCTCTCTGAGAGAGGTTGCATTGACTGGGCATTCTTTGATACTGAGGAATGTCTCGTTCAGCTTACCAAGAACCGTATTGATCAGCCAGTTGGCGACCTTTTTACTATCCTTAGCACCTGTAGCCGCAGCCTCAAAGTAATCAGCCAACGCACGCTCAGAAGTCAGCACTCCAGCATCGTATTCAGACACCGAGTATTGCTCCACGAAGCGGTCACGCTTGTGATGCGGCAGTTCAGGGACGTGAGCTTTCATCTTCTCTACCATCTTTCCAGTGTTCACTGGTAGTAGATCTGGCTCTGGGAAATATCTGTAATCTGCTGAGTTCTCCTTCGTTCTCATCACCACCGTTTCACCGATAGCATCGTCCCAACGGATAGTCGCCTGCACCTGCTCTATACCTTGATCATACTCATCACACTGACGCTGGATTTCAAATTCGATCGACTTTCTAACAGCCGTGATCGAGTTAAGGTTCTTCACCTCTAGCTTCGTTCCTAGCTCAGTTGTTCCTACAGGTCGGACTGAAACGTTCACGTCACAGCGCATCTGACCTTTTTCCATATCAGCATCAGAGATGCCGCCATAGATGAGGATCTGCTGGAGTGATTTTAGGTAAGCGTATGCTTCATCGCCAGAGTCGATATCAGCCTCAGACACGATCTCCATTAGCGGAGTTCCTGCACGGTTAAAATCAATGGTAGAATAGCTGCCAAAGTGAGTAGACTTAGCCACATCTTCCTCTAGGTGAATGCGGTTCATCTTCACGACTTTACCGGGATTCGGGATCTTCTTCTGCACATCCTTAGGATAAGCTAGATCATAGAGAGGCACACCGCCACCGAGGCAGAGAGGAATATCAAACTGAGTCAGCTGATAGTTCTTCGGCATATCTGGGTAGAAATAGTTCTTTCTGTCCCACTTAGAAATTTCTGGTGTGCTGCAGTCGAGCAACATCCCTGCAAGGATCGTCTGCTCCATAGCATGCTTGTTCAGCACTGGCAGAGCACCCGGTAGGCCTAGGCATACGGGGCAAACATTAGTATTTGGCTCATGTCCATATCCAGCACGGCATCCGCAGAACATCTTGGAGTTAGCAGTGATCTGGCAGTGAACTTCGAGTCCTATTGTGGCTATGTAATCTTCTCTTGGCATACGATGTGGCAGTTAATGACACGTAGATACGAGATAGCACCTTATGAGTCAATACCCGATCAAGTCTGTCTTCGTGACGGCGGTTTAAGGCAACTTCGTCAGTGACTCTTACCCAAGAGTCACTGACGCTAATTGATAAGGCAAAAGTCAGAGCGCAGTCATGATAAGAAGTGGTGAATTTCTCTGTGAGAAGTCACTAATAATCTCTGTGTATTCTGACCAACATAAGACCATGAATGCATCGAGGCGCAGGAGCACTTAAAGTTAAAAACCTTGGGAAAACCCTAGAGATTCAGGATTCATTTAAAACTGAAATTGTATTCCATTATGATATGAGATTCACATATGGAACGCATTCTGTTAGAATGCTTGCATCACTTATACTAACAATTATAACTTGAGGATGGATAATCAGAAAAAACCCACATTTAGAGCGCTAATAAACGTGCTCATAATTTGCTTCCTTGGGTTTGGCATAGTGGGAGCTACACAGATTGCTTATGACGGATTTTCACTAGTAAATTATCCACCAGGCACCCAAATCGCTAATCAAGGTGGTGGGCTCGGATTTGAAAAATTTTCAACCACAACAGATCCCCATTACACATCCTTCGTCAATAGCCTAGCCTACACCGACACAATAGGTAACACACTCCTCACAGAGACTGGTTCTATTACCATGGTGAGCTCAGCAACTGGCACTCAGGTAGCCCAGCGTAATTTAACAAACCCAGTCAACAGTGGTGACCTCTATTTCAGCTATCTCATTCAGCGCACTCAAGGGAATTTTAGCGGTATAGAGTTAAGATTTCTCAGTGGAGCTAGCACCCTATGTTCAGTGAACTCTACCAATACCAATGTATGGGCCACCAATATAATAGGCCTGGGTTCTGATAACTCGACTAGCTCCTCAGCGTTAGGTGCTACGACTCTAATAATAGGCAAAATTAGCGGCTTGGGAGCTCCGGCAGGGACTGGTAAAATCGAAATTTGGCTCAACCCTACAGACCTAAATAACATAGCAGGAACAGCTCAATCCATCGCAAGCTCTGAGGGAGGAACATTCCCTCAGGTCACAGCCTTTGCTCTAGCTCTATCCACAGGAGATAATGCTCTATTAGATGAAATGAGATTTGGAACAAATTTCACAAGCGTCCTCAATACGCAAAATGCTCCAAACACACCAGCATGGAACACCTATTTGAGTGAAAAAGCAGCCAATCAAACAACTACGATTCCAGACTTCTCTTACGCCGGGTATGACTTTGGCAGGAGTGGTATCCCTAAGGTGGATCACCCAGTCTATGATGTAACTAACTACGGGGCTATACCTAATGATGGGCTATCTGATCGTATTGCAGTCATTAATACTATCGCAGCGGCAGAGGCTAGCGGCGCTCCAGCTATAGTGTTCTTCCCAGTGGGAAAGTTCAGACTGTTAGAGCCAGAGGATGAAGATAACGGAAGTATTAGGATATCTCAAAGTAATATCGTAATCCGTGGTAGTGGTTCTGGTGAAGACGGCACTGAACTATTCATGAACGATCGACACGATAACCCGTTGGGATTTGATTATTCAACACCTAGACTTTTCGCATTTCTCCCAGGTGGTGGTAACCTAGATACCATTACTACTGTCACCAGTGGCGGAGATCGTGGGACTCGCACATTTACAGTCGCTAGCACGAGTGAATTATCAGAGGGACAGAGAGTCTATCTGTATATGAAAAACTCCAGCGAGAGTGTGCAAAAACGCTATATGGATCCCTATAAAGAACTGACAGACGACAAGCCCTGGGGATTATATAATGAAGGAATGAAAGTGCAAGAGATCCATGAAATAGAATCTATCGTAGGAAATCAAGTAACCTTCATAGCACCCACCAAGCATGAAATAGTGGTGGCTGATGGATGGAGCTTGAAAACATTTGGTCATCTGGAGGGAGTTGGGGTCGAGGATCTCTATTTTAAAGGAAACTGGACAGCACCCTACCTCCACCATCAAGGAGATACAGCCGACAGTGCGTGGAGTGCTGTGGACTTTGGCAGGACAGCCTACTCATGGGTCACAAGATGTAGATTTCAAGACTGGAATAATGCAATACTACTGAACGACGGTGTCGCCAATTCTATTTTACAGATCGAAATAGATGGTAATAATGGACATAGTGGAATCATCCTTAGAGGCACGCATAACTTGGCTGGATTGGCTCACGACACTGCACTACTCACTCATGGCCCTGAGGTTTCCAGATGGAGTTCTGGAGTTACCTTTTGGCGTTATAAATATCATCAAAGCTCAGAGTTTAGCGGGCATGGTAGCCAGCCCTACGCTACCTTGATCGATCAGATGCAAGGTGGACTACACCCCGAGCGTGGTGCATCTGGAGATACTGAGGCACAGCCAAATCATCTAGGCTACTATACGATGTGGAACTTCAGACAAACTGGAGACTTTGCCTACAAGGACTACCCTGTCTGGAAATCTAACAATAATAGTTATCCTGGTTTCGTTCAGCCGATCAGTGTAGGTTTTTCTAGCGAAAATGGCTCCACGGATCTACTATTAACCTCAAATGGCGGCATCCCACAATATAAGCTGTTAGAGTCAGTCAATCAGCCAGTGCAACCAGAGTCGCTTTATGAGGCTCAGCTAAGTGAACGTATAGAGAGTGCTCCATCCTGGGTGGAATCAGAGAAAACTGAGTGGACACTGCGAGACAACACGAAGGCTACCATTTCCTATCCTGCGGATCAGAGTAGAATCGCCCATACAGGATCTATTACCCTAACTGCTAACGTCCCTACGGAAATAGCATCTCTGGTGACTAAAGTAGATTTCTATAATGGCAATCAATTCCTCGGTAGTGACACGACTGCACCCTACACATGGGATTGGACTAACGTGCCTGTAGGGACTTTCACAGTGAGAGCAAAAGTAACTCGATCTGAATCGACAGCCCCAACCTCGACTTACAGCCGATTTGGTGATCCGATCACATTTTACACGGGGCAACTGGCTACCACTAAACTAAATATTTCAGATGTCTCTACAGCTCATTATAATTCACCTCATGTGGAGACTAATGTGCTCGATGAAGACATCTCGACATATTGGTCCTCTGATGGATCAAAAACTTCATTACCTCGAAAAGTTTTGATGCTTAAATTCGATCTTGGCTCGGTAAAGGAAGTCAACCGGATCGATATATCATGGCACAACGGAGACGCGGAGCAAAACCAATTTGCTCTCTGGCTATCGAATGATGGGGAAACTTGGCGAAAGGTGCTGACACGATTCAGTTCAGGCACGACTAATAACTATGAGACTTATTATTTCTCAGGTGGAGCAGCTCGCTACGTGAGGCTCAATCCATTTGGCAGTAACCTCGCTATCTCAGCCTCCATCACCAGAGTCAGACTATATGCTCCTAGTGCTGCATCTACAAATGCTCCTCCAGAATTTCTCCATTCTTTTGTGAAAAAGGCTGACGGTGAAGTAGGTCAATCCTATATCAGCTCGGTGGCACAAGACGCATTTGACCCTGACCTGCATGATATTATAGAATATAGCAAAGCTAGCGGACCATCTTGGGTAAATATATCCCCTGCTGGACTCATCACGGGAAGACCAAGCCAGAGAGGTGATAAAACTTTTATCGTAAGAGTAACAGACTCTCATGGTGATACAGACACCATGGAAGTGAGACTATACATCAGATCTGGCTACAATGATTGGGTTCAGGCTTCAGATGGGACTTCTCCGCACACCATTTATCTCTGGCACTGTGATCAGAATAACCTTAATGAGGTCAAAAATGGAGGAGACTCGGTAAACGCCGATAAAGTTGATTCTAGCAATAATCAACTCAGCCCTGAACCTCTTTCTATAAATGCTAACTTAAGCGCCCAATTTGCATCTGGTGGAAAATTCGGCTGGGGACTACACAATTCAGGAGACGCTAATAATCCAGCTGATTCTGGGGTAATCGATCCTAGTGCAGATGCTGCAAAAATCTTCCCCATGGGCAGTAACCCTAGTCTCACAGTGGAGTGCTGGGTTAAGTTCAATCAGCTTGGAAAAAGACAATTTCTTATCGACAAAAAACATGAATATAATGATCCAACAGGAGGCTACAGAATTTATATAGACGACAACAATTGCCTCCACTGGAGGCTAGGAGATGGCACTTCGTCGCTAAATATTTTTGCCACCCCTGCTCTAAGCACAGATGTTTGGTATCATATCGCGGGCACTTGGAATGCCTCTACACACACCTCCTCTCTCTTTGTCAATGGGGTCAGAATTTCTAGTTCCGAATTTACTCTAAGTGAGATTAAAAATAACTCCAAGCCCCTTACGATAGCAAATCGCCAAGTCGCTACATATGCGGCACTCAATGGTGTGATCGATGAAATAAAGATCAGCAATAAAGCCTATAATTTTGTTCCCCAAGAGGACTCTCCTTGGGATGACTGGCTACGCAATAACTTCAATGATGCCGAACGTGATGACCAAGCTATAGTAGATCGTTTCGCTGATCCGGATAATGACGGGTTTTCTAATTTAAGTGAGTTTCTACTCCTCTCAGATCCGAAAAACCCACTAAGTAAAGGTGAAATCCAGGCTCTAACAGTCACAGTCGAAAACCACAAACACTCTGCAGTAACCTACAGAAGAAGAAAGGGATATGAATACAAATTCAAACTACAAAGATCACTAGATGTAGATACTTGGCAGGACGCTCAAACAATGCTTCAAACATCACTGACCGATCATAACGACGGCACTGAGACAATTATCATGCGAGAGCCAGCTCCAATTACAAACACAAGAACGTTCCATAGATTAAAAGTTGAATAGCGAAACTACTATTTCTGCTGTTTTGTAAACTTTCTTTTCTTGCCCTCATCTGCATTCCCGTCCTTGTTCTTATCTATATCCTTGTCTAAAGGACTAGTAATACCTAGCTCGGCTCCGAGGGCACGGTGTTCATTAAAATCCTTAGGTTTTTCCGTGAGCATGAACTTCTTGTTAGATTTCACTAAAACATCACACACCGGTTAAGTCATAGCGGTTATCCACTGAGGAACAGACCCTTGTAATATATTAATTTCACATCATAGAGCGCCAAAAAGCGCTCTCTTACCTCACAAGATGTATCATTACCTAATATTGTTGCACTCCAAGCTCCC
>CAKZNV010000201.1 GCA_937132085.1 uncultured Rubritalea sp. | reverse complement strand
TAAAGGTATTCTGTGCACCTTGTTCAGTTCGATAGCAGTCTACACTACGTTGTTTGCAACAGGTAATATCATCTATAACGATATAAGCTCTGCCTGCATTAATGGAGCCATTGCGATTGTCGCATTTGTTCTCACGATGACAGTCTGGAAGAAAATGGAGACTCGCTAGAGAACGATTACCTCTAAAATTCAAAACCTCATTACCGTAAGGGTGATGAGGTTTTTTTATCCACTACGAGCCGTTTTATGAGCCTATAGAGATGAGAATAGAATCGCTCTGAGCTTACTCAGTCACTTCCACCACCATGTTGATCTCGACCGAGACATTCAGCGGAAGTGCAGCGGCGCCCATGGCGGTGCGGGAGTGGATGCCTTTGTCGCCGAAGATCTCTACGAGAAGATCGGAGCAACCATTGATGACTGAAGGGTGTCCGTAGAAATCTGGCTCAGAATTGACGAAGCCATTGACGGTGACGATCTGCTTTACCTTGTCGAGGCAGCCAACGGCATCTTTTACCACCGCTAGACGGTTGAGCGTGATGACACGAGCTGCTTCTTGTGCGGTTTCAACACTGGTGTCGGTAGGGACCTTGCCCGTGTATTCATCGGTTACGGGTGGGATGCCTCCGGCTAGGAAGAGGAGGTTTCCCGAGCGTGTGTAGTTTACGTAGGAGCCTGCTGGTGCGGGAGCTTCGGGTAGAGTGTAGCCGAGTGCGTTGATTTTGGATTCAATAGACATAAGATGGGATGATTCAGTTTAAGCTTTGGCCTCTTTGTTAGAGAGAGATGCCTTTACGAAGCCTGCGAAGATCGGGTGTGGTTTGTTCGGCTTAGAAAGGAATTCTGGGTGGAACTGAGCACCAATGAAGAATGGGTGATCAGTGATCTCTACGATCTCCACGAGACCTTCGTCTGCTGAAACAGCACTGATTTTGAGGCCAGCGGTTTCGATCTGTTCACGGTATTTAGGGTTGAACTCATAGCGGTGGCGATGACGCTCAGTGATTGTTTCTGAACCGTAGAGCTCGAACGCTTTGGTGCCTTTAAAGACAGTTGAGTCAGTTGCTCCTAGGCGCATATTGGCTCCCATAGTGGTGAGACCTTTTTGTTCGTCTTGTAGTGAGATGACAGGGAACGGGGATTCGCTGTCGAATTCAGTGGAGTTTGCGTTCTCAAGGTTACAAACGTTTCTAGCGAATTCGATGGTAGCAATCTGCATTCCGAGACAGATGCCGAAGTATGGCACTTTGTTCTCACGAGCAAATTTAGCAGCAACGATCTTGCCTTCGATTCCACGGTCACCAAATCCACCTGGGATGAGGATGCCGTCCATGTCTTTAAGGAGGATAGATGGACCATTAGTCGCTAGCTTCTCAGCATCCACACGGTGAACATTGACACGGGTGTCGTGCTCAGCTCCAGCGTGGGTGAGTGATTCGTAGATTGATTTATAAGCATCCTGTAGCTCAATGTATTTGCCAACTACTGCGATGTTAATTTCGTGAGTAGGGTTAATGATTCTATCGACAAAGCGTCTCCAGTCTTCGAGGTCTGGTGTAGCTGATTCTATACCTAAACGGTCTGTTACGAGGCGATCTAACTTATCTCTACGGAGGTCGAGTGGGCATTCGTAAATAGTGTGAGCCACGTCACGGAAGGCAACTACGTTTTGCTTCTCTACATTACAGAACATGGCGATTTTCGCTTTGTTGTCTTCATCGAGATCATGCTCAGTTCTACAGACAATGATGTCTGGCTGGATTCCGATTTCACGGAGTTTGGCGACTGACTGCTGAGTTGGCTTAGTTTTAATTTCGCCAGCAGCAGCAATGTATGGAAGAAGTGTTACGTGGAGGAAGCAGGTGTTTGCTCGGCCTACTTCGAGAGAGAACTGGCGTAGAGCTTCGAGGAAGAGGTGACCTTCGATGTCTCCAGTAGTTCCACCTATTTCTGTGATGATGACGTCAGCATCGCTAGAGTCAGTTACTTCACGGATGCGCTCTTTGATCACGTCTGTGCAGTGTGGGATATACTGAACTGTTTTGCCGAGATATTTACCAGCACGTTCGTTATTGATGACGGTTTCAAACACTTGACCGGAAGTGATGTTATTGAGGCTAGAGCACTGACAGTTGGTGAATCGCTCATAGTGACCGAGATCTAGATCTGTCTCAGCTCCATCAGCCAGGACGTAGACTTCGCCGTGTTGGAATGGTGACATGGTGCCTGGGTCGACATTGAGGTATGGGTCGAACTTCTGGATGAGAACATTGAGTCCACGGTGTTCAAGGAGTGTGCCGAGTGATGCTGCTGCGAGCCCTTTTCCTAATGAGGAAACGACTCCGCCGGTCACGAAAATATATTTAGTTGGATTAGCCATGTGTGTTGAAATGTGTAGTTGTTAAAGTGTGTTTGAAAATTTAGTGAATAGAATTAATGATAGCTTCGAGCTGCTGGGCTTGTTCGAGAGTGTCGACTCCGCCAGATTCGTCGTCCGTGATGATGACTTTGATACGAGCGCCGTTTTCTAGTGCTCTGAGTTGTTCTAGGCTCTCAGCGAGCTCTAGTGGTGAAGGTTGCCAAGTCACGAAGTCTTGTAGGAAGTCCTTACGGTATGCGTAGATGCCTTTGTGGCGATAGAGTTTTAGCTCTGGGCTAGCACTGCGTCTGAAGGGAAGTGGGCTACGGGAGAAGTAGAGAGCATCTCCGTCTAGTCTGAGCACTACCTTTACTACGTTGGAGTCATTGAGTAGTGCTTCGTCAGTGATCTCATTGGCAGCAGTCGCCATGGAAATGTCAGCGTCACTAAGGAGCGCATGAGTTAGTTCATCGATCAATGCTGGCTCTATCTGCGGTTCATCGCCTTGAATATTGATAATGTGCGTGGCTTCTGGGAAATGAGCGGCAGCTTCAGCGAGTCTATCTGTGCCAGTAGGGTGGTCAGCTGAGGTCATGATGACTTCAGCACCAAACTCTTTAGCTGCTTGGTAAATACGGTCGTCATCAGTAGCGACAATGATTCTGTCCAGAGATGAGCACTGCTGACAACGTTCCCATACATGCTGCACAAGGGATTTCCCTGCGATAAGATGAAGTGGTTTCCCAGGGAAACGAGTCGAGGCCCAACGAGCTGGAATCATGCCAATAACGAGTGTAGAAGTATCAGATGGTGCATCCATGACGTAAGTTGCGACACTCTATGAATCCCACCCCAAACGTGCAAGATTCTTTTTTAGAAAGTAGTTTTTTTGATGGAGGTCGTTGATTACTAGGTGTTTTAGGATACAGACAAAATTCCCACTTGGCTAAAGCGGTGTTTTGGTAGATGTTGACCGTGTTCATGAGTAATCCATTTAGAGAAGATTTAGTATCACGATCACGACCAGAGTCCTGCTCAGTTGTGATATTCGGCGCTACCGGTGATTTAACCCACCGTAAGCTTATCCCTGCATTGTATAATTTAGCTGTGGATGGAGAGCTTCCATCTAGCGTTAAAATTGTAGGGTTTGCTCGTAGGGAAAAGAGTGATGAAGAGTTCCGTGAGGGCCTCAAGGTGCTTAACAAAGAGGTTTCAAGAAACGGTCACAATGAAGATGTATGGAGCGAGTTTGAAAAGACAGTTCATTATCATCAGAGTGAATTCCAAGATGTGGATGGCTATAAGCGCCTCGCTGACAGACTAGATGCAGTGGATGCAGAACGTGGTGGGAAGGGGAATCGACTCTTTTACATCGCTAGCGCTCCTGAGTATTTTGATGACATTTTAGTGAATCTTAAAAAGGCGGGACTCAATGTGAATGCAGATGGCTTTTGGTCACGCGTAATCGTAGAGAAGCCATTTGGCACAGATTTAGCGACTGCTCAGCATCTTAACCAAGTCGTGAACGAGACTTTTGAGGAAAAGGATACTTATAGAATTGATCACTATCTAGGTAAAGAGACAGCACAGAATATTATGGTGCTGCGCTTTGCTAATGCGATTTTTGAACCACTCTGGAACAGCCGATACATTGAACAAATCCAGATCACATGCTCGGAGCACCTAGGGATGGAAGGTGGCCGTGGAGGTTACTATGATAAATCTGGCGCTCTTAGAGACATGGTTCAGAATCACTTGCTGCAACTTCTTAGCTTGGTAGCGATGGAGCCACCGACCGATCTTAGTGCCGATGGTGTGCGTGATGAAAAGGTGAAGGTAATCCGTTCGCTTCGCCAATGGGATACTCCTGAGCTCGTTGCTGAAAACGTAGTCCGCGGTCAATACACTGCTGGTCATGTGAATGGTAAGAGTGTGGTTGGTTATACGGAGGAAGACCGAGTCGACCCTGAGTCTAATACTGAAGCTTATGTGGCGGTCCGCTGCATGGTTGATACTTGGCGCTGGAGTGGAGTTCCATTCTATGTGCGTATGGGTAAGCGACTACCTAAGAAGGCTACTGAGATTTCCGTGCACTTTAAAGCTGCACCAAATGTTCTTTTCAATGCGATCCCTGGGGCTTCCGACAACGGAAATGTTCTGGTGATTCGTATCCAACCTGACGAGGGGATTTCTCTCCGTATGGTTTCTAAACTACCGGGAACAAGCTTGAGGCTAGAGCCAGTGAAGATGGATTTCCATTATTCTACTAGTTTTGGAAAGGGTAGCCCTGAGGCTTACGAGCGTCTTCTGTTAGATGCTATGGCTGGAGATGCTACTCTGTTTGCTCGACGTGATGAAGTGGAGGAAGCTTGGAAGTTTATCGATCACATTCAGAATGCTTGGCATAAGTCCAAGACTCCACCACCGATGGCAGAATTTGTCGCAGGTAGCTGGGGACCAGAGGAGGCAGATAATCTGCTAGCAAAGGATAATAACACCTGGCGCAGACTCTAATACCAAACCAATTTCGTAAGAATCTAATAGTAGAATGACTGTTCCAGATAACACAGCAATCCTCGGAGTATCAGTGCCTATCGCTGATATAGAGAAAGAACTCAGACTCCTCTGGGAAGTAGATGAAGCACGCACCAATGCTTCATTAATGAACTTTGCAGTTTATTCTGAGAAAAAAGGCTCGCTAGCTAATAACTCAGAGATGGTCAGAGAGATCACTCGTGAGCACGCTTGCCGAGCATTACTTATCGGAATGGATCGTCATTTGGATGAGACCTCAGTGAGAGCTTGGATCACTGCGCATTGTCATTTAGCGCATGGTCAGAAATCCGTTTGCTGTGAACAAATCGCATTTCACCTTACTGGTCATTCACGTGGCAGATTTAGAAACACGATTTTTGCTCACTTGCAGAGTGATCTTCCACTTGTATTCTGGTGGCAGGGTGAGCTTAGCAGCATTTTCACAGATAGTCTTTACCGAAGGATTGATCGTTTAGTTCTTAATAGTTCTGACTGGGCTGACGTTAAAGGCAGCTTTGAAACTGTGAGGAAAGCGATGACTGATGTGGATCTTGTGGTGCAGGATCTCGCTTGGACGAGAACATTTCATTACAGACTAGCTGTGGCATCGCTCTATGATGATCCAGTTGCTCAGGAATCAATACAAGCTACTAAAAGGATCCGTATCGAAGCGCATGTAGACCATAAGAACTCTGCATTACAGATGCTCGCGTGGTTTACAGAGTTGGCAGGCTGGAAAAGAGCTCAAGACTTAATTGCTGAAGAGAATAGCAAACACACAAGTTATCGCTTTTCGAAGGCTAATGGTGAATTAGTTGATGTCGAATTAAGTTATCAAACTGACTGTGCTCCTCTTGCAAGATTCGAGGTTGTTTCTGATTCTGTGAAGGTGATCATTTCTAGAGACCTTGGTTGCCAGCAACTTAGACATCAATTGAGTTGTGAAAATCATGAATTAGATGTTCATGGGCCTGCTGATAGCGATAAGTGCTCGGAGCTTGTAGCTGATCAGCTATCAAGAGGTGGCAAGAACTCCTTATTTAGAAGAGTCCTGCCACACTTTATTGATCTGTTAGATTAGATTTAGTTAGGAGCTAACTACTTTCTACTCACTCCTTCAAAAACGACTATGCCATCTACTCGCTACTAGGGAGAAATCTGTAGTAAACTTCCAGCATCAGCGTAGCGAGGCAAGTTCGTAGGTGCTCAGCATGTGGTGCTGTGGTGTAGTTTGCGGCTGTTGGTATATTGCCCGCAGGTGCTGGCCATGAGCCATTTTGATTTTGAGCTTCGAATAAGCTAGGCATTGTTTTACCATTATAGGTAGCCCAATGTTTCCCGCCTGCATTCATCATAGCTTGGCTTGTGTAGTAGTGCTGGTAGAGATCAGCCATTGTTTTGTAGTCGAATTGATTATTCTCAGTAGACCATTTGATCGCGTTCTTAGTAGATGATCTGTTTGCTCGCCCCCATTGCTGGAAACAAAGTGCAGCGGCTGGTGTCATAGTCGGTCCGAAGGCGAGGTTTCTCTTACCTTGGTAGCCGAATGTTCCTTTACCGTTTTCACAGCTCACTAGGTAGTTGATGCCTCTAGCTGCGCATTTTTTAAGCCCTGGGATTTCTAGTTTAGTGAGCTTGCAGGCTTTGAGAGCCTGAAGATGCCAGCAGGTGATAGAAGTGTCTCCACCTCGTGTGCCAGAGGTGTCATAAGCATAGTCCCATCCTCCACTTGTAGAATGTTGATTAGCGATGATGATGCTTGCAGCTCTAGTGATCGTTTCTTCTAGATAAGGAAGAGCGATGTTGTCCTGCTTGCAGAGCGTGTAGGCTTCAGCCAGAGCGTAGGTGGCGATAGCGTGTTCGTAGATCCAGTGTTTATCTGTAGTCGTTGTAGCTAGGTTTCCTTCATTCTTTTGTCCTACATTGATGAGGTAAACGATGGCATCCTGAACAGATTCGCCGAACTCAGCTGAGAGTGGAGTTTCACAGTGACCGAGGTAGGCTAGAAGTGAAAGTCCAGTCATGGCTACTGGTTTAGTCTTAGTCCATGAACCGTCTTTATTCTGCGTCTTCTGGATGAATCTGAGAGATTTGACAACTGCGTCTTCGTAGGCTTCATCTCCACCCTGTGACTTGATTCTATGGATGCGATCTTGACGACTACAGCGTTTGCCAAAGGTTCTCGGCATAATGCTATCAGGGCTTCCTTTGAATCCTTTTCCATCGCCACCCATACCGTTACCAAATCCATCACCAACCCCCAAGCCAACTGACGGATCAGGTAAAACGATATCTGGGGTGACAATCGCAATAGGAGAAGTTTTTAGAGCTTTAAGCATTTTGTTGCTAGAGGAGCTTGGAGGAGAAGGTTTTTTAGTGACCTCATTAGTGAACTCTGGACGGTCCGGTGTGGGTGGATCATCACTAGCGTTATTGTAGCTTACGATTGGATCTTTGTCTGTAGGGTTGATAGTCATCGCTATAATTCCCAAGATGATAATAATTAATGCCATGCTGATAACAGCAATGGCGATAGAGGATATAGTTGAGTTGCGCTTTTGCTCGCTTATTTTTTGGCGCACCTCCGGACTCATTGTAGCATGTAGACTCATAGGATTATATTAGTTAATGGTTTAGTGGCAGATGCTATCTAGTCGACTTCTGGATAGTGATCTGATGTTAATTATATAACTTATGAGAGGGGGGTAATCTTAGAGGTTTTAGTAAATTTCTGAAATGAAGATTTCTCCAAGTTGATCTGTCTGGAGAATGTCACCAATAGATCTCGCTAGTAAAACCATACCAATAGGTGAACTGGGAGTGATCACGGTGAGATCTTGATCTTCGTATTTAAGCATTGTTCCGCCACCTGCTGGCAGTAGGAAGAATTGGCTATCTTGGTCAGTTTTGTCTGAGCTAACGATGACTATGGTCCCAGGTATGACTTCGTCTGGCTCTTCTATTAGAGTAAGAGTGTTCAGCTTATGCAGACTTTGTTCTAGTTGGCGGACTTGATCAGCCTGTGCCTCAGCTAAGTAAGAAGCCTCAAGCCCACGAGTATCGTATTTACCTTCCTGCTTACTCTCATCACCTGTAGAGGCTCTGTGCGTCTCTGCTGCTGCTGAGCGTATGGTCTTTAAGTCTTCTTCTAGGAGATTGATGACTTGGTTGAGTAGTGATTGCTTCATGGGGGAGAGAGGTTTTAGTCAGTAAGTTTTATACAGAATTTCAGAATTTCGCATCATTGGACAGAATTTTGTGTAAGTTGGATTCTTTTTGGCCAAGTAGCCTATTCAAAGGGCTTCTATTTTCTAGGAATTGTCAGTATCGTTATTTTCCATTCTGTTTTCGAGAGCGCTATACCCAGCTAGCCAATTCATAGAGCTTCTAATAGGGGTAAGTTCGTAGCACAAGGTGATGAGTAGATACAAAAAGATGAGGCAGGTTATAGCGGCAAAAGCGGCTGGCCTCGATTGATCTAATGCAAGACTTAAGATGAAACCTAGTAGGCTTGACCCTATGAGGATACTTAACCCGATAATTTTCGCTCCTGTGTGGGACTCTTTTTGAGGTGTCTGGTTCATCATTTATTGTTAGAACCTAGGTTTGTAGCCTTGTCTTAGTTTTTTTACGTCTGAGGGGGTAGCGAAGAGCATGACGTAGCCACAAGATGCACAGACTTTTGCTCGTATTGGGGCTTCTATTGCGCCTTTGAATATCCAAGCATTTGGGTCTTCGTGAGTCACTAATGTCAGGTTGTAACGAGTTCTATCATCTCCTCGATCTAACACACCTACATCTTCGATAATATCAGAACTTCCACATTGATTACATTTCATGATTGGATTTTGTTAAGGAGTAAATCTAGCACTGCCAGAGGAACTTGGCTTTTTTACAGCTGACACAGTCGAATATGTAGGCACAGCCGTCACCTCCGAAATTAAAATCATCACTAGCTGCTTCTTCAATCTGACCTACGAAGGTCATCTTTTTGTTACACGAACAATTGGGTGTTTCGTCATCTTGCATCCAAATAGGTTCGTCACCTGTAACTCCTACACAGCTGTCATTACTTTCCATTGTTTCACAAAAATCTTCGAAGGATTCGATCAGCTTCGTGTTGTCACAAGTAATGTAGTCTTCCGTCTTCGAGTTTAATGAAGTCTCTGATGATAATAAACATGCATTAGCGCCTGATGCAGGGTCCCAATCATCACACATACCTGGATTGTTACAGCATTGATATATTTCGAGATTGCGTCCTTCAGTTTTTGCTAGTGAAGACAGTGAACCATCAATACTTAATATATGAGTCATTTTACCTTCACACTCAGAACAACTAGGGCAGTCTGAATGTGAGTGATGAAGTAATTTGATTGAGCCCTCGGGAGATTTTAATAATGGATAGTTTTTCATGATAAATTATATTTGGATCATAGGCTTCTATGATCCATTGGGACTGGATATTAATGATCTAGTTCTTACCTTTCTTAGCTCTGGCGAATCTGGATTGGCGGTTGGTTTTTGGTTCTGTTGGCTCTTCTTTAGATATTGTAGCTACAGGTGTTGGTTTCTCTTCGGGCTCCTGTTTGGGTTTTGTTGCTGAGGTGCTTGGAGTTGTGTAGGTATAGCTTTCTGATGGGATATTGGTGGTCGTCGCTGTGGCGGCTTCTAGTTTAGCTGCGGCTCTGCTCTCTTTAAGGCGCTTGATAATGTCTAGCTGAGGGAGACTCCAGCCGGTGCGGGTGATTAGAGCGTCTAGTAGCATAAGCACGATGAGTGCGATAGCTAGTGGCAGCCTTAGGTCTGCGAAGTGCATTATAGGTGGGCGAACCCATGCTTTAGAAAGATCGGTTAGTTGGCGTCCGCCGGTTTGAGCTGAGAGGGACTTTAACTCGGAGAGGCGATCTTTATCGAATGCCCACTCTGTGCTGGAGCCGACGATGATAGGACCGAAGGGGATGGCGTATTTTCCTGCCTGAATAGAACCACGAATGAGGGTGCCTTCTTCTAGATCACGAGTGAGTGAATATTGACCAGGTGCGATACGCTTCCATTGGAGTTCGTAACCTTCGCCACCGTGATCACCTTCTACTATTTTGATGCGTGGAGCTTGTTGGGCGAATCTGTTGGTCCATTCATCTGTGTCGTAAATGAGGTCTATTTTTAATCTAGTGCCGTCGAGCTGATGTCTGAGGCCTAGTCCAGGAGGAAGTTTGTCGCCCATGAGCCATCTAGTAATAGTCTGAGTAAAGTCTCCGTATTGCTTCCAGTTTCTAACAGCTCCAGAAAACTCACCGCCTAGTGGGAAGGAGATAGCAGCAGTGCGGCCGATGCCTTTCCGTGCATGAGTGATGAGTGGTGCTTTGTATTCATCAGTAGAGATGAGGGAAGTGGTGGAGCCTTCTCGTGGGTAGGAGAGGTTGTAGCCATCGATCTTTGGCATCCATGAGAATGGAGTGGGGGAAATCTCTGTCCATTGGCCAGTGGCTAGGGTGCCGATAGGCTCTTCGATGAACGCTGAACGAGCGAGGGTGACAGTTTCTTGTGCAAAGAGTTTAGGGATATCGAGTGCTCGTTCGGTGAAGAACATGCGACCTTTGCCTCGTTTGGCGATATCTTCGCAGAGCATGGCATCTGCATCTGCTTTAGTTCCGAGTCCAATGACGGAAATTGTGCAGCCTTTTTTGTTCATCTCAGCGATGAGTTTTTTGTAGTCGCCAGGTTCCTCTGTATCAGCGGCATCAGTGAAGAGGATGATGTGTTTGGTGCCAATGTTGACTTTCTTCAGTCTATCCCATGCATCTTTGAGTCCGGTGTAGACATAAATTCCGCCGCCACCTGATTGCACTCGCATGGCTTTCTTCTTGAGCTTATCTTTATTGCCTAGGATCTTCTGTTGTTTGACAACGGTTTCTGTGACAGAGTCCACGGCGTAAACTGCGACTGAGTCTTGCTGACCTAGAAGATCAATAGCGATGGATGCACCGTTATTAGCGAGCTGCATCTTGGAGATTTGTTTTCCTGCTGCACCTGGGACGGTCATGGACATTGAGCCTGATCGATCCATCACGATAGCCATGGCGACGGCTAGCTTGCGGTGATCATTTTTTAGCTCCATGGAAATAGGCAGGAGATTGTCGATAGAAGAATCAAAGTATCCACCAGATCCGAAGGAGTGTTTACCGCCGACCATCATGAATCCACCACCTTGTTCTCTAACGTAGAAGTTTAAAGCATCGAGAAACTTAGGAGGCATTTCGTGAGCTGGGACGTTGTTTAGTATAACGGCTTTGGCTCCTGTGAGCATTCCTACTCTGAGCTTAGATGGTTCCATGATCGTATCGACTGCGATTCCTTGGTTACGCAGTGATAGAGCGAGTGGGTCATCTTTGTATTTAGTGATGATGATGACACGAGGTCCACCAGTGATCTCGATCCACTTGTTAGATCTGTTGTTGCCAGAGTGTGCGTCCTTTTCTGGTAGTATCTGGGCTGTGTATTCGTAGCCACCTGGTTTGAATATCCTGGTAGAGAACTCTAGTTTACCAACTCCGTTGACTAGCTCTACTGTGGTGCCTTCTGAGCTAATGAGTTCACCATTTCTAAAAATGGATATAGGAATCTGACCGTCTTCATGACCACGAACGGTGACTCCTAGAATGAAGGGTTCTTTTGTTTGAGCTCTGGTAGGTAGGTCAATTCTGGCGACTCGGAAATCATCAGTAGTTTCCTCTCTAACAAGTCTGTAGTCTACTGGGATGTTAGCCTTGTTGAGCTTGTTGACCAGATCATCGAATGGCTCAGTGGAATAGCCATCAGTGAAGAGCAGGATGCGGGATGGGCGGTCTTCATCGGACAGGGCTAGCACGTTTTCTAGAGCTAGAGCTGTGCGTGTGAGCTTGCGATTACCTGTGTATACCGCAGTTTCAGAGTTTTCTATCTGTTCTACGACTTCAGCAGCGTAGTCCATGTAACGAAGCGTGTCCTTGCGGCTTTGCTTTTCACGGAGGAGCTTGTCCCATTCGGGGAGTTTCTGAGCGACTAGTCCCTCAGTAGATTCTGATCTGTCGAGCAGAACCCAGAGGTCGAGCGAGTCTTGCTGCTTTTGAATCGTAGGCTGCGCCATGATCAGAGCAATCACGACAACAGTAAGGACTCTGAGTGGTTTAAAAATCTGAATGCGTTTCCACACTAGCCCTAGTAGCAAAATTGCTGGGATGAGGTAGAGCCAATGAGGTGTGAGGAATTGCATTAATAGAATGTATTTAGAGTTTAGCTACACCATCTACAAAGGTCTGAACGACTTGGAAGTCTTTATCGAGCACTGCAAGGTCAGCGCAGAAGCCTTCTTCGATGCGGCCGATATTTTCGAGTCCGAGTGATTCTGCTTGGTTCCAAGAAGTCGCTTTAACGATCTGCCAAAGTGGTAGGCCAGTGAGCTTGTAGACATTGGCTACACCTTCGTTGAAGATGAGTGTGGATCCAGCTAAAGCTCCGCCGTTCTTGAGACGAGCTACTTTGTCTTCTACTACTACATCGAGTCCGCCGAGTTGGCATTCACCGTTGTTGATCCATGAGCCAGCCATTGAGTCGGTGATCATGATAAGTTGCTCGATTGGCTTGATCTTGAAGATCAGCTTGAGGAAATCTGGTGCGAGGTGGATTTCATCGCAGATGAGTTCTAGCTTGATATCGTCGTCTAACAGACCTGATCCGACCATGCCGATTTCGCGGTGATGAAGGGGAGTCATAGCATTGCCGTAGTGGGTAAGGTGAGTGAGCCCAGCATCCTTAGCAGCGAAGATCTGAGCGGCAGTAGCTTCAGAGTGAGCAGCTGATGAGCTGATGCCGATGGCTTTAGCTGCTGCGATAACTTCACAGGCGTTAGGCTGACAAGGTGCTAGTGAGAAAACCGTAGCAGGTGCAATGTCATGGAGTTCCTTGAGTTCTGCGAAGTTTGGCTCACGCACGAACTCTGGATTCTGGGCGCCAGCTTTAGATACATTGATAAATGGTCCTTCTACGTGAAGACCTGGAGTCTTACAGAATTCTTGATTGCTCATGTATTCTGCGCATTTGCCAGCGATTTCTAGAAGCTTAGCTTGTGGCTGAGTGAGTGTGGTAGGAAGCCATGTAGTGACACCTTCTTGAAGCTTCTTCTGAGCAATGTGGCGGATACTTTCTACATCGTTATCACAGACGTCTTTATTATCTGCACCGTGTGCGTGAATATCTACGAAGCCTGGGAAGACGTAGTTTCCAGCCGCATCATAGCTAGAGTTAGTGACAGGTAGTTCTGCATCTGATGGATAAACCTCAGTGATTTTACCATTGGTGATAAGGATAGAACCATTTTCGATTTCAAGGTCAGGGGAAACAATGTGTGCGTTTGTGATTAGCGTAGTCATAATATTCTGGCGGAATTATGGGCGTATTCGGGTGGTAAAGTAAAGAATTATGAGCGTCCGTAAGATAATTTGAAATTGCTTATTGTTGGCTGAATTGTTTAATGATTGGCACATGGATGAGTCAGGTGGTGATGAGTGGGATATAAAGAAGATCGGCAAAGATAATAAGCCTCCTAAAGGGCCAGTGGGGCTAGTTCTTTTACAGCTTTTCGCTATTCCTTTTTATTTTATCTCAGTAGTAGCCTTCTTTGGTCTTCTTTTTGTGCCTCCAATACTTGAAGAATTGATGCATCTATTGATATATTTTATGTTATTTGCTGTAGCGATGCTTTGTTTCGTTATGGCTAGAGTCCTTCTCCTGTTTGTAAGCATGGTAGAGGAGAGAGAGAGGCTAGGTGTGAACTTAAAACAGAATTTAATGGCTAAATATGGTTTGATATTAGGAATTGAGTGCAGCTTTATTATGATGTTTTTGTTCATCGCAGGGTTTCTTCTTCGGTGTATAATCCTGTTCGTTACACGTGATTTGGAAACATTAACTTTAACGATTAGTTTTCTGACGCTAATGGTAGGAGCGATCTGGTTGTATAGATTTTTTAAATCACGCTAAAATAGACAGCGATTTTACAAGTGATTGCTTGACTAGGTAGAGTTGGCAAGCGAGTTTCTGAGCTGTTATGAGATACCTAAAATACGTATTGTTATTATTTACAGCTTGTTCACTACAAGCACAGAACGGTCTGGCTCCTGTGAACAAGGGGATTACTACTGATGTGAATTTAGTAATAGATCCAGCAGTAAGCGCCTCTGCTCAGAAGGCAGTGCAGGAGCTTGGAGACAATGTGAAAAAAGGTAACTGGGGGTTCACTCTGGAAAAAATGTATCCTCGCTACAGAAAAAGACAGGAAGCTCAACATGGCGCAGCAAAGTTTAAGCAACAAATTGATGGCGCAGGCGCTCAATTGAATCAGATGGGTGTGGTTATTCAGAGCTTTGTGGCTAAGAGGCCAACAGGATACTTTCAAGTGTGGCCACAAATCACAGCAGCAGGTAAGGCTAGAATCGCGGCTGGCGGTGAGTTGCAGGATGGTGATACATTTTACAATTGGCTAGTGCTGGTTCCTACGACTCAGGTCTGGAAATTTCTCGATAAGAATGCTGGTAAGCCAAGGTATGCTAGAATTGACAGCTATCAGGTAGCGATTTCTAGAGTGACTGCGCCAGGTGAGGAGAAGTGGACATTTATTGATGGTAATTCAGCTTCTACTCGTAAGCTAAGATCGTTTTTTACATCTTTACCATTTGAACTCGAATTACCTAAGTTAGATAGAGTCGAAATCAAAAAATAGTTTTATGAGCAAGAAGGAGAAGAAAGAAAAGAAGAAGCAGAAGCGCTATGACCACCTCACTGAGATGGCTAGACTGACACGTCTCATGAAGGAAATGTATGAGCGTGGACAGAGCGAGGTCTGTGAGGTGAGGAATTCTGAGATTCACGGACGTGGAGTTTATGCAGCGCAAGACTTAGAGCCTGAGACTCAAATCATCGAATATGTCGGTGAATACATCGATAAAGAAGTGAGTGAGGAACGAGCATGGGCACAAGCTGCGCATGCTGAAGAGAGCGGAGATGCTGCTGTTTATATTTTCACACTAGATAAGAAGTGGGACATCGATGGCAATGTGCCATGGAATGATGCTCGTCTAATCAATCACTCATGTGAGCCGAACTGCGAGGCATGGATCGAGGAGGATTCTATATTCATCTATGCAGTGAAGCCGATCAAAGAAGGTGAGGAGCTTACATTTGACTATGGTTTCGATATCGAGTGCTATGAAGATCACCCTTGCCGTTGTGGTAAGGATAACTGTGTGGGCTATATCGTAAGTCAGTCACAATGGCCGGAGCTTGCAGAGCGACTTGCAGCAAAAAAGAAGGAAGCTTAAACCAGTAGCTGCAGCAATTTTAGTCTATTGAGTCATCTTACTTTTAAAGATTGAAAATTACCAATATCCCTTTACCGATTAGTGATTCATGAATATTAATATAGATAAACCTAACGGTCCTGACTTGCGTAGCGCAGGCTTACTATTTCCAGCTTTCTCGATGCGCCGAGATGGTGATTTAGGTATTGGTGACACACTGGCTGTTATTCAATGTCTGGATTGGCTTAAGCCTTCAGGTGTTGGCTTTCTGCAATTGTTGCCTATTAATGTTAGTGGTTCAGATAATAGTCCATATAGCGCGATTAGCTCTATAGCTCTGGATTTCATTTATCTGGATATGAATCAGATCCCTGAACTCACTCAGGATGACGTGTCTCAAATTCGCACAGATCATGCAGGAGATTGGCTCACTGGTGATAGTGTGGATTACGCTAAAGTGCGTGAGGTGAAGTCGATCTTACTAAGAATGGCGTATGATCGCTATCAGCAGAACGACGAGAAAACTAAACAAAGTGAAGAATTTGAAGCTTTCTGCAGGGAAGAGGCTGACTGGCTAGTGCCTTACTGTAAATACCGCTGGCTGATGGAAGTGGCTGGAGGTAGTGAAGACTGGGTGAGTTGGCCTAAGAACATCAATACTCCTGAAAAAGCTTTGGCTTATGAGCGAGAGCAGTCGAAGTTAACTGATGGCGGACCTGGTGCTGTGCAGGAGTATTATGCATGGGTGCAGTGGCACGCATTCACTCAGTGGCGCAAGGTGAGAAATCACGCTAACGATTTAGGTATGAAGTTAATGGGGGATATTCCTATTGGTGTCTCCAATTCAAGTGCTGATGTATTTTTTGAACCTCAATGGTTTATGAAAGACTGGTTCGGAGGCTCTCCGCCAGAGACGGTGTTCAAGGACGATGCTTTCGCATGTAAATGGGGGCAGAATTGGGGTGTTCCACTCTACGACTGGGATAGATTGGCTGAGGATGATTATGCGTGGTGGAAGCGTAGAATTGCCAAATTGACAGACATTTTCCATATTTTCAGAATCGATCATATTTTAGGATTTTACAGGATTTACGCTTTTCCATGGAATCCAATTAGAAATGCGGAATTCCTTCCTCTAAATGAGGGGGAAGTAAAAGAGATTACTGGTGGGGATTTACCACATTTCTATCCTAGAGCAGATGATACAATGAAGCACAAGGCTCAAAATCTGATGGCTGGTGACGAGTATCTGAAAGCTGTGCTTGCTGCTGCTGAAGGCTATGAAGTAGTAGGGGAAGATCTCGGCTGTGTGCCAGACTACGTGCGTCCTCACTTGATGGAATTAGGAGTTGCTGGGTTTAAGATGTGCCACTGGGAAACTAATCTCTGGGGTGATGCTATTCAACCTAGCGAGCATCCAGAGTGCGCCTTTGCTACCTATGCTACGCATGATCACCCGCCTATTAAGTCGATGTGGGATGACCTCCGCACCAATGTTGCAAATGGCTGCCAAGGATCAGGTGATGGGCTTAAAATAATTAGTCAGTATGCAGGCCTTCCTGTAACAGACGCTCACAAGTATTCCCCATTCAACTCTGTTGTGAAGTGGGCTTTATTGGAGAATCTGATGAAGTCAGAAGCTCGATACGCAGCTCTGATGATTACGGACTTACTCGATAGTGATATCCGTATCAATACGCCGGGAACTGTAGGCCCTCAGAATTGGACTTATAGAGTGGATTGGGCGTTTCAAAGCGTGCCGAAGTTCGCAGAAAAGGAGCTTACTAAACTCTCAGTTTACATCGATTACAACAATAGAGCATCAGTTGAGACTTCGGCAAAGAAAGGCGCTTTTAGCTCATTATCAAAATCATCTAATACTTCTATCGTTAGGTAGTAGTAATTATATTTACTTAGGTCTAACTCCTTCGGCCCTCCCACTAAATCTCCATGAAACCAGTTATTTATCAGTTATTTGTTCGGCACTTTGGCAATCTTAATACAGCAAGACGCAAGAACGGAGATATTGAGCGTAATGGCTGCGGGAAGTTTGCTGATATTACCGAAAAGGCGCTCGTGGAAATCCAAAAACTAGGCTTCAATCATGTCTGGTTTACAGGGATCCTAGAGCACGCTAGCGGAACCGCCTACCCTAACCGACCAGCGGATGACCCTAAAATCCTGAAAGGTAAAGCTGGGAGTCCGTATGCAGTGAAAGATTACTTTGATGTTAGTCCAGATTTAGCTCTTGATCCAGAGCATCGAGTGGAAGAATTTAAGTATCTTATTCAGCGTTGCCATAAACTAGGACTTAAAGTGATGATTGATTTCATCCCTAACCATGTCGCTAGATCTTATGATAGTGATGTTCGTCCGTATTTGAGTTTCGGTAAAGATGATGAGACAAATGAGTTCTTTCATCCAAATAACCATTTCTACTACATCCAAGATCAAGAGAAGCTTACACTACCGGGAGGGGAAGATCTTAGCGAAAAGCCCCCCAGGGTGACGGGTAATAATGTCACAAGCGCATCTCCAGGCGAGTATGACTGGTATGAAACAGTGAAGCTAAACTACGGCTTTAACTATACTAATGGTGAAAACTCTTATGATGAAGGACTAGCGGTCCCCAAGACATGGAATACGATGGATTCAATCATCGCTTATTGGCAGGCGCTAGGAGTGGATGGATTCAGATGCGATATGGCGCACATGGTGCCAATGGACTTCTGGATCTGGGCAGTGAACAAGGCTAAGGACCGTTTTGCTCATACTTACTTCATGGCGGAGGCTTATGATGGTGACCCTATGAAGGTGACCAAGGGCAACGTGCTGAATGAATTACTAGAGTCAGGATTCGACGCTGTGTATGATAGTGAGAGCTATGATCTGGTGAAAGGAATCTATGAAGAAGGTAAGTGGGCCAATGATTTAGACGATCTACTATGGGATGAGACGAGGCTGCATAAAATGATTCGTTATGCGGAGAATCACGACGAAGTCAGGATAGCGTCTCCTAAACAGTGGGGTGGTCATGGGGCAAAAGTGGGAATGGCTGCGTCCGGTTTTCTTTTCGCGGTAGGTAGAGGTTCCTGCATGATGTATAATGGCCAAGAGGTAGGCGAACCTGCAATAGGTGAAGAGGGATATAGTGGCGATGATGGAAGGACTAGCATCTTTGATTACACCTCGTTGCCGGAATTACAAAAATGGGTGAACGGTCATCTGTATGATGGCAACTTGCTTTCTGAGGAGCAAGATGAGCTTCGTGAGTGGTATCGCAACTGGTTGCACGTGATTCAAGAGCCTGCGTTTACTAACGGTGGAGTGTATTCATTAAACACAGCTAATAGAGACAACGATAAATATGGTCGTCTACCTGGCGAAGACGTTAGTGGTCACTGGCTCTTTTCATTCCTTCGTTATGACTTGGTGACTGACCAAGCTTATCTGATAGTGATAAACTTTAGCCCTACAGAGACCTTGTATGATATTGATATTCAATTCCCTGAAGAAGCTCGTCAATGGCTTGGGGGTTACCCATATGAGAGCATTCAACTAGAAAAAATGGTTCCTTGTGAAGTCCTAACTTACTGCATGAAGCGTCGAAATGACCTTGAGGGAGATTAGGTAGAAAAAAAACCAATAGAATTATTGCCAAACATGCGAAGTTCAGTATATTCGCCCCGATCTCAGCAATGAGATTAATTTTTAACTTAACGGGGGAGTAGCTCAGTGGTTAGAGCAGTCGACTCATAATCGATTGGTCGAGAGTTCAACTCTCTCCTCCCCTACTTAAAAAATAATGGCCTACGTTTATGCGTAGGCCATTTTTATTGGGACGAAGGTAGATTTAGAGGCTATCTCAGGATGATTGACTTGGTGCTACGCTCGGTAATCATGCCGATTTCAGCGGCGCAGAGGGCGTTATCTTTAGCTAGTATATCTAGAACTTGTGATTTATTTTCAGGAGCAACTGAGAGAAGGAGTCCGCCTGAAGTTTGAGCATCAGCTAAGAGTAGCTGAATAGTTTCACTCACTGAGTTTGTTTCTACAGAGTCGAGGACGTTGACGAGGTTTTTCTTGCTGCCGCCAGGGACGTAGCCATCAGTAATAAACTGGAAGACTTGATCATCTATAGCTGGAATCTTTGCCGTGTTAAGTTCTGCGCTAACTCCTGAGCTGTCACAAATTTCTCGAAGGTGACCTAGAAGGCCAAATCCAGTGACATCAGTGCAGCCGTTGATGAGGTTTTTCTCTGCTAGCTCAGCGCCTGAAATATTGAGGGTGATCATGGCGTTAATTGAAAGATTATTGAGCTTGTCTGAAATGACGTCTTTCTTAAGAGCTGTGGCGATAATTCCTGTGCCTAATGGTTTAGTAAGGATTAAGATGTCACCGATCTGAGCATGAGCATTGGCTGTGAAGCGGTCAGGATGAACTAAACCTGTGACCGATAGTCCGTAGATAGGCTCTGGATTCTTGATGGTGTGACCGCCAACTAATGAGCATTTCGCCTGCTTGACCATATCTGCACCACCGTGGAAAATAGCTCGAATGTCATCTAAACTGAGGATGTTATCAGGCATTCCAGCTATAGCCATGGCCGTAATAGGGCGTCCACCCATAGCGTAGACATCAGAGAGCGAGTTCGCCGCAGCTATCTGACCGAATAGGAATGGGTCGTCGGCGATGGGTGTGAAAAAATCGAGTGTCTGAACAAGAGCTGTATCATTGTTAAGACGGTAGACTCCAGCGTCATCGGCAGTGGATGATCCGACGAGGAGGTTTGGGTCTAAAGTGGAAGGCAGATCACGCAAAACTTGCGTAAGAGATGCCGGGTCGAGCTTGGATGCTCATCCTCCACATGAGACGAGCGATGTTAATTTAATTTTATCAGTCATGGTCTAAAAAGGGTAATGGCACTTTATTACATTGATTTATTTCAGATCAAATGATTATTTCACTTTTATAAAGAATAGTTTAACACCATCTACAGAACTGACTAATATGAGCGAAAAACCCGTAATCGAATGCAATCCATCAAAATGGTTCAAAATTAGAGCCGTCTTAATCCTTTTGATGCTATCGTTTTTTGCTCTTTGGTTCTTTAAGGATGGTAAGTGGGGGTATCGTGATAAGAATGTGGCTTATGTGAATCATGCTCTTTTTCAACAGCAAATGAATCCAGAAGATGAGTTGTTGAATTCTGATGGGGAGCCTGCCGCGTCTGCTGGTCAGTTATTTAAAGAAAAAGAATACACTAAGGAAAGCTGGGCCGAGTTCGCTAGCCAGCAGGTGGTGCCGACTCCTAAGAAGGATCGAGGATTGCTACCAGAAGATTATGATTTCAGCACAAAGTGGCCGAAAGAGCTAGTTGATGGCTACGATGATCTGAAGAAGGGCACCCAGTTAACTTTATGGAATAAGGTTTCAGCTGATAACGAATGGCCTCAGAAACCATCTGAAAATCTCTATGACGAAGGTAAAATCAGTGAACAATTTGTTGTGGGCGGCGTCTGTGTTGCTCTATTTCTGATCGCTGCATTTATTTGTATCCGCATCATGTTCCGTAAAATGATCGTCACGGAAGAGAGCTACATCGCTCCAGGAGGTAAAGTGATTCCATTCACGTCCATGCACAAGATCGATAAGCGTAAATGGGATAATAAGGGAATCGCTGTTATTTACTACAAGGACGGCGAGACTACTAAAAAAGTCAAAGTCGACGGCATGGTGTATGGGCAGTTCAAGGAGGAAGACGGCGCACCTGCAGAAGCATTATTTGCTTACATTATGGATAATTTTAAAGGTGAATTGATCGAATTCGTGGAAGAGGAAGACGAAGAAGAGGGTAGCGAAGAGGTTGATTCTGAGACTAAAAAATCTTCTGCTGATGCAGATTCTGAAAATTCGTAGTTGCCAAATCCTCCTAACAGGTTTATCTACATGTAATCCGTTAACACATTTAACGAAACTTAAATAAATATCTATAATGTCTGATTCAATCGAACAAAAAGTGAAAGAAATCATCGTTGAGCAACTCAATGTGACACCTGACCAAGTAACAACTGAAGCAAAATTCATCGACGATCTCGGTGCTGACTCACTCGACACTGTTGAGCTAGTTATGGCTTTCGAAGAGGAATTCGACATCGAAGTTCCTGACGAAGAAGCTGAGAAGCTTCAGTGTGTGAACGACATCGTTACATACATCAAGAAGGTTTCTTAATCTAATCACTTAGAGGCATTTTATTGTCACTAAACATATTTTCAAAAGGTGAGTCACTTGTGTGGGTCGCCTTTTTTATTTCTAACTAGAGATAGTATTTGCCAATCACCAGATCACGTTCTTTTATAGACTATGCATCCAGCTCCTAAACCAGATGATATCCAATACGCCATGGAGAACACCCATGTGCTTCGTGAACCCGATAGAAGAATCGAGTCATTTGGAACCTCTAAGTTTAAGTTCATCATCATTACTGAGCGGATGGACTCTGTGGGTAAGATCAAGGTGAGACGAGGCGAAGTAGAGGCTCAAAAACCTCAAATCATCAAACCTGCTGCTTATTCTAGTATTGAGCTAGACGGCTTCGATGATAAAGCGAGAGAGCTCTTAGATTGGCTAAAGAAAAAAGGATTAGAGCCAGTGTTTTTCCAATACGGCTTTAGTTTTAAACGCTCCAACGCTAGCGAAGAGATTATTCATGATAGTTTAGAGTCAGTGAAAGACAGAGTCCTCTCCAAAGCTCATAAAGATGATGACCCCATGTTAGCTGTGATAGAAGGTGTGGAAGATGCTTGGGAGGTAGGTCTGCTGAAGTTTTCTATTGATATGATTCAGAAATCTCAAGAGATCAATCAATTTGACTATCAGCGCAACGGCTTGATTTAGACTAATAATTAATACACGACTTCGATGCGGATACAGACTCTCATTAAACTTGTTGCAGCAATTATCGTATTCACGGTGCTTGCTTGCACGCTCATCATTCTCAATAAACACCTGAATGGCACTGGCACAGATAGCAGTGAAACAGTAAGTGAGATTGAGAAATTAGTTCCTCAGGTGGAGAACTCTGATGAGGGTGATGATCTTGCGCAGATCATGAAACGCCTGAAGCAGACTAACCCTCCTGAGATCGTCCTTGGATTACCTGCATTCGATAAAGCTCGTAGAATGCTTGAAGCAGAGAACTTTGAAGAGGCTAGGAAGTTTCTAGAAGAGATCGTAGTGAAGTATCAAGGGACTCCATCTGAGCTAGAAGCCTATCGTGTGTTGGGCGAGATGAATATGGATGATCTTTTCGGGGTGAGACCAAACGATGGGAAGGTGGAATACACAGTAAAGAGGGGGGATTCCTACCTGGCGATAGCATCGAAATTCAAAACGAACTTTGATCTTATAAAGCAGCTCAACGGACTGACTAGAAGCGATCAGCTCCGACCGGGTGACAAGCTGATCATCATGCCTCTAAACTATAGCCTGCGTATTCATCCTCTGAAGAATCAATTATTTTTGATGAGTGGAGGGAGTGATAACAGCAAGGTAATTAAACTCTATGAACCTATCTATGAAATGACTCTATCTAAGAAAGGTAAGTCCGTAAAAACCTCAATCGAGCGCATTGTCGCCTATCATGAGGGCCGAAGAGTGAATTCTACACGAGGCAATTACCGAGAGGCCGAAAAGTCAATTAAGATCCAAAATCCTAACTTTGACATCCGAGGTGACTCTGAAGATATAGCGAGAGGATTCCGTGGAATAGTTCTGTCTCAGGCTGATATAGAAGAATTATCATTGATCTTACGAAGTGGTAATAACGTGGAACTCGTTTACTAACAAAAATTTGTCTCATTTAACATATAGAGCTACGATCTTTCTGATCACTGAGAGTGGTTCTTTTTCAGATTAAACCATTGCTATTAGAGCAGAAAATATTCAATATAACCGCAATATGATTATGAAGCCATTGGAATTCGAAAAACCTATAGCTGACCTCGAAGCCGAGATACTCAAGCTACAGAAACAATCCAACACCCAAGACATAGATCTCAGCAGTGAGATTACAGCGATGGAGTTTAAGCTCAATTCGCTTAAACAGGAGATTTATGATAATCTTACACCATGGCAACGGGTTCAGATTGCCAGACACACCAATAGACCATTTATGTTAGATTACCTTGCACACGGTTTTGAAGACTTCGTAGAATTACATGGCGATCGTCATATCGGTGATGACCATTCTATGCCTGGAGGCTTTGCTAGAATTGGCAATCAGAAGGTAGTCGTCATTGGCCACCAGAAGGGTAGAGACACTAAAGAGAATTTACTCAGAAACTTTGGAAGCGCTCATCCAGAAGGATATAGAAAAGCACTCAGACTAATGAGGCTTGCTGAAAGATTTAAACTACCAGTGATCACAATGATCGACACTCCGGGAGCATTCCCTGGTATTGGTGCTGAGGAGAGAAATATTGCTGAAGCAATTGCATTCAATCTTAAAGAGATGATGAACCTCAAGACTCCGATCATTGCCTGTGTATTAGGTGAAGGTGGATCTGGTGGAGCATTAGGCATCGGTGTGGCTGATAAAGTCATGATGATGGAAAACGCTTACTATTCTGTGATCAGTCCAGAGGGCTGCGCTGCTATTCTCTGGAAACACAGACAGCATGCTCCAGAAGCAGCTGAGGCGATGAAAATCGCAGCACCAGATCTAGGTGAGTTGAACTTGATCGATGTAGTAGTGGCTGAGCCTAGAGGCGGAGCACACCATGATCACGAGACTTCGGCTCTTAACTTTAGAGAAGCGATTCTCACTCAGTTAGCTGAAATACAAAAGCTATCCACAGAAGAAATGCTCGATGCTCGTTATCAGAAATTCCGCCAATATGGTGAATGGAATGGTGATGGGATAGCGTAACAAATAGACCTAAGTAACTCTACTTAAACGATTATGAAGAAATCAATAGTTTTACCAATTATCTTGTGTCTAACTGTCTTCATGGTCGTGAAAGCTGCTGACGACTCTGCTGTTGAAGTTACTAAGAAACCACAAACAGATGAAGAGAAAGTAGTTTCTGCTGTTTCTAAAGTGGCAGGACAGGCAGTCAAACCTAAGCAAGCTCGTAAGGTCCTCATTTTCTCAAGAACAATGGGGTATCGTCACCGTTCAATAGGGCTCGGTAAAAAGACTTTAGCTCTACTAGGAAAAGAGTCTGGAGCATATGAAGTAGTAGTTAGCGATGATTTGGCTAACTTTGAGAAGCCTGCGATCGACCAATTTGACGCCATTTGTTTTCTCAATACGACTCTGAATGTATTTGGTTCTGCTAAGAAACCTGAGACTGAAGAGGCTCAGGAAGAAGCGAAAACTAGAGAGGCGAGACTGAAGAAGAATCTAGCTACTTATGTTGCTGGAGGGAAAGGATTCATTGGGATTCATGCCGCTACGGATACATTTTACGAATGGCCTGAATATGGAAACCTTATCGGGGGATATTTCGTGAATCACCCTTGGAGATCTAGCACAGATGTCGTTATTGACGTCGAAAAAGGAATGGAGAAGCATCCTCTTAATAGAGGGTTCTCAACAGGCAAGTTAAGTTTTAAAGAAGAAATTTACCAATTCAAGGATCCTTACGACTCTAAGAAACTCAATATTCTTACTAGGCTTAACACCGAAGAATCAGACATGAAGGTGAGTGGAATCCAACGCACTGACAATGACTTCGGAACTAGCTGGTATAAGAACTACGGCGAAGGTCGTGTCTTCTATTGTTCCCTCGGGCACAATAATCACATTTATTATAATGCTGAAGTTCTCGCTCATTATCTTGCTGGGATTCAGTATGCTATAGGCGACTTAGAGCTTAAGAAGTAGTCTGGTTTATTCCATCTGTGGAGTGTTTCATTCATTTTAGATGAATTGTTTTGCTTGAAATCTAGGATACTTTCAGTATATTTTGAAAATAATGAGTGCGACAACAGATTTCGAAGAAGCTAAGGATGATTTTATCTCTCAGTGGGGTGCGTTAGGCACAAGCTGGGGAATTAGCCGGACAATGGCACAAGTGCATGCTTTGCTCATGATCAGTCCTGACCCTCTCAGCACGGACCAGTGCATGGAGGAACTGCAGATCAGCAGAGGAAATGCACACACCAACCTAAAAGAACTTGTTGGTTGGGGACTTATTAAAATCGTTGTTAAAAAAGGTGAACGTAAGGAGTTTTTTGAAGCAGAGAAGGATGTATGGAAAGTCTTCACTATCGTTCTACGTGAACGTAAGCGCAGAGAGATAGATCCTGCTGTAGAGTTGCTCAAAGGTTGTGTGGATCGCAGTAAGGCTGTTAAAACAGCTGAAGGCAAAGCCTTCCATGAACAGATGAAAGAACTCGAGGAATTCGCAATGTTCGCAAGTAAGGTAGGTGAGAAGATAAGTCATCTCAAATACGGACCTGCTGTGAAGTTTGCTGATAAATTCCTCGGTTTGTTACCAAAGCAAAAGAACTAGTTATTTCTTAGCAACAGCCGCCTGTTTTTGAACTCTAGGATAGCGGTTTGGTCGAGCTTGAAAGAACGGTGTTTCTCCAAGGCTGAGTATATTCTGATCAGATGATTTTATCGCTGTTGATTGCCACCAGAGTGTCTTTTCAGAAGCTTTGATTTTGCGATCAATCAGAACGCTTTTGTAGAGTTGTTTTGGATTTAGCTTAGAAAGATTGTTCGTGCTGATAGTCACAGCTACTCCTGTTAGATCATTCAAGGCAGGGCGCTTTTCTCCAGTGATGTGCTCTAAGGTGTCAGGATCGATATAAGCGACTAATAGGACTTCACCTTTTTCTATATTGACGTTCTTAAATGTGAGGGTGCGTTCTAGCTTATAGTATTTCTGATCATGCTGTTTATAGACCAAGGTGAACGTGGCGTCTAAGGTGGATAGAAATTTCTGCTCTGAGAGAGTATTTACATCAAGTTTAGCCTCTATCTCTAACCAACGCTTACTGTTATCTACTTTTTTATTAGTAGCGTTACTGAAGCTATAGACTGGGGTCTTTTCTAGCTCTAGATCTAGCTTCTCAATGGTGATCTGGTGAAGGATCTTTTCTTTAGTTGGTTTCTCAGCAGGCTTAACGACATCATCAGCGATTAAGCTACTTGTCACCATTGCCAAAGAGGTGATGACGATTGGAGTGATTGGATAGATAAGTTTTCGTTTCATACCTAGACATAAGGGATCTAGGAGGAAAGGTTACTTAAGTCTATCAGCTATACCTTGAGCGATGTGCTCTGGATTACTAGAACTAGTGACGGGAATACTCTCTAACCAAGTCTCTTTACTAAACCAAGTGTTCTGACGTTTCGCATACTGACAGGTGGCGAAAAAGATGAGTTCTTCTAGTCTAGCTTCAGTGATTTCCCCGCTCTTAAAGGCTAATATATCACGCACTCCAATAGCCTTGATGCATGTAGCCGATAACTGCTCCACAGCGCAGACCTCCTCCACTGCTCCTTGCTCTAACATGATTTTAGTGCGCAATAGAATACGCTCTCTTAGAACCTCACGATCCCAATTAAGAACGTAGCCACGAAGGTGCCGTTCTTTTTCTGAGTTGTCATTTTTCCAGTCGGTCTTGAGCTGCGACATGCGTTGCCCAGAGAGCAGGCAAATCTCTAAAGCACGGATCACGTAGCGCCTATTCTTTAGATTTGTTTCACTAGCTCCGACTGGGTCTAGCTCGGTGAACTGCTCGACAAGTTCTTGATCAGACTTTAGCTCAAGCTGCTCACGTAAGGCGTCATCTCCAGCTGGTAGATTTGATGGTCCGTGAGTGAGGAATTTTAGATACATCCCTGAGCCGCCCACGATGATAGGAATTCGTTTACGCTGTTGAATCTCAGCGATCACAGGCTTAACTAGATTGAGATAAGTTTGAGCGTCGAATTCTTGATCTGGCTTTAAGACGCCAAACAGATGGTGAGGAGCTAGGAACTGTTCTTCTTTGGACGGTGCTGCCGAGATGGTGTCGATGTCTGAGTAGACCTGATAAGCATCACCATTGACAATTTCTCCACCGATGAGATTAGCAAGAGCGATGGACACGGCTGTCTTACCTGTGGCGGTTGAGCCGCAAATGTAGATGGGTCTTAGAGGTCCTGTTGTTAACATTGTGGGATTATCTAGTTAAAAAGAAATGGTTGAAGTTAGAGTCTAACAGACTTGAGAATTTATCAAATTCTATCTTTAGGTGTTTTGCTAAATGCTCAGCGATCGAATGAATGTTAGCTGGATGATTAAGCTGTGGAGTATCTTGAATCTTATGGCTAACTACTGAAACAGGTGGAAGCATGTCTGGAGCATCGGTCTCTAACAAAAGTCTATTTAACGGTATTCTTTTGAAAACATCTAACTGCTTGGCTTTTTTATCGTGAAGGAAATGTCCCGAGAATGAGAAGTAGGCTCCATGTTTGACTAGCTCATCGATCAGTTCAGCCGAGCCATTATATGAGTGTAATAAAAAACCTCTTTTCGGAAAAGAATGAGTGCGAAGCAGATCTGTAAACCAGCCCCAAGCTTTTAAAATATGGATAGAAAGGGGGGCGTTGTATTTGTTAGCAAGCTCTAGCTGAAACAGGAAAGCGTCTTCTTGTGCAGCTTTGTCAGGGTTCTCTATCCATCGATCCAGCCCACATTCACCGATGCAGTGCTGTGGTGAATCTTTGACAAGTTCCTTTAGTTTAGATTTCCAGTTATCATCAGCAGCTGGTGTCTGCCAAGGATGTAGCCCATATGAAGGCAGGATCAGATCTGGATGTTTAGTAGAGAGTTCCTGCACACGATCCCAGTCATCAGGATGAGTTCCGTTAACAACACATCGCTTCACACCGCTCTCTAACATCTCCGCTATGAGTGACTCAGTGTCTTTGAATCTCTCATCTTGGAGGTGTAGGTGGGCATCATTCATAAAAGAAATAGAACAATGGATTATTGATCCTTAAATCGACTCACGTTCAGCCTTTCAGCTAGAATGAGTGATTTGAAATTTGTGTAATCAGTCTCTTTGTCTTCCGAGATAATACAGTGGGTGTATTTATTCCAGTGACGCATTTCTTCCAAAGAGTTGATCATTCTGCGTTCAATAACCTCGTCGCTATCAGTTCCTCTTCCAGACAAACGGTTGCGTAACTCAGCCTCACTAGGAGGCATAACAAACAGTTCCACGAGTGCCTGCTGGATTAAGCGCTCATCACACTCACGAATCAGACTAGCGCCTTGGACATCAATATCCATCACGACATCAATACCTTTTTCTACTACATTGATTACCTCTGATTTTAGTGTTCCGTAGAAGTTACTGTGAACCTCAGCATGTTCGATAAATTCATCGTTATCAATTTTTTGCCTAAACTGCTCAAGCGATAAAAAGTAATAATCTTCACCGTTTACTTCACCTGGTCGTGGGGGACGCGTAGTGCATGAAATAGCATAACTAGCGTAACCTTCATCGGCTGATCGACGGCATAGTGTCGTTTTTCCTGATCCTGATGGCCCTGAAACTAACAGAAGCATGCCTATGCGATTATTGGTGATCATTTTCATGGCCTAGATATGGCAATCGAATGACTTTTTTGCAAGTTCGCAATCATCTGAAATTGCTTCTTCTCATGCTAAAGAATATGCTGTAAATTATGAGCCGCATGAAAAAGCTTATACTCTTTGATATTGATGGCACCCTGATAGATACTTTTGGCGCTGGACTCAGCGCTATTAAATTAGCTACAGAAGAGGTCTTTGAACAACCATCGCCAGACTTTGATATTGCAGGGAATACTCACTCGTCATTGGTTACCCAAGTGTTTCAGCACTTTGGGGTAGCGCAAGATGCAGAGGCTACTGAAGCATTCTATTCAGTCTACCTACAGAAACTTGACCAAAATATGAGTGCCGTTGATTACAAAGGGGCGGTTTTGGAGGGTGTCGTAGATTTATTGGAAATGCTACGCTACCGTGAAGATATTGAACTCAGTCTTCTAACAGGTAATCTAGCTCGTGGTGCGGAGCTTAAATTACAAAAACACGGCTTACTGCAATATTTCTCATTTGGCGCATTCGGTGATGACCATTATGATCGAAACTCTCTTGGGCCTATCGCTCTTAAACGTGCTGAGCTAGCTACAGGATTCCCATTTAAGCCAAAGAATACTTTAATCATAGGTGATACAAAAAGAGACGTGCTTTGCGCTAGAGCTTTAGGCTGTAAAATTCTTGCAGTTGGCTCAGGGATGTCGACTACTAAGGAGCTAGAGTCTTATGGTGCAGACATGGTGCTCTCCGGCCTGAGTGACACTTTACATGCCTACAAGTATATCACTGGAGAAAGTATTGATGCTTGTGGCACTCACGTCACTCCAACAGAAGATTTGTAACTTACAAATCTAGCTGACTGATCCACTCACGGAGTGCTTTAAAGAGCTCCTCTTTGTTTGGTTCAGCAAAGGTTTCGTGACGCATGTTTGTAAAAATCTCTAGTCGTTTGTTAGAAAAATTGAGCTGCGCATAAAAGCCTTCAGCTATACTATGCGGACAAATCAGATCGCTATCTCCCTGACTAAACAGGAATGGAATGTCACTATTGTGCTCTGGTAGAACAGAGTAAATATAGCGTGAAATGTTAATAAGTTCAGCGCCCCATCCGATAGATATTTTCTGATGACCGTGAATAGAGTTCATCAATGAGAGTGCTTTAGAATCACCAATAATAGAATCATCAGGTGTTCGACATAATTCAGCAGATGCTCCAGTCTTGATGCTTACATTAGGAGCTATTTTAGCCAAGGTAAGAGCTAGTTTAACGAATAAAGCAGAACGATTCTGTGCAGGATTTAAAAGAGGGGAGTTCACCCAGCAAAACGCAGGTTTAGGTAGTTTACCTTCTAGAGCCAAACTAAGATGTCGCAACGTCAGTAGTCCACCCATTGAGTGACCAGCAATACCATAAGGAAGAGCACCGATTAAATCTAAATTATTCTGAATAATCTGATCAACAAATTTAATGTTACCACAGTTGCCACGACGACCAGAGCTCATCCCGTGTCCTAGTAAATCTACAGAAATGCAGCGTATTCCAGCTTCAGTAAAAGGATGCAGAACATCTTTGTAACGCCCAGAATTATCTCCTTGGCCGTGTGTAAAGAGACAGGCTGCTCTAGTTTTAATACCATTTGGAGGATCAAAAATAGTTCTGCGAAGCTGATGTCCTTCAATATGGAAGTCTATTTCTGAGATGATCATTCTTGTAATAAGATCAATGGAGGCTGTTCGCCAATGAGTCAAATAACTTCGCTTCTTCGGGGCGTTTTAACTGATTACATGAATGTTCTAAGTTTCTCAAAAACCTCCAGAGGATGTGACCTAGTGGAGTGTCTATCTGGATCGCCATTTTAGCGGCTAGTGAGATTTCCTTATGGTCTTTCAAAATGTCGCTAGCTGTTAGTAAGCGACCTTTATGAAAACAATCTACAAGCTGAGCTTCACCATCGATAAAGATACGAGCAAGAAAGTGCCCAGGGTAATTGCAACCTGTGATTTCTAGATCCAAACGATTTCCTATTAACATGAACAAGGTAGCTAGACTGATAGGGTTACCTAGGCCAGAATCTGCCACCCAGCAGAGATCGCTGTTCTGAGGGAGGTAATAGTTTTCTTTGTTACCAAGGAAACGCCCGCTTTCGAACATCCATTTGCGCAGCTCATCGGCATTGATCTCCATGAGTTCTTCCTGCGCTTCTTTAGCGATCAGGTCGATCATGTCTGGTAACGGTGGGCGTAGGCTTATTCCATCATGGAGATAGTCGGAGATGATTCTTAAATGATGCTCAAAGCTGTCCCAGTCATCGGAAATAGCAGCAGCACCACCTTCTGGGATTTGCCACTCTAACTGTAGTGTCGTAGCTCTAGCTGGCTGTAATAATCGGCTGAGCTTTGCCTTATCTTGGGGTCTTAGATCTATTGCTAGAGCTAGAGCCGCCATTTCATTGCTAATATCACCGGAGCTATGAGCAAATTCCTGCTTCAGAGCCTGCTGAGTAGCTGGTTCTTTATCATCAAGTAACTTGATGAGATGCGGAAGATTTTGTTCAGAGATCATTCTATGAACAGTTTAAACTAGGATACTTGCTCTAGCAAGTATAAGAGATTAACTATCTAGCTTTGTTAAGCAGCGAAGCTTTCACCGCATGAGCAGGTGACTTCAGCATTTGGGTTGGTGACTTTGAAGCCGCCTTGTTGGAGATCATCGGAGAAATCTAGTTCGCTACCAGCTACGAAAAGGGCACTTTTAGGATCGATCACTACATTGACGCCATTACTAAGCACCAGCATGTCACGATCACGTGGTCCATCCACAAGGTCCATTTTATACTGCAGCCCAGAGCATCCACCACCAACTACGGCAATACGAAGTGCTCCGTTTTCACGACCTTGTTTTTTCAGAAGACTAGACAGATGACCAGAAGCTCCATTCAGAACTTTGATGAGCTTTTCGTTTCCAACTTTGTATTTCACTGTCGTCATAGTCAGCATCTAACCTCAAATCACTGACTTTGCAACAATTTGCAGGAGATAAACGGTTAAAGAGCCTTTCGCTTGGCATTTTTCATGATGCGATCGAGCTTTTTGTCCATAATGTCAGCCTTTCTGTCATCACCAACTTCTCGATACATTTTGGCAATTTTGCGCTGAAGACCGACTTCAGTTTTAATACGAAACCAATCATCACTACCCGAATCCAACACACGATTAAATGCTGACTCAATCGTTCTGACCGCTTTCTTAGCCATCTCTCTATCTTGCTTCATGACACTAAAGTAATACTGTGACATGTCATCGAAACCCGTAATGGAACCGCCATACTCACGTAGTGCACGTGAGTAGAGTTGATGAATTTCTACCAACGCTGTATCTTCGTCTTTCTTTAGGAGAAGTTCTGACTCACGTTTGATACTAGCCGCTACTAGATCAGCTTGTTCAGCAGCATCTTTGGCTTTTCTACGTCGATCTCTAGCTAGGTCACGTCTCAAGTCCTTGATGTCACCGTAGGGGAAAATGTGCTTATCTTCGATCTCAATCGCTATCGACCCCATACGTGGATTATCTTTAAACTCACGGACTAGTGCTTTAAGGAATTTCTGCCATCTAGCCAGGGTTTCTGGAAGCTCTGGTGTTTCTGTGAGAGTTGGATCTCTAAGCATTAGCTCATAGACTCTCTGCCAAGTGATAGGGAATTCTTTACCTAGATTGTTAGCAATCTGGGTAGATTCGGAATACTCTGCCTTATTAAGAACACTGACGAAGAAATCAGACATCCATAGGTGACGGAATACTTGGACTACATTGCTACGTGTTTGAAACTTACGCGTTGACCACATCCAGACATCTTGTTCTGAGATCCTTTTTCTAGTTTGCGGGTCACGGCCTTGACCTTTAGATACACCACCGATTCTACCGATCTCAGTAGACCACTCATCGTCCTTTATTTTCACTGCTGCCCAAGCATGAGCACCGCTGTTAGTGACACCGGATAAAGTAAACGCAGGAATGCCAGCGGATCTAGCCACGTTGACGCAGAAGTAAGATTGATCACCACAGATCCCGCCTTCTTTGAGGATTTCAGGGAGAGTGTATTCTTTGTATGGATTTAGTCCATTCACAGCTCGCTCCATAAGATACTCCACGTCTGAGTAGGCTTGTCCAAATTTCTTCCTGCTTGAGCTTCTATATTTTTTGAGTGCCCACTCTAGTTCTACAGTTGAGACAGGGGAGCAGACTACAAATGTTAGATCCTTAGCCGAAGCTCGATGAATATCACCCTCTAACAATCCTTTTTCATTCTTATTACGATACCAATGATAGCGCATCAGACCATTCACGTTTGCAGATTCACCTTCTGAGGTTTCTGATAGAGCTGGGTCATTCTTGTAAGCTAGCTCTTCATCGAAGACTACAGCGCAGGCTAGAGCTAGGTTGAAATACTTTTCATTTAGAGCGAGCGATTCTACATGATCTACTTTTTCTTCCTCATCTCCTTCCTTTTTATTGTCAGCTACTTCTTTGTTAGATTTTGGTAGAACTACTTTCTCATTTTTCCAAACACGGCTGAGAAATCCGAACACTTTCTCTCTGTCGTCATTGACGTGAAGTGTTAGTAACAGCTCTTCCATTGCTTGATTATTAGTGAGTATCCATTTCATCAGCTCAGCGCTTTCACCTTTAGATTTAGTAACCTCAAGGACTTCGTAAGGAAATTCTCCTAGAACTTTCCATCGTAAAGTTGCTGTGTAATAGCGCTCTTCATCCCATACTTTATCGTATCTACGATCCGAATGATCGAGACGAATCTCACCAAATTCAGTAACGAGTGAACGAGTCAGCATAGAGCGATATTTATCCCATTCTCCATAATACGAAGCGTGTTCTAATAAGTCTCCATCCTTCTGTAGTTCTATCGAAGAGGTTGCTGTGCGACCTACTAAGATCATACTAGCTGTATCGAGTATTGATTCAGCTTCTAGAGGTTCTTGCTTTTCAGGAAGAGGCGATGGTATCACAGCCTTAGGCGTCAGCTTAGCGACTGCTTTAGGAATAACTTCAGGGGCTACCTTTGGTAAGACTGGCTCAGGTTTTAACGCTACTTCTTCAGGAATGACTTCAGGAGCTATTTTTTCAGGTGCCTCTACTACTTCTTGCTTGGGTGGAAATAGCACAGGATGAATCTGATGACCTAAAACAATTAAGGACAGGAGGAATAATAGTTTACAGGCTTTAGGAGACAATGATTTCACGCTTATCTAATAGAATTTAGACGAGGGATATGCAAGTAGAAAAGCCAGCTCAAGCATTACTTAAAGCTAGCCATTTTCCAGTGAGCGATTTCTTGTTCTTGGCTATTTCTACAGGGGTGCCGGTGGCTACTAGAGTGCCACCATGTTTTCCTCCACCAGGACCTAAGTCGATGATGTGATCGGCTGCTCTAATGATGTCGAGATTGTGCTCTACGATGATGAGTGAATTGCCAGCATCACGGAGTGACTCTAGTGCTTTGAGTAGAATTTCTATGTCTTTGAAATGGAGTCCAGTAGTCGGCTCATCGAGTAAATAGAGAGCATTTCCTGCTGAGGTTTTAGATAACTCGGAAGCTAGTTTGACTCGCTGAGCTTCACCGCCACTAAGTGTGTTAGCTGGCTGGCCTAGCTTTATGTAGCCTAGTCCCACGTCATTGAGTGCAGCTAGGATTGCTTCTAGTTTGGGAATCTTACCGAAGAAATCGAGAGCCTGCTGAGCGGTCATATCGAGGATTTCAGCGATGCTCTTTCCTTTGTAGGTAATCTCTAATGTCTCCCTGTTGTAGCGCTGACCATTGCAGGCATCACAGGGGACATAAGCATCGGCTAGGAAATGCATGTCGATCTTCAGAGCACCATCACCAGAGCATTTCTCACAGCGACCACCTTTGATATTAAATGAGAATCTCCCAGCTTTATAGCCTCGCTGACGAGAGAGAGGGAGTTTAGTGAAGAGCTGGCGAATATGATCCAGTGCTCCTGTGTAGGTCGCTGGATTCGAACGTGGAGACTTACCGAGTGCAGACTGATCCACTACGATGACTCGGTCGATGTGTTCCATTCCTTCGATAGATTTATGCTTACCGGGCACAGCCTTAGCCTTGTGAAACTTCCTCGCTAGAGCACGATGCAGGATATTATGAATCAGAGTTGATTTCCCAGAACCAGATGGGCCGGTTACGCAGACTAGTTGGTTTAAGGGTATATCTACGCTGACATTTTTGAGGTTATGTTCACTGGCTCCCTTAATAACAAGGTGATTTGAAATCTGTGATTTGTGATTTGAAATGATAGTTGGCTTCGCCTTGCTAAGGTATTTTGCCGTGAGCGAGGTCTTTGATTTTAGGAGGTCTTTTGGAGTGCCTGAGAAAAGGAGTTCGCCGCCTCTTAATCCAGCTTCTGGACCGATGTCGATGACCCAGTCAGCTGAGCGGATCATTTCTTCATCGTGTTCTACCACGACGATGGTGTTGCCTACATCTCGGAGTTTTTTGAGAGCTTCGATGAGTCTGGTATTGTCTTCTTGGTGTAGTCCGATTGATGGTTCATCTAGCACATAAACGACTCCTGAGAGTCCAGCACCTAGCTGAGTAGCGAGTCGGATACGTTGGGATTCACCTCCAGAGAGTGTGCCACTACTACGATCCAGTGTGAGATAGCCTAGACCTACATTGTTGAGAAACTGTAGGCGCTTTCTGACCTCGCTGACGAGATTCTTACAGACGTCAGCATTTTCCTCAGGGAGTCGGACTTGATCAATGATTTCGAGTGAGTCTTCTACTGCGTAGTGACACAGATCTTGGATACCTAAGTTCAGTTCGCCTGACTCTAGCTTCACACTGAGGATCTCTGGTTTGAGCCGCTGACCATTACAGGTATTACAATGCTGTGAAGTCATGTATTTGCCCATAGACTTCTTCACTCCATCACTATCGGTCTCCCGGAAGAGCCTCTCAACCGTATTGCAGAGACCTTCGTATTCCTTTGTCCATGGAATTTCCTGACCATCACGTTCCCAGATCATGGTGATCTTCTCTTCGCCTAGTCCATAGAACAGAGCTTCCTTGTATTTCTTTGGGAGTTTCGAAAATGGCTTATCGTGATCTACTTTGAAATGCTCAGCAACTGCTTCTACCTGGCGTTGAACCCAACCCTTTTTAGTCTTGGTTCCACCCCAGATCTTCACCGCTTTTTCGTTTAGCGATTTGGTAGCGTCAGGGACTAGTAAAGTCTGATCACAGAATAACTGAGTTCCTAGTCCATGACAATCTGGGCAGGCTCCTAAGTGAGAATTAAAAGAAAAGTGCTTCGGAGCGAGTGCTGGGAGTTCATAGCCAGTATTGGGGTTTCGGTAGCTAGTGAGAAAGGACTGCTCCACGAAATCATCGTCGTCTGGAGTCTGGATGAGAACTTTAGCCTCAGAGCCACATAGACGTAGCGCCATTTCTACCGAATCTGCCAAGCGTGATTCAGTGCCAGCTCGCACCACGAGTCGGTCTATCACGATCTCGATACTCTCTACAAGTTCTGGCCACTGGCTAGCAGCCTCTTCTATTTCATAGAGCTCGCTATTGATACGTAGACGGATGAATCCTTGGCGTTGCAGATCAGCTAGTAGACGATCTGTCTCCTGAGCTTCGGTGAGTGGGACGGGTGCTAGGATAATGAGTTTGGTGCGTTCTGGTTGACTACTGAGTGACTGCACAATGTCTGCTGAAGTCATCTTCTGAAGTTTCTCACCCGTGACAGGATCGTGTGGAATACCTGCTGCAGCATAGAGAATGCGTAAGTAGTCGTAGATCTCAGTGGCGGTAGCAATGGTAGATCGAGGATTCACACCACCAGTCTTCTGCTCAATAGCGATAGCAGGGGAAAGCCCTTCGATAGAGTCTACATCTGGCTTATCCAGCTGCTCAAGAAACTGCCGAGCATATGCCGATAGCGATTCTACATAGCGTCGCTGGCCTTCAGCATACAGAGTATGAAATGCTAGCGATGATTTCCCAGAACCAGAAGGCCCAGTGATCACAACAAGTTTGCCACGAGGTATCTCTACATCAATATTCTTCAAATTATGCTGCCGAGCACCCGTGATCTTTATCGTATCCATTGCTTGCTGTAGAATTTCAGAATTAATCAGAATGGACAGGATTATTTTTGTGAGTAATCGAGGCTCTTAATCCACGCTATATCGTTCTTATGTAGATACGGAGATTGATTCTTTTTTATGCGTTGAGCGTAGATGACTGAAATGGCTTCAGAGGCGATAAGGATCGATTTTGTTTGATCGAGGTCATTCCAGAGATCAACACTTTCTGTTAATGGATCATGATCTGGATCGCTTGTATGTAGCGACGTATAGAGCAATGTGAGAGCTGGATTGATAGAGACCTCGGGTGCTAGTTTTTTGATTTCTTTCTTAGCCAACTTGTTAGCATCTTTCTCTGCTGAGGCCTGCTTGTTCTTTTTAAGGAAACCTGAAAAGTGATCGAGTCCACCTGTCGTGAGTTTCGAGGTGAGTGAAGGTAACAGAGCTTTGACCGCTATACCTACGCCTAGTATTGGATTCGCTACAGCCACTATTCCGCCGATAATAAGTAGCCCATTAGTGATCTTGTTCGACTGCTTATCAATCTCTTCCGCAATAACATCCAGACGATCCGCGATAGAAGATTGAGTATCCAGTCCAGCTAAGTTTCTCTCACTGATTTGCTGTTGTAAGAGTAATTCTAGCTTCTCTAATGATTTGTCGTTAGGTAGTTGAAACACACGTTTCTTACTGAGTTCATTATCTGAGCCGTATCCTTCTGGAAGCACTCGCTTAGTATACAGTGAGAATCCTGCTTCTGTATCTCTGTCTGGCACTAATAAGTAGTGTGTTTCATCATAGAGTTGATTGTCTGCAATAAGAGCTTCAGATGAAGAGAACAAATTCAGATCGCCCAGTAATCCTTTAAAATAAGTGGCTCCGTCTTCAGTGACAGCTCCAGCTTTATTGAGGACTTCTGAGAGGTTATTTTTTATTGAATTCAGCATGATAGTTTATCGAGATTTAGTATTGATTCGAAACTACTTAAATTCTAGCTTATTAAAAGAATGAACTTTGTGGCAATCGATTTTGAAACAGCGAACGGAAAACGGGATAGTGCCTGTGCCGTAGGGATTGTGACCGTAAAGGATGGAGTAGTCGTGGATGAATATTACACGCTCATCAAACCACCAGGAAACGACTATCACTGGGGCTGTGTTCGAGTGCATGGGATTAAGCCCGCAGACACGAGGAACGCTAAGACATTTTCAGAACTTTATCCTGAGTTTGAGCGCAGACTCAGAGGTCAGGTGGTAGTAGCGCATAATGCTCCATTTGATCGAGGCGTTCTACGTGCCTGTATGGATGCGGCTCAGCTAGACTACAATAGTTTAGACCTCCATGATCAATGGCAATGCACAGTGAAGATCTACCGAGAAAAGGGATTTAAACCCTGTGGGCTAAGCGCTTGTTGTGAAGTTCTAGGAATAGAGCTGATCCACCACCAAGCCCTATCAGACGCAAAAGCCTGCGCAGAGTTGTATTTACGAAGGTCAGAGTAATAGTCATTCAGCCCTCGATAAATTTTTGTGACCGTATACCCCAAGGCTTGCTCCGCCGCACCTTGGGCTGGAGTATGTATATGGCTTTCAGCCCAATAAAAACTCAATATCGTTAAAAGTATCTATTAAATTCATTTTTTCACGATATTGGTTGAATAATGGTGAAATAGTGGGTAATTTAGGGCATGTCTAACGTTAATCAGGTGTATAAGAGAATATTTGAGTTGCAGCGGGAGTATTTGGAGTTGGCTGTGGGGAGAGAGTCGCTTTTGAAGATATTGTATGAAGCGGAGGTTTCTGAACAGGTTTATAACTCGAATGCGATCGAGAATAGCACCTTGTCACTTGAGGAGACGGACAAGATTTTGCAGCAGATTGATCTGGATCGATTCATTAGTGAGCGTGAGTTGTTTGAGGCTAAGAATCTGGCTCGGGTGGTGGAATATACCCATGTGAAAGCTCCGCAGAGACCTATGGATTTAGAGGTGATTATGTTGATGCATCAGATGCTGATCAGTAATATCCGAGACGAGATCGCAGGCAGATTTAGGAATGATGATGAATGGGTCAAGGTGGGTAGCCATATTGCGGTAGATCCTAAGCGAGTGGTGCCGATGTTGCAGGCGATGATGGTAGACTACCAAAGCAGTGCACAGGAGCATATCACAAGGCGTATTGCTAGATTACACCTGACCTTTGAGCAGATTCATCCGTTTGTGGACGGCAATGGTCGGATCGGTAGAGCTGTGAATAATTACCTACTCATTCGTGAGGGCTATGTGCCTATCAATATTAAGTTTATCGACAGGAGCCAGTATTATGATGCCTTTGAGGAATTCAACAGCAAGGGAACTACAAAGGTAATGGAAGAAATCGTGGCTAAGGCTCTGACCAGTAGCTACCATAAGCGTCTGGCTTACATGCAGGGTAAGAAAATCGTGTTACTTAAGGACTACGCGAAAGAGGGCAAGCTATCGGCTTCTAATCTGATTAATAAAGCGAAGAGACAAACGATTGATGCCTTCTGGGAGAAGGGCAAGTGGAAGATTGGGGTTTAGGAGGTTTTTTTATACAGAATTATCAGAATTTGGTAAATTGACAGAATTTTGGTGCACCTTGAAACTTGATTTTTTAAACTAAACACTCCGGCTATGGCGGATCTAATGAATAGACCGAATTTTCTCTAATGGCAGCTTGGTTATATCAGGAACCTCACAGGTGTCTGTGGGGTAACCTACTACTAGGAGAAGGTAAGGTTTTTCAGCAGTAGGACGTTCTAGGATTTTGTTTAGGAAGCCCATTGGTGACGGGGTGTGAGTCAAGGTTGCTAGGCCTGCTTGGTGGAGGGCTGAGATGAGCATTCCCGTGGCTAGGCCTACGGATTCCTTGGCGTAGTAACATTTGCGTTCGATGCCTTGTTCGTCGAGTGTGGTGGCTTTCTGGAAGACAGCGATGAGGACTGGAGCTAGTTCTAGGAACGGCTTAGATTCATCGGTCTTGAGGTGCTTGAGAGCGTCGATCCATTCTTCTGGTGCACCGCCATTGTAGAATTTGTGCTCGTGGATTTCAGCTTGCTTGCGGATTTCTGCTTTGATCTCTGGAGAGGTGACCACTGAGAAATGCCAAGGTTGTAGGTTCGCTCCATTAGGGGCTGTGCCTGCGCTTAGAATACACTTATCGATGATATCGAGATTGACTGGATCACTACTAAAATCACGGACTGTGCGTCGCTTGCGTAGTTCCTCGTAGAAGGATGCGCTACGTTCTAACATGTCTGCTTCGGGGACTCTTTTGAAATTTAGTTCCATGGTGATGTTTAATTTAAATTGGTTAAAAAATTATTGTTTGATGAATTCTACGAGGTCTTTTCTGAGCTGGATAAGGTCAGGCTGGTTGAGGTAGAACATGTGTCCTGCATCATACCATTTGACGGATAGGTTTTTGCGGAGAGATGCTGGAATTTTAAGGTGATCGAGTGAGTGGAGAATGCCTCCAGCTGGTGTGGCTAGATCAGTGTGTCCACAAAGTGTGAGGATTCTGAGTTTTGGGTTATCCTTTAGAGCTGACTCTAGGCTTCCTGCCATGTTTACGTAGCGATTATTAGCTCCGTATCTCCATGGGTGAACATTGCCAGTGATGATTTCATAGATGCGGGAGTCGTCCCAGTCTAGATCATCAGTTAGATAGCTTTTCATCGCTGTGGAGAAGGCTCCTTTAGCGACTGAGAAGGAAGGGTCGAAGTCTGGGTAAGCAGAAGATTTCTGAGCAGTAGGCCATGCTACTCTGGCGTCGAATCTACCAAGCACTTTTTGTTCATCTCTGAGGAGTTCGGCTCTGAATCGAGTAGGGCTAATACGGAGATCCATGTCGAGGATGAGTTTCTTTGGTAGGCTAGTAAGTTCACTGAGTTTTACTGCCACGGCATCAGCTGTAGCTGGGTCGAGTGTGTAACCTTTGAGCAGCGCATTGGTGTAAGTTGTTTCAGCGAATTTCTTGGCGTCAGCTACGAGCGCAGCACGATCACCTTTGATTCTGCCATGGTGGAGAGCAGTGGCTGTTAGAGAAGGTAGATAGACTACGTAGGAAAGATCATTTCCATCGCTAGGGTTAAGCGTGCGGTAATCTAATAGACCTGAGAGTAGCACGACTCCATTGAGGTGCATGCCGTAGCGTGACTGAAGATGTGAGGAGAGTCCTGCAGCACGAACACCACCGTAGCTCTCACCGAGTAGGAATTTTGGTGATGACCAGCGTTTGTTCTCGGAGATCCAGCGACGGATGAAATCACCTACTGAAGCGACGTCGCCATCGACACTGTGAAACTCTGATGATTTAGCTGCTGAGCCTACACGTGAATAGCCGGTAGAGACAGGGTCGATGAATACTAGGTCAGCAACATCGAGAATGGATTGAGGATTATCGATTAATGTGACGGGGGGCTGGAGTGGGCGAGTGCCATCATCAGAGGTAGGGACGATCTTAGGGCCTAGAGCTCCTAAGTGTAGCCAGACTGCGGATGAGCCTGGTCCACCGTTGAATGCAAAGAGGACTGGTCGCTCACTGCGCTTGAGGTCAGGCTTAGCTGTGTAGCTTGTGTAGAAAATTTTGGCTCTTGGCTTGCCTGAGTCGGTTTTCAGAGTGAGCTCAGCAGCTGTGACTGTGTAGTCGAGTGGTTTACCATCGATGGTTACTGTGGCTTTTATTGTCTTAGAGTTTTTGTCAGCTTTAGCAGCGGAAGGCTTTTGTTTAGACTCAGATTTACTCTCTTTAGAAGCAGCTTGACCATGCGCTAGTGTTAGAGTGAGTGCGCCTGTGAGCACAGAGGCGGCGATCGATTTATAGCGGGAAATGTTTTTCATGGGCTATTCATAGTGATTGATTTGAGATGATACCAGAAAAACTATTGAGCTAGTGGAATCTGATAGCTGTGCTTATGTTCTTTGCACAAGATCGTGTATTTGATACTTAGTGAGCTATGAATAAAATTCTTAGCTTTAGATTATCAGTTTTATCGGCCTCAATGCTTAGTCTATCCTGCTGTGTAGGTCAAACTAGCGCTGCTACGACTGTAGATAAAGAAGCAGTGAAGCCAAATGTCGAAGCACCTGACAAGGCGGTGAAGCCTAAGAAGAAAGGCGCTGGTATTTTAGGTCTCTTAGCCAAGACTATCGTGGGCAAAAAGGGTGGAGATAAGCATTTCTATGCTCCATTTAAGAAAATCCCATTTACCCCTAAGGATCACGGATTGGCTTATGAAGAGGTGAACTTTAAAAGCGCGGACGGCACTAAACTACATGCGTGGTTCCTGCCAGCAAAGGAAGGATTCAAGAAAGCCAAGTCCACGGTAGTGTTCTCGCACGGCAATGCTGGTAATGTTGCGTATCACTTAGCATTTGTCGATTGGATGATGGAGAATGGCTACAATGTGTTCCTTTACGACTATCGCGGATATGGTAAGTCTGAGGGAAAGGCCAGTAAAGAAGGCACCATCGCAGATGCTCTGGCAGCATTCCGTTATGTAGGTGAACGGAAAGACATCGATACGAGTAAACTGATCTCAGTTGCTCACAGTCTAGGCGGAGCTAAATCTCTAGCTGCGATAAGTCAAATGACTCCTGAAGAAAAGAAGAGACTCAGAGGCATAGTCGTGATGGGAGCATTCTCATCCTATAAGAAAATAGCTGAATCAATGATGGGGAAAGCTGCTGCTCACGTGGTCTCAGATAGTCACAATCCTGCGGACCTCATCACGAAAGCACCAAAAGTTCCGCTCCTAGTGATTCATGCTAAGAACGATAACATTATTCCATTCTCTCATGGTGAGGAACTTTACGAGGCCGCCAACAAACCTAAATCATTTTTTATCTCCGAGAACGGTGGTCACAATGGTATATTGGATGCCAATAACAAAGAAATGCAGGGGCAACTTCTAGCTTGGCTGGATAATCTGATGGAAAAGTAGCGCTTTTGGCAGATGAAATCGTGAATTAGAAAAAAACTCTCCATTTTTAGGATTTTTCTATAGACAAAACGGGTCATGTATCATAAATCCCTGTCCGCCGAGAGGAAACTTTCGGCAACCCAACAAAATGGGACGGTAGCTCAGCGGTAGAGTAGGAGACTCATAAGCTCTTGGTCCCGAGTTCAAGTCTCGGTCGTCCTACCATTTTCTAAAAGCTCTTAATCTGTAACGGATTAAGAGCTTTTTTGTGTGATTGACTATAGTTCGTCTTTACCGTTATTTATCATTGTCATCGATGATTTGAGGGTGTTGTATCTTTTCTATGAATGTTCACCATCTGGAGTTGTTTTACTATGTAGCGAAGTTTGAGGGGATCACGGCGGCTGTGAAGAAGATGCCGTATGGGATTCAGCAACCTGCTGTGAGTGGGCAAATCTTGCAGCTTGAGGACCAGCTAGGGGTGAAGTTGTTTAATCGTCGGCCATTCGCTTTGACGCCTGAGGGCGAGGAGCTGTATGATTATGTTTATCCGTTTTTCTCTCAGATGAAGAATGTGGAGGGACTACTGAAAGGTGAGCTTAAGAACCATTTAAGAATCTGTGCGTCGGCTTCTGTGCTGCGTAACCATTTGCCTGATGTGTTGGAGCAGATGAAATTGAAGAATCCTGATCTGAAGCTGAGTCTTAAAGAGGTGGATCCTTCTGACATTTATGGGATTTTGATGAATCAGCAATCTGATATCGCAGTGAGTATTATTCATGGCAAGCTGACTGAGGGGATGAAGGCGGAGGAGTTGCTGACATTACCTTTGGTATTGATTGTTCCGAATACGATTAAAGTGAAGAGATTTGAGGATCTGTTAGAGCCTGATCCTGAGTCTAAGGATGGAAAGGGGAAGCGTGCGAGAATACCATTAGTAGGCTTGCCGCAGCATGAGTCATTGCAGCAGATTTTTCAGGAAAAAATATCTAAGATCGGGGTGAGTTGGGACGTTAGTGTGGAAGTGAATTCACTCGATGTGATTGAGAGTTATGTGAGCCGCGGCTTTGGTGCTGGGGTGAGCGTGGCTATCCCAGGCTTAGCCCAGGAGCTAAAAGGTTGTAGAGTCATCCCGCTGGATGATTTCCCACCTTTGGTGATCGGCGCTATCTATCAGGGTAATCTTAAGCCTATCGCGGCTGAATTTCTTGAACTCACAAAGCAATATGCTAAGGGTATTTAAGTAAAGATTTAATCAATTAGATAGAAAAGAACAGCAGATGAAACATTTAGTAAATGCCGGTGTAACGGTGTCAATATTGAGCTCATTAACCGCTTCAGTAGCGGCGCAAGAGAGTGGACAAAAATCTACAGAAACTAAAGATCTTGAAACGACTATTGTCACTGGGTCTAGGGTGGAGAAATCAATTTTAGAGTCAGCGGTATCGGCGTCTGTGGTGACTGGTGCTGATGTTTTAGAGAGGTCGTTGCGGACTATTCCGGATGCGCTTCGTTATACTTCAGGTGTGCTGATCCAGAAGACTACTCATGGTCACGGTTCGCCTTATATCCGAGGATTTACGGGGAGACAGAATTTACTATTAGTCGATGGAGTGCGGATGAATAATTCGACTTATCGATCTGGGCCAGTGCAGTATTGGAATACGCTGGATTCAAATGCGATTAGTCGCTTAGAACTAGTTAAAGGACCGAACTCTGTGCTGTATGGATCTGATGCGCTGGGAGGGACTCTGAATGTGCTGAGTAAAGATACTGGTTACCTCGCTGAGGAAGGATGGTTCTCTGGTGGTAGTCTTTATTACAAATACGATACGAATAGTAAAAGCCATGTGAGCAGGCTGGAGCAGAGATTCGGTATGGGGCAGAAATGGGGCGCTCTGCTCGGTATTTCTGCTAAGGATTTTGGTGATATCAGGGACTCAAATCTCGGGATCATGCGTAATACGGGATACTCTGAGCAGAACTTGGATTTCAAATTCGAGTATGCACTGAATCCAACGACTCAGCTGACATTTGCTCACCAATATATCAACCAAGATGATGTCTGGCGCTGGCACAGCACGAAGTTTAACCCAGGCTGGGTGCATGGTAATCATGTGACTAGCGCAGGGAGTTTGGATTTTAGAATTTATGATCAAGAACGTTCGCTGACTTACTTTAGACTTAATGGTCAGAGTGATCACAAGTTATTTGAGGAATGGGAGGCTACGTTTTCGTATCAAAAGTCACAAGACTCTGAGCGCAGGGATGGTCGATTTGCGGTGGCAGATGTGGATACTTATGGATTCGCATTTCAGGGCAATGGTTACCTAGGAAATGGTGAAGTGGTCTGGGGACTGGACTATTATCACGACGAGGTCAACTCGAATGCAAATGAGCCTAGACGCAGACCTGTGGCGGATGATTCTAGTTACGATACTTTAGGTGTCTTCGGGCAATACAAGTGGGATGTGAATGATCGATGGAGAGTGTCAGCTGGTGCTCGTGCTAGTTACTTTCACGCTAAGTGGGGCAAGGTTTTCAATAGGACAACTGGACTAGATGAGAGTGGTAGTGAGAACTGGAACGACTTATCGTTCAGCCTACGTTCAAGCTATGACCTAACTTCTGACACAGCTGTTTATGGTAGTATCTCTCAGGGATTCAGGGCTCCAAACCTAGAAGACCTCACTGGATCAAACATCTCTAACTCATCTGATGACGTGATGGGCTCCTCAAATCTAGATGCTGAGAGAGTTCTTACCTTTGAAACTGGATTAAAGCATAGCAGCAAACATTTCAGCTATGGAGCATCGGTATTCTACACAGATATTTCTGACCCAATCACGACAATTGAGGACAACACTGTGGTTCCAAATGTGGTGCGTATCACGAATGGGGAGAGTGGTTATATCTATGGAGTTGAGTTAGATGGCGCTTGGTATTTTGCTGATGATTGGAAGCTTAGTGGGAACCTTACTTGGCAAGATGGCAAGCAGAAGACTCTGAGTGAAGTAGGTGGATCTATCACTGAAGATACGATTCGCAGACTCTCTCCGATCGCTGGTTCAGTGTCACTACGCTGGACTCACCTTAATGAGAAATTTTGGGTAGAGGGAACTGTTCTAGGGGCTGCGACTCAGGATAACTTAGGTGCAGGAGATCTCCGTGATGGCCAGCGTATTCCTACTAATGGGACTCCGGGTTACCTGGTGGGATCTATCAGAGCTGGTTGGCAGGCTAGAGAAGATCTTTTACTCACCTTGGGACTAGAGAATTTAACGGACGAAGACTACCGAGTGCATGGGTCTGGAGTAAATGAAACCGGCTTTAATGCTGTGCTCGGGGCTAAGTTTAGCTGGTAATAGAATCTGTATAAAATAGCAAACTAGCCACCTAATTTCAGTCTCTTCTGGAATCGTTGTTAACCTAGTGTTAGCGGCGATAAAAGAATACTGGAATTAGGTGGTTAATTCGTTATAGTGAAATTCAAGAATGAGTATCGTTCTGCTACACTAGATAAATAGATACTAAGACCTACTATGACTACCATCAAAGAGATATATGCAAACCGAGTAAATAGAGCGAAACTTGGTCTACTGCTTGGATCTGCCACCATTTCATACTTCGCTATCAGCAGCTTCGGTTTCGCTGATGTGAATGAAACAGGAGCTAACACTTCAAAAATTCAGCCTGCTGAGTTACTCATTGAAGGCAAAAAAATTAGCGAACTGCCTATATCTGAAGTGGTTTTATTATTATCTAATGACAGTTATAATATTCGTGAGATAGCACACAAGGTAGTGTGGTCGAAGGGGAAGAGTGCAATACCAGCGCTAGAGGAAGCTGTAAGTTCGGATGACCCGGAGCTTTCTGCTAGAGCGACGATGATCTTGCGTAACGTAAGGATAGGTATTTCAGCTAATACTCCTAAGCATATTGCGGAAATGATCAAAAGGTTCCAGGTCGATGGCTTAGACGAAAAAGAAGATATTTTACAGGACCTTTATCGTGAGAGGCAATACAATCAGATGCTTTTCATGTTATCAGGAATGAAGAACAGAGAGCAGGCGGATCGGCTTTACGAACGCTTTGGTCTTCTAGGCTATCTTGCTGCTAGAGAAGCTCTTCTAGTAAACAACATAGATGGCGCTATCGAGTTGTTAAAGATGGTGCCTCAGACTCCTGCAATTATGCGATCTAAAGCATTCATTTTAGGCAGATCTGGTAGATTGGAAGCGGAAATAGAGAAACAAATACTGTTAAATCAAGAACAGACCGAAGGTTCTTGGTTAACAGCTCTAATGGTAGAGCGTGATGATCGTCAGCAACTGAGAAGCTATGCAGAGAAACATAATCTAGGAAATATTCTGGCCACACTAGAACTACTAGAAGGCAAAGTGGATAGATTTCATCGCAATTCGAACAAACTAGCAAGGGTGTCCAATAAAACAAAAGGACTCTCTTTACTAAAATTGGTCTATGATGGTGGTGATCAGGCGAGCATAGCTAAGCTGCAGAAAGAATTTCATCAAGCGGCTAAGATTAATCAGGCTGGCTCTGACTCGAGTGCGGTAAAAACTCTTTATCTAACTGGAGCTAACGACCTGGGTAACGACATCTTTAAGACCTTCTATTGGAATAAAGCGTTCCTGTATCTAGATGGACGAGAGCAACCTCAAGAGGCTTTAGAAGCTCTCAAAATCACTGATAAAGAGTCATTGGAAAAATGGGGTGATCAAATCAGGCAGCGCATCGTTGATTTAAATTTAAAAAAGAGACGTTGGGATGGGCAAAACATCGGTAATTTCATGGATGATATGCAGCTACTTCTAGCTGTTGCCGAGCTTTACCATACACATGGAGCTCATGAGGAATCAGCACTGTTACTCAAACCTCTATTCGCTGATATGTATAAAAACCAGAAGGAGCGATGGTTCACCTCATTGTCTGGGCTGATTAATCATAATCTTCACGAGCTAATTCTCGATATCATCATGACTCAAGCCAATGATGCTGACATCGAGAGAACAATTAGTATTCTCTATGATGATACTCAACAGATCGATCGTGTATGGAACGCATTGCAGAAGCGCAAAAATAAGACGATAAAGCAGAATTTTAATGACATGGCGTATCTCATGGGAATGCTACGCTCAGAGAATGGCGAATCTGACAAACTCATTTCAGAGCTCTTGAAAACAGCAAAAGCTGGTGGGAAGAAGGAACTACTTCAGATGAATCAGTCATTGTATGCTGTGGCTGATTTTAAGGACGATTCATACAATGGAGTCAAATTTATCGACTACCTCTTAAATGATGCGAAGAAGTCTGAAGATAAGGAGCTAATCAAAGCCTACACTCAAGACAGACTGGCTATGGCCACAATGAATCTTAACTGGGTGAAGATGGATGAAATTATTTCCAATGACATGGAACTAGTCAACTCATCACCAGAATGGCTAGCGAGATACTCAGTAGCTCTACGAAAGCTCGGAAAAACAAAGAAAGCTGACGAGATGCTAGATAGAGCTATTCTCTTAACTGCTGGTCTAGAGAGCGAATTAAGAGATGTGGCTAATGAGTTAGATTTAGCGGAAGATATGGAGAGATCACACAAGATTTATGAACGCATCCTACTCTCACACTCAAATGAAACAACTCGCCCAGGCTACTCCATTTCATTGCTAAATCTATCGAGCAGCAATAGCTACTATGTAAAAACCAAACAATGGTCAAAAGCTGCGTCATTAGCCTTTGCCTTTTCATCCATAGATCTGGTTCTGGGGAGTAACCGTCAAATAGATCACAGAGTGATCGCATTAGCTTCTAGCTCTAATTTCAATATCCAATTCGCCAGAGGAATGGTGATGAATCAAGCTGGCAATCACAAGCTATCTAAAAGGATGTTGAATAATGCTCATCAGACGTATATCGGTGATGGGTCACTGGCTGACTATTTTTATCCTGCAGTAAAAGAGACTGGATACGACTCCGAATACAGTCGTTGGGTAGAAGGATCAAACCAACATTTGCTGAAGGTGATCAAAAAATTCCCTAAGTCAGCAAACACCAGAAACACGCTTGCATGGATCCTAAGTAAAGCTGTTTATAAAGTAGACGAAGGCATTGCTCACTCAGCGGAATCTCTTAAACTAGCTTATAATGAAGCTGCATTTTTAGATACAATGGGTGAGCTATGGTATGCTAAAAAGAACCGAGCTAAAGCAGTCGAGTGGGGCGAGAAAGCTGTGATTAACAGTAAAAGAGGTAGACTAGTAGGCATCGGAGACGAATCTACTGCTAGATCGAGAACATTTAGCCTCGCTGGTCAACTTGAGAAATTCAAAACTCAGCCGCTCCCAAAAAAGTAAGATGAGCTTATTCGGCCTACTTACTATCATTCTTAAACATGCGTAGATTATTATTAATAGTCAGCTTGCTACCCATCATCGCAGCATTTGCGATAGCGCATTTTCTAGGTATCAGATCCATAAGAAAAGCAGGGGAGTTATCAATGGATTTAGGGGAGTTACTAGATAAGCTTAAGGCAAGTGATACTGGGGATATGATCCAATTTAACTACCCAAAAATGCAATGGGCTGGCACTCCTGTCACTAAAAATGGAGAAGCCCTAATTAATCTCAAATTAAAAGACTCTCGAAAAACCTCAGAGGTGGCGAAAGAACTCAGTAAGATAGGATTAGCGCTAGTGCACAGAACGCACGCACCGATGGTGAAATGGCGAATCAGTGTCATCAGAGCCGGTTATTATCTACCTCCATTCGTCGCTCTAATCACGGTATTTGGCGCATTGGCTGGGAGGCTACCTATAATGTGGGCTTTCACAGTATTTGCCACTGTTGTGGGTGGCTGCTGTGTTATGCTGTGGCTTAGTAGAGCTGTTGCTGTAGAGGCGGCTGAGGCTATTGTTTTCCTCATAGAGAAGAAGCACATACTACCACGACTTCGAGAAGAAGAAGATCTAGTGGATGCTATCAGAGCCTGGGTTTGGGTCAGTCTCATCCCAGGTATTGTTTTGCCTCTCATGACGAAACCTAATAAGGTCATCGAGTAAGCGGGTTATCCAAATTTCAGAGTTGCCAAGACTGATTGTTTAAGGCATCTTAACAAAAACGAATTTCTAATTTATCCTAAAATGGCTGCAAGTTACACAGAAGACGACATCAAAAGCTTAGACTGGAAAGAGCACATCAGGCTCCGTCCAGGTATGTATATTGGCAAGCTAGCCGATGGATCTAGCCCTGAAGATGGTATTTATATCTTACTTAAGGAAGTGATTGATAACTCGATCGATGAATATGTCATGGGTTACGGTAAGGAAATTCATGTAAATATCGATGAAGAAGGTCGAGCTGAAATACGAGATTTCGGTAGGGGGATTCCGCTCGGAAAACTCATGGACTGTGCTGCTAAAATCAACACTGGAGCCAAGTATGACAGTGAAGCATTCAAGAAATCTGTAGGTCTTAACGGTGTTGGCATTAAAGCAGTTAACGCACTGTCGATCTTCTTTGAGATCCAAGCTTGGAGAGACGGAGAAACTAAATCTATCGAGTTCAGCAAAGGTGAAGTTGTTGACGAGGTAAAGAAGCCTCGTAAAGACGATGGCGTCAATGGAACACGTATCGCCTTCGATATAGATCGCACTATTTTCCCACAACGCACCAAGTATCGCGAGAGATTCGTCGAGAAGATGTGCAGATATTACAGTTACCTGAACCCAGGGCTATGTATTGTCTATAATGGTAAGAAATTCAAGTCAAAGCATGGACTCCTAGACTTACTTAAGGAAGAGCTAGATGAAGAAATGCTCTATGACCCGATCACGCTCGCTGGGCCAGATATCGATATTTCATTCACCAGCACCACATCCAGTAGCGAAGATTACTATACATTCGTAAACGGTCAGCACACTACTCAAGGCGGAACGCATTTAGCTGCATTCCGTGAGGCTGTGGTTAAGGTGTTACGTGATTTCTTTAAGAAGCAGTATGATCCCTCTGATATTCGAGCAGGGCTATCCGCAGCGATTTCATTACGTGTGGTAGAACCTGTGTTCGAGAGTCAGACTAAGACCAAGCTCGGATCTACTAATATCACACCAGAGGGAGAAACGATCCGCACATTCGTGCTGAATTTCCTCAAAGAGCATCTCGATAACTATCTCCACAAGCACCCAGAAACAGCGGAAGCAATTCTAAAGAGAATCCTAGTAGCTGAGCGTGAGCGCAAGGATCTAAAAGGCATTAAAAAGCTCGCTAGAGATCGTGCCAGAAAGGCAAAAGTCCATAATAAGAAGCTCAGGGACTGTCGTGCGCATTTAGACACAAAGCATAAGCGCCGCAAAGAAACGACTGTGTTTATTACGGAGGGAGATTCTGCAAGTGGTTCTATCACTAAGAGTCGTGACGTAGAGACTCAGGCAGTATTTTCGCTTAGAGGTAAGCCGTTGAACTCGTATGGACTTACGAAGAAAATCGTCTATGAGAACGAGGAATTTAACTTGCTTCAGCACGCCCTAAATATCGAAGATGGGCTTGATGGACTAAGGTTTAACAATGTAGTGATCGCTACGGATGCCGACGTTGATGGTATGCACATTAGATTGCTTTTATTGACGTTTTTTCTCCAGTTTTTCCCGGAAATGGTGCGAGAAGGACATTTATATATCTTGCAAACGCCATTGTTCAGAGTTCGCAATAAGAAGAAAACGTTTTATTGCTACGATGATAAGGAACGTGAAGACGCAGTTAAAGAATGTGGCAAAGCTGCTGAAATCACTCGATTCAAAGGATTGGGTGAGATTTCACCAGATGAGTTTAAATTCATGATCGGTCCAGATATGCGACTTGATCCAGTAGCGATGGAAGAAGGAAAGACGCTCAAAGAGATGCTCGCATTCTATATGGGTAAGAATACTCCTGATCGCCAGCTCTACATTATTGATAATCTCAGAGAAGATGTGAACACCGCTGAAGTGTAAGAATTCACACAGGGGAGACTTAATTACATACCTAATTGATAATAAATGAGTTCAAAACAACGCATTACATATATTGTGTTAAGCTTCAACGACTTACGTAAGTTTTATACGCAATTTTCATAACAGTGCGATAGAGGAAGAGATATGTCAAGCAAATGCTCCAGCACGACGGAACGGCTGACAAGCTGGATGGCCTCAAAAAGAGCAGCAATGGGATTGGATGTTTTATTCAAAAACACCCAAAAGAAATCAAAAACATCAACAAGTAAAAGGTTGCAAAGGACGAGGCTTATCTTAGGGAGGCAGAAAGTCAAAATGCCATCGAGAGGCAACTAGGGATGAAAACGCTCCCCGGAGCGCTGTGAGACGAGCAGGGGAGAAAGAAGTGAGAAGACTAGAACCAAGATTCAGCTATATGATTACAAAGCTGAGGGTAAAACTTCCAACTTGAACGAATAACCGACTTCTGTGATCGAGACATACGACCATTGCAATGATTATCAACCTTCCTATGATGCTTTTCGCCAAATGGAACAAGCGTAAATAGCTCTGGAAAATTACGGAGCCAGAGACAAATATCTTTTTTGTAATCATCTCCGAACTGATGAGGAGAGATAATCTGTGAAGGTTTGAGCCAATTATTATTAAGAAAACCAACTGGATTCTCTAGAGCGACCCTTTCACAGTCATAATTCCAGAGATAATTGATAAAATCAACGGCTTTGTCCCTCGATGAAACACGGCCTTGCATCCACATTTGCGCCTTACAAAGATAGGTGCACGGAGGAAAGGCAACAATATCATCAACGTCCCCAGGACAAAGAGACTCGAGATACTCGACAACGTCACCTTGATGATGCGGCAAATTCTTGTCCCCTGGTAAAAGATCGACAGAAATAACCTCATGTCCCCTAGATAAAAGGGCAGAAGTTAAAGACTGCGATTGCTCACAGGCAACGACGACGCGGCGAATACCTTTAATAACAGTCATTTACTTATCAGCAATTTCTGCAGGGACATATGATTCAAAAGACTTCATCTTACGTCTAAGACGCTTAAGAAGATAATAGCCAGATACGGAAAAGAAGAATATTGACTTAGAGAAATTGAAAGATGCAGGAAGAAATAAGAGAAGGCAGACAGCAATAGATTTGATGATTTTCTTTATCATAATTAAAACGGGTGTATTAAAATGTTAGATTGACAAGGTTCTTGTTAGAATTAGCTATAACTAGCTTAGGTAAAGGGAGTTGCAAAACCGTTGTTGTGGCTTATACGTTAGAAATGTGAAGATTAAAGCGGTTAACATTAGAGTGTTCAAAAGATAACTACTTATGATTAAGAACATTCTTCTTTCCAATAGGTAAGCCGAGTATCTTTTTTCGTTTTAAATACGGAAAAACAAGACTTGGAGAATAGAAAACAGGTCTTGAGTAATCAGCCTTTCTTGCATGAGCTACCGAAATGGTAAGAACGTAGTAGTTATTGTCGATTTGCTTGATTTTACGAAAGAGCTTGCGCTTATTAGTGTGTGTCTGGCTGTTCAGAATTAATTTTGCTGACCTATTATCAAGACTGATATCCGCCGAATACGTAAGACCAGTAACATCGTTATTGTCTTGCACATCCTTATCAGTGAAATTGATACGGTAGATATTAGACCCGAGAGGCTCAATTGACAAAGAGCGTCCCCCAGTGAGCTGCTGAGAATCAACGGAGACACGGGCATCGTTAACATTACTATTGCCGATTAAAAGTGTTCTAGTCCGTTCTTCTCTCCAGAGAGTTTCCGAAATATTATTGCCCTCTAAATTAAGGGTAAAAGACCCTTTAACTGAATCTGAGAGTTTCTTGTAATTAATCCCGATGTTAGAAATAAGACCTTCATTTTGAAGAGCTAAGACGCTAGTAGCTGGATTGTATGAGGAAAACAGCTTCAGATATCTCGATTGAAAAGTTGCGAGAGCATTAATGTCAATGCCTGCATCGCTAAGCAGCGTCTGATCATACGTATTTACAGTAACCGTAAAGACTAGAGGAATTGGTTGCTGAACTGGTGGCAGATACAAGCCCTGCGGAGCTCGCAAATATAAGACGTTATTAAATTTGATAGATTCATATCCTAGAGATCTGAATAAGTCAGCCTCTTTTTTAGATAAAGAAGAAAAAGGAATCATCACATTTTTAGCCAAATCATTAGCCTTAATTTTGAACACTTTACCCGAAGAAGTCGGTTCAAATTGCCAGCCGTGAACTTCAGCCAGAGCGGATAAAAAGAGAGACAGCTTAATGTCAAGATTGTTGGGGAAATCAACAGGTGTATCCATAATAGCCTGTTCAGCCACGACAGTAATCTTGAATTGCTTAGCTAGGTCTCTAAGAGTTGTCTCTGGCTCTATCTCCTTTTTTGTCTTTTCCTCTTTTATTTTTTCGGACTTCGTATCCTCTAACTTTTGGCTTTCCGAATGTGGCAGTAGTTCGGGGAGCAGACTCCCGTTCGCCTCTGTATCTGTTTTTGTCTGCGACAGACTTGAGGACGTCAGCAGGATTGAGACTGCTAGAATTATCATTTTTTGCGCTTTCATTTTCATTTTCATTTTGTGTTTTCTCTTCAGTTTTTTCGCTTGTTTCGCTTTGTTTTTCACCGAAGAAATCTTGTTTAACTGATTGATATGTAAAGATAGAATATGAGGCTATAGCAATCGCTAGGAACCAAAAATAGTTCAAAGGATTACTTTTAAAACGATCGATCATTGCTGACAATTTAGAACGTTTGATAGTCTTCTTATTGAGTTCCTCAAACTCAAGAGATTCATGATAGTCTCTATGTTGAAAAGAATTATAGATTTCAAAGACTCTGTTAGAATACCTGCGCCATTCCATTTTTTCAGCCTTATTGCTGGCAGAGCCTCCAATATCATAAGTGCGGACGATGAAGCACTTCATCTTAAACATACCGAACAAAGGATGCTGATACAGACTATAGAGCGTGACATGTTTATGCACTAATACTCTCAAAGGTTTTGCCATTTGATCAAAATCTTGAAGTAAGAAATAGACATCATGACCCATATGTCTATGCATACGAGCATAAGAAGCTAGATTCTTAGCAGCTTCATTTCTGGAGAGATCAAAACTATTGAGATACTCACCAGCTTCATCAAAGATAATTACAGCGTCTTTAGGGCATACTTTCCAAAACTCCTTAGGATTAAACACTATGTCTTCACCGTCTACCTCAAAAGTAGGTGTTTCCGTTTCATGAGCACAAGGAAGAGAGATGATCTGCCGTGAATCGTATTCTGCCCCCCTAGAGAAAACCTCTTTTTCCAACTCCTCTAAATCAAGAGAAATGTTAGTGACTAATGGACGTAGACTTGTGCAAAGATGCTCGATAATGAGGAATCTGACAGCCCAGCAAGTTTTACCTTCACCAGTGCGTCCAGTAACAGCAGTAATCATCCGACAGTTGGCACAAGTTTAATTACGAACTTAGACACAGCAATAGTAAGCAAAATTTGCATAGAAGCAACCAGAGCGGCTAAGAACAAAGGAATATCAATCATGACATCGAGAAGTGCTACAGAGCTAGGAATAAAGGGAATATCAGAATTAATGATCTCAGTGATCCAACCAGCAACCAACTCTGAGTATTCAAGCCAAAGAGGAATTAAAATATCATTCCAGAGATACTCGATGAAATCCACCATTGAATCCCAAGCCCACTGAAGACCAAAACTAAGACCCTCTAAAATAGCATTGCCGATGGAAGTAAAGATATTTCCGACCCAAGCAACAGCGTCATAGATAGCTTGAAAGATAGAAGAGAGAGCGGAGAAGATAGCATCCATCATGAAGAAATTTGTTGTGTTGATTTCTGATAAGTGAGAACGAAGACACCAAAGATTAGCAAACCTGTAAGAGCTTCTTTGATATGATACTCGTTAATGAAATTAACAGCTGATTCTTGAATATTTATTTCCTCATTTATGCCAAGCTCAGCCGAAGCTATCGGAATAGATGGAAGCGCATAACCTTGAGCCGCCAAATCGGGAACAGCAATTTCTGGAATAGAAAGGACATCTAAACTCAATATAGGATTTTCAGCGTAAGCAGTAACGCCAGAAATTGGAAACTCTGGAAGTTCACCAGCGACTAAAGGCGAACTGTCACCTGTATCAAGAGCTTCATTTAATATATCTCTGATTTCCTCATTAACCTCTTTAATTGCATCAAGACTCTCGACAAGCTGAGTCATAGGAACATTAACGTTAACAATGGGAGCGGCCACATTAACAACTGGAGCGCCAACATTGACAACATTATTAACGTTAACAGCCCAATTAAGCTTACAGCAGCAATCGCCATTGCTATCACTAGAACCACCAGAGCCATCACCAGAACCATCTATAGTGCCAGTTTCGACAGTGGTAGTTGTAGTCGTAGTAACTGGCACCGCATCACCATCGGGAATAACGATCACAGTAACGTCACGAAGTTCAAAAACGACAGTAACTCTAGTATCAAGAGGAGCGCTGAGAGCGGCAGTATCTTCGAAGAAGAAATCAATTTCCATGATGGTAGGCTGACGAGGAAACGAAGAATCAATATCCATATTTTCAGATAATTTTGCAGGCGCATGAGCTGGATAAGCTGGAACACCTATCCAAGAAATTTGTGAATTGCCAAAAGCAGAGTAAGCAAGCGCAACCAAACTAGCGTTAGGTGTATTGAAATCACCAGCAATACTTTGATGAAAATCAACAGTAAAAGTATCTACATGACTATTAAGAGCGCCCGGATTCATTTTAGTAACACTGTAAGTCTGAACAAACCACCTTGATTCAGCTAGAATCGTCTGAAAGCTAGCCAAGCCAGCAAGAATAAAAAACAGATAAGTATAAAGAAAACGTATTCTTGGAACTGATAGACACCCTTCAGACCTTGATTGAGCTTCACTAGCTCTGTATATATTTCTTGTTGCATTCATTATAAGTATTAGAGTTGATTGTGCTTAGAACGGTAAGCTTGTTCACGTTGATTATCTAGAGCAGTGATATTACTTTGTTTTCGTTCGCTTTCCTCGATCCAAGAACTCATAAATTTAAAGCCAATTTTAAGGCCAAATATGGCGATAACAGTAGGAATTATAATTGAGAGTATCGAAAGGATACCATCAATTAAGACTTGTGTGAGAGAAACAGGATCAGGCATAGTAAAGAGTAAGGAAAGGAAAAGAAAGAAGGGGACTAGCTGAACGAGCCTAGTCCCCTGAATTAATTAGTTAGCTGAACGGGAAAGCCATGCTTTAACGAAGCGGATACCGATCTTAAGACCAATTAAACCAACGATGACAGGAACTACGATTGCGAGGATTGCAAGTAGCTTGTCGACCATCTCTTGTGCATACGTAGCGGAATCAAAGTCAGTGATTGCTGATTGAGCATTAGCAGCGGAAGCTAAACCTACGAGTGCGATAGCAGTAAGAACTGCTGATTTGTTTTTCTTGAACATATTATTTGTTATTTGTTATTTGTTGTTTGTTGTTTGTTGTCTGCTGGAATTGCCCAGCGAGAATATTAATTGGGAATTTGGTCTACTACGTAATTGAAAAGCCCAAGTAGACCGCCCCAAATGAAGATTTCAAAAATTGATGCTTGGATATCATACATATCTGTTTTTCGTGTTGACTTAAGTTTCGCTTATACAAGTAAAAGCGAATTCAGCGCGTGGGACAGGCTCACGCCTTTTCCCACGCGCTGAATTTCCATTAGAGGTTTTGAGGGTCAAGGATTTCGACATCACCAGAAACTTGAATGAGGCCTTTCTCAGTCTTAGAACTACGGACATTGATATGAACCATTTGACCGACCTGAAGTTTAGGGAAATCCTCGGCAGTATCACCAATATCCATAAGAACCACAGATACGAGTCCACAGACAACAGTCTGCTTAAGCATATGCATTTGGTTACCGTCCTTACCTTTCCAGCTAGAGAGCGCGGGAGGAGTAATAACCATGCCACGTGCGGCGTAGAATCCTTGACTTAAAAGGGAGCTAAGAGCGGTTGCTTGTCCAGAGGCTGCTTGTTCCATAGTTGCTGAGGAGTTAGTTGCTGAGTTACTTCTTGTAGTTGCCATAATTTGTTAATTTCTATTTGTTTGTTTTTATCTAACTTGTTTAAGATGAAGGAGTCATCTACTATTATTCCGTATTTATTTGGGAAAGATTCACCACATAAGGCATTAATGAGAGAGTCATGATAAACTTTGCCATACTCTTCTGAAAATTGGATTACGAAAGACTTGATATATTTACCGTCGCCATCCCTAGCAACGACAACGGCCTTATTCTCGTAATCGTCAAACTGTGTTCTAACAGTGATAGGAAACTCACCTGTATTTTGTGGCTTAGGCTCTTTTTTTTTGTATTCTGGCGCATCCCGGTAGAAGTTTTTCGACGGCCTCCACATCCTTAATCGACGGAATGTTTTCGTTTTTTCGCACAGGAGGGGAGAGCCGTCTGAATGTTTTGCAGCCTTGCCATCTGAGTCTATAACTGGCACAAGCTCAGTCCACTTTGCATCGAGAAACCAGCGCGGGAGTGCATAAGAGACAAAATCGGAATCGTGTTTACCTTCTGGCTTGAAAGCATACTTGAAAGCGTAATGATCTTGATGGCGGTTAATGGTCTTGATATGGACGTTGCCAAGCTTCCAAAGACGAGAAAGGAAGCCGTCAAAGCGAATCCAGTTCAAAGGAAGGGAGCCACGTCTTAACCAATCCATATGAAAATGAGGCCAGCCATCAGAATGAAATTCAATCCACATTACGTATTCTGGACATTCTCTTCCAAATTCTGATTTATAAAGAGATTTAAGATTGCGAATAAACTTTGGAAATTGGCAGAGCATAGTTTGCATCGCATCCAGTTCATTATCGAAAAGCTGTCGATCAACTGTAAATGTTAGGCGCTTAGCATACATCAACGACGGAAGCCCATTCTTAGAAATCAAACGGAGCTTACGAGCAACGCCTTGATCAGTAACCCAATTTGGAGCCGTATATGGCTGGATTTCTAAAGAGGCTCTTCTCTTTTTGACAAGATTATAGATAGTCTTAGCCATTACTCAGAGTCCTTTCTGATATCAATTTCTAAAAAGTAAATACGTGCTGAAAGATCGTCCACTTTAGATTGTAGCAGCTGAATCTGAATATTATTAGAGGTAGCAGTAGGATCGTCTTTAAAAAGATAAAATATACTGAAGCTTACAACAAACCAGATGCCGACAAGCCCAAAAAAAGTAGCAAAGTCGAGATCGAATATATAATTAAGAAGACGAGTAAACACTATGAAACGGCCTTTCTGTTAGAGCCTGTTAGAGAGAGAAACATATCTAACTGATCATGATTAACCAAGATATACACGACAGTTTGGGGAAGTAAAACCTGCTGAGAACTGTTTACAGTTTTATACTCGTAAGCCCTAAGAGTTCTACTTGTTAGAGTGCAAACGAAGTTTGGATTTTTAGGAGACAACAAGAACTTTGTGCCAACTGTTAGAAGCCTGAAGCGCTCAGCAGGAGCGCAAGAAATGTAATTGAACGGATCCAGTGGGATCGGTTCCTGTCTTTTTAGGTGATAAGTCTTTGACATTTGATTAAATGCCTAGACAGACGCAAGGTTATCAATTTTACGCCTGAAAAGGCGGAGATTGTGAAACGGCTAAGTTTCAATTTGGTTATAAGTGAGTGATAAAGCTCACGCAGGAATGAAAACACTAAAAACAGAAAGCCGTCAACCAAGAAATCACTCAAGGAGACGGCTTACGACTCAGTCATCATCACAAGTTACTGAGATTCAATGTCAACGGCTACGCTGACTATTTATAATCAAATTGTAGCTTCTCACAGCTACAAAAGAAAGATGCCAGAAAACGAAGATATAGCAACATTTTCTTGACTTCCCAGAAATTTAGTGTCCAACACGCTGAAACAGAGGGGACTAGAACACGACGCATTACATATATTGTGCGAACTTATTCTTATGAGGTGTTTCATAGCGTGTTTTGGGGTTTTTATAGATAATGAGTCAATCACTCTAATTTACTGAATCAGAACTTAGCAACATCACTGAAGCTAAACATCTCCTCTAGTGGCTAAATTCGAGATCAATCTCATAGACGGTCGCTAACATTGACTCCAGACAAGCATTCAAGATCGATCGTCATAAAGCGTGAGTTAATTGTATCCCTACTTACTCGTATTGTGCTGGATTAAAAAATGATCTCTATTAAATTGCGCTCATGAACGATTCACTTCTTACACACATTGATGAGAAAAATCAGCCAGGCATGGTTGATGTTTCTGAGAAGCTAATCACGCATCGTGAAGCGACTGCTTCATCGATTGTCGTGCTCGGAAAAGAGATTATGAAACTCCTGACTGATGGTGATATCGCCACTAAAAAAGGCCCAGTGTTTCAGACCGCAATCATAGCTGGAACTATGGCCGCCAAGAACACTTCACAGCTCATTCCATTCTGCCACCCTTTGCCACTCGAAAAGTGTAAATTTAATGTTAACCCTATAGATGAAGAGAGAGTTGAGATTATATGCACATGTAAAACAAGCGCTAAAACTGGTATAGAGATGGAAGCTCTTGCTGGAGCGAGTGCAGCAGCCCTTACTATCTATGATATGTGCAAGGCAGCGAGCAAATCTATCGTTATTTCAGAGACTAAATTGATCACTAAATCAGGCGGCAAGAGCGACTACAATCATGGAGAATAAACTCAAAGGATTACTCCTAGTTGGCGGAAAATCATCTCGTATGGGTGAAGATAAAGCTCACCTTTGTTACCGGAATGATCAACCAGAGTGGAAGAGAATCACGGCTCTGATGGAAGAATTTTGTGAGGAGGTATTTCTGAGTTGTCGGCCAGATCAGGTTGATGAGTTCGAATATCAGACTATCACGGACTCTGGAAACGGCCCATTAGCGGCTATTTCTCAAGCTGGAGCAGCGCATCCTGACGCATCTTGGCTGGTGATTGCCTGTGATTTACCTCTCCTAGATCGTCTCACTATCGAGAACCTCGTGAATTCCAGAGACCCTCACTGTAAAGGAACTCATTACAAAAGTAGCATTGATGGTTTCGCTGAGCCTCTATGCTCTATTTATGAGTCTAATTTCTTTCCGTTGATTAAAACGGCAATAGCCGATAATAGCTATTGCCCACGGAGACTCATCCAGAATTCAGACTCCAAGTTGATAGATCTAACGAACTCGGCAGCTTTAATGAACGCTAATTCTCCAGCGGATAAGATCGAAATCGAGGCTATTATCACAGGAGC
>CAKZNV010000200.1 GCA_937132085.1 uncultured Rubritalea sp. | reverse complement strand
TCCAACTTCTTTAGCTTGATGGTGAAATCTGGGTATTCTCCATCATTACATCGCCATTTGCTTTCTAATAGTTCTTCTGAAAAGTCAGACTTTTCCACTGAAGCGAACTCTAAGATTTCAAACTCCGAGAGAGCTTCCTTATCTGGTCTCAGACGAGCCACGTTTTCATCGTAGTGCCTGATCACCATATGCCCCCACAAGAGAGCTTTTTCAGCAGTCTCAGCTTCGATGCAACACCCGAAAACGTAGTCGTTAACAAAGTAACAACCCGTCATATTAAAGCTTAGATAGTGATACAGCATGCAGTCACTATCTACGACGTCTCAACAACAAGCTACCTGCACCTACTAGCACTAACGCTGCTGAGCTTGGCTCTGGGACTACAGTGATTTCATCCATGACGACGAAGTCTTGCTGCTTAAGCTCGGAAAATCTTGTCGCTCCGCTGCTATCTGGGTGGCTGAGGTCCTTGATAGGAAGATCTGTAAATGCTCCACCTATATTGACGATGCGTGTGCCTATGATTCTATCCACCGCTGTCATGTCTTCCACTTCACCGAACACTGTGAACCCACCATTCTGAGCATCAAGGTTGGTAGAATTGTCAGAGAGATTGATAAACCATTGTGACGTTGCTGAGTTAGGATCACCAGCCTGCTTCGCCATCGCTATAGTGCCGCGTAGATTTGAAACTCCTGCCTCATTCGTGATAGCAGCTTGAGTCTGCACATCTTCATACAGCAGAGAACTACCAGATGGACTCAGCTTGAACCCACCAGTCTGAAGCACGAAGCCTGGCATACTACGGTGAAAAAATGTCTTATCATAGTCACCACGATTCACATACCCGAGGAAGTTTGTCACCGTGATCGGAGCCAGATCATCATAGAGCTTAAGATAAATATCTCCATACACAGTCTTCACTCTCACACGAGTCTGAGCCGATGCCGGCATCACCATCCAGGCACTCGCAATTATCATCAGTAGAAATTTCATTAAGAAACCTTAACTAATAACACCCATAAATGAAGCACAAAAATGCCCCGCTTTAAAATATGGACCAACAACCGCTTAAGGATTTCACCTCAGATCAATTTTCGCAGAGAAAATAAACCTAAGTATCAAAATAAGAAAATAGAAATATAACCTTTTTCATCGTGCTAAGAAACAGTTTAAAATCAGTGTAATCAGTGGTGATCTATTCACTACGACTATAAACTCATCAAACAGTAACAATCGGACACTTCTAAAACCTTTATCTAATTCGCTCAGTTTATAGCCAGGAAGACGTTTTTAAACTACTGATTTAAAATGATTACAAACTGATCTTAGACTGTTTTTCTTGGGCAATGAAGCCTGACCTTTTGACAGAAATCAGTCGCCTTAGCTACTCCCATGTCTCCTTAGGATTCTTTTCTCTCAAAAGCAGCTCGTATCTGTCTAGCGGTAATTCATCCTCTTCATTTCCACGTGTAGCTAGCTCCCACTTACAGTATTGAGCGTAATTTTGGATCACTGATTTGTCACAGGTAGTGTCACCAAATAGACAAAATGTGGTAGAGCCTACCATACCTATGCCCTCTTCACCATCATGTGTCCACTTCAAGAGCGATGTCAAAATACGCTTCTTAACAGGAGGCCAGTAAATCTCTCTTTGATCAACGACTTCTAATGTCTCAGGTAGTTCCGTTAGCTCTGATGGATGCTTAAGCCACTCAGCCATCTCCGCTTTGGCTTGGTGCTTAGTATCGTTAAAGCTGTCAGGTATATCTAACTTTAACTCTGTTAAATACGTTGCTGCTTTAGCCGCTTTTCTCCAATCCTCACAGAACATCTGTAGATTTTTCACCGCCTCAGCATTACCTTGCTTCGCTAATGCCCAGTTAGCCTCTATGACAACATCATTAGACTGATGCTGCTGAGCGAGTTCTAACAGATCTTCGACATCTTCCATAAATGACAGAGCCACCACTGCGCTTCCAGCATAAGTATATAACTCAGGATCCTCATCAGTAATATATTTTCTCAGCACAGACCTCCCTTTAGCAGAATCAAACAAATGTTCTTTTGCTGCTCCATCTAGACAATGTTCATTCATCCAGTCCAGAAACACAACTGAGGCAAATCCCTCTACCTCATGCTGGGCGAACCAATCGATAACTGGTTGAAAGGTATCATCACCAGGCTCAATACATTTGAAAATTCCGTTCCATCCAAACGGTAAATCATCAGAAGGATACTTACTCATCTCGATGATCTTCTCTACTGCCGCTTCATGCTCATAGCGTGCGAGCGTTCCCACTAAAGACATTAGTAAAGAATGATCTTTTTCCTCAGCTACATTTACTTCATCGAATTTCTCTAAATACAGAGGTATAGCAAAATGGTAAAACACAGCATAAGTCTCTTGTGACTCTGGAGAACTCACCATCCTATCTATGTCTTCCCAGAGTTCATCACCATGATCTCTCAGCACTAAACATACTGCTATCGCATCTTTCTGAGAGAGAATATTAGCCTCTACTTCGTCTAGCTCATCATCCCAGCGACTTCCGCCGGCTATCATATGCGCTAAAGTCTGCTTAAGGCCTGCGTTTATCTTATTAGACTCACTATACTGCTGAAAATCATCCTTCGGAAGTTCATCTTCATCAGGCTCATTTATCCAAGCTGTTATCTTCTCTTCCCAGAACAGATAGGACACCTCTATCATAAACCAAACTAAGAAAAACCCTCCTTTGAGCCACACCCATATAGAGACATCAAAATCATTACTTATGATTTGAGAGATTACCCTATAGGACATGAAGCCTGAAAGGGATAATTTAAGAATCGTGTAAACGTGCTTCATAAGCACAAAAAATATCACCTCTCACGACAAGGTAAATATTCAAATCTAGTCCCATTAAAAAAATAGAATATTTACCTAACCTTGAAGTTGAGCCATTTCGAACTATAAATTTGATTATGAACACAGCGAACCACACAGGTAGAACTCTAGCTATTGGCGATATTCATGGTTGTTTAGATGCCTTGAAACACCTTTGGAAGGTCATCAATCCTCAAGCTAATGATCATGTGATTTTCGTAGGCGACTATGTGGATCGTGGACCTAACAGCAAGGGAGTCATCGACTTTCTGATTAGCTTACAGAGCGACTACAAGGTGAGCTTTTTATCAGGAAATCATGAAGAGAAATTCCTCCTCGCTAAGCTCAACAACATCGAACTAGAGCAATGGCTAGAACACTGGGGCGGAGTGGAGACTCTAGCATCGTATGGAGTCGACGGCATTTCTGATATCCCAGAAGCGCATTGGGAATTCCTGCGTAAATGTCTTCCATACCTAGAGACTGAGACTCACATTTTCGTCCACGCAAATCTCGAAGCGGACGTCCCACTCGACCAACAACTACCATTCAGCTTGATCCACAAAAAGTTCGGCACACCGCTACCGCATCAGTCGGGCAAAACCATGATCTGCGGACACACCGCCCAGACATCTCACGTCCCTAACAATCTAGGCCATGCAATCTGTATCGACACCGACCCAGGCCGCGGCGGCTACCTAACATGCCTACATGTTGAGACTGGTCATTACTGGCAAGTCAACACAGCTGGTGAAGTTCGAGAAGATGAGGTCTAAGGAAACTCGCTCACATCTGTGACTATAAATACTATACTGAAAATGCCCTGCCCATAGAACTGAGGATATTCCTTCTCCAAACTATCTAACTCTTTTTCATCATAAAAAGAATTCACAATGATGGATTCATAACCGGATACGAATACCTTTTTCCCTACCTTCGGTAATTCACCTCCAGCTTTAGCGTATCCTGCATCTAGCTCCAGACTGACACTTCCTGAAAATGTAGCTCCATCTAATCTAGAAATTTGAAAGCCATTATCAGATGACGAAAACGGATCGTTCTCAACTTTCTTTGGTTGAATACCTTCCAGCTCAATCTCTTTACCAATTCTTTTTCCTAGTGTCCCGGTAAGCCTCTTATTCTTGATTACCGAAGAAAAGTTAACGGTCTCTCTGACTGTTTTATAACGGTAATCATGGTCGCCTAACTTTCCGCTATTATAATACACCTGTTTTTCACGATAAACCCCATAATTCAGAAGGTGCGGACACTCAGAATCCAGACCATCATCTATTGTAAAATCTAGTATTTGGTAGTCTTTTAGGCCTCCTTTAATAGACTCAGTAACAAGCAGTTTTATTTTTAATCTCACAGTGACAGCAGAACTTTCTATCGGCTCTAGACTGGATAATTTCTCCTCTAAATCCTCTTCACTAATCTCCTTGCCATCGACCAAGTAGCTTCTGCTTTCCTCCACAAAAATAGCCTCAAACACAGTATGAGAAGCCGCAATAACCTCTTTCTCATTCGCTTCAGTCACCTCTGGAAGCCCCCCTGCAAATAAACACGAAACAAAACTCAAATACACAAATAGAACTTTAAACATGTCTCTATCTTATGAGTCTCTAGCTTTTATTAAAGCAGATTTTTCATCGTGCTGAGAAACAGTTTAAAATCAGTGTAATCAGTGGTGACTTCTTCGTTGCGACTATCAACTCATCAAACGGTAATAATCGGACACTTCTAAAACCTTTATCTAATTCGCTCAACTTATAGCCAGGAAGACGTTTTTAAACCACTGATTTAAAATGATTACAAACTGATCTTAGACTGTTTTCCTTAGGTAAATGAAACCTACGCTTTAAGCTAACAACGCTTATCTTCAGCGTCGTCTAGGAGTATTTTCAGAGCTCCGCCTGACTTGAGAATTTCTAGCACTAGGGCGATGAGCGAGTAGCCCATGAGAACTAGAGCAATGCCGAAACACACGGTTCCGGCCATCTGACTTTCTAACAAAATACCTACCATCGAGAGCACACAGAACACGAGTGCCGCAGCACCCGCTACTTGCATGCGCTTGATGAGGATGAGCCGCAGACGGAGATTCTCTATCTGGGCTGGGATTTTCTCAAACTTGCCTCCACCATCGCTCTGAGTCTGGCTCTGGGTCCACTGTCCATGCAGGCTTCTGATCAGTGCGGACAGGGCTAAGAAGCGATTCGTATAACTCAGGAAGAGCAGACTGATCGCTGGGAATAGCAGAGCGGGTGTGGAGAGCGTTATCGTCATAGGACGGTTGAATTATTTGACCTTGAGTCGCTGGAGTAGCTTGTCACAGGTGTCATGATACGCAGCGCTAGCATTGCTCTCAGCTGATGGCATGAGGGCTACTGGTCTGCCTTCGTCTGCGCATTTTCTAGTAGTGATATCGAGTGGGATCTGTCCGAGGAGTGGCACTTTCATACGATCCGCTTCTTTGACTCCGCCACCATTGCCGAAGATGTGATAACGCTCACCGTGATCACACTCGAACCATGACATGTTCTCGACTACGCCTAGAATGTCTACGTTCACCTTAGCAAACATGCTGACCGCTTTACGAGCATCAATGAGCGCAACTTCCTGAGGAGTAGTCACGATGATAGCTCCGTCCAGAGCAACTGTCTGAACGATAGTCAGCTGGATATCGCCAGTGCCAGGAGGGAGGTCGAGAATGAGATAATCTAGTTCACCCCACTCTACTTGGCGGAGAAATTGTTGGGTATAACGGGTAGCCAGTGGGCCACGCACGATCACTGGTGAGTTGTCATTGACGAGGAAACTCATCGACATGAGCTTGATGCCATGCGCTTCGATCGGGATGATTTCATCCTTCTCGTTCGCCATTGGCTGAGCATTGGTGCCGAACATTTGGCCAGTGGATGGACCGTAGAGGTCACAGTCACAGAGACCTACTTTAGCTCCAGTTTTAGCGAGAGCGATGGCCAGGTTAGTAGAAACAGTTGATTTACCGACTCCACCTTTACCAGATCCTACTGCGATGACCTTCTTGATTCCAGGAATAGATGATTTACCAGATGGTGCAGCGCCTCCGCCTTGAGCGTCAGGGTTTTGCACATCGATGTTTACACGAGTAGTGCCGATACCATCTATCTTGTTGAGCGCATCTTGAGAGTCCTTGAAGATCTGCTCAGGCACTTTGTCGTCCTTGGTCTGGATGCCGATAGTGACTTCGACGTCATTGCCGTCTATCTTCACTTCACGGACGAGGCCGAAAGCGACAATATCTCTAGAAAAGCCAGGGTATTTCACCTGCGTCAGGGCTGCTTTGATCGTTTCTTCAGTCATAAATCTAGGACAGTGTTTAGCGAGGAAACTAAGTCCGTCAATCGTAGGTTTACAATTCATGCTAAAAATCCTCTGATTCTAGGCACTTTCTATGGACTTGTCGTAATATTGTATCTAAAGTATGCGTATCAGTCACTAAGCCAGTTATACCATTTGAATATGAGACCTTCATCCAATCCCAGCGCTAGAGCGTCCCAGCTCAGATCCTTTTCTAAAAAGCGCTCAGCCTATCTAGGTCTGCCTTACCTCTGCGCCACAGCACTCGTGTTTGCTCAGACATCTACTATTCCCGTAAAAGAAAAAACGCAAAAGGAGAATACGGAAGATCTCGCTAAAGAAGCTAATCCTGAAGCTGAGGCTGAGAGCTTCCTAAACTACGATGAAGCAAGCATCCACACTAGGCCAGACGCTCGCACCATGACGCTGAATATCCCTGCCCCACGTGGACAAATCGTGGATCGCTTCGGCTACTCATTCGCTCAGAATAAAGTGGTGTGGTATCCCGCTCTCCAGATGGAACAGTTCGCAGATGAATCAGATGAGTTCATCATCAAATGGAGCCGTGAACGCATTGCTAAGACTGAGGCGCTTTTTGACACCAAGATCAACGTCACCGACAAACAGCTCACCGAGCACTATCGTCACCGCCGCTGGATCCCTATGCCATTTAAGCACGTAGTTGAGAAATCTGAGAAAGATCAACTGCTCAAAGACAGCAAGCTCACAGACGGCATCATCCTCCACCCACTTTATCAGCGTCTCTACCCAGAGAACTCCTGCGCTGCCCACATCATCGGCTACGTAGGAAGCGTCAGCAGAAATCTCGAACGTGGACCTATCAACTACGGCGACCCTCTCTTCTGGGAGCTCGAAGGCAGAGGCGGGCTTGAGAAAAAATTTAACAAAACGCTCACTGGAACTCCGGGGAAAAGAAAACTCCAATACGATAGCTTCGGTAGAGAAGTCAGACGTGTAGACATCGCTCCTAAACCAGGCGGAACAGTCGTCACCACCATCGATCTAAAATGGCAAAAGCGTGCTGAACGTGTGCTGAGACAAAACTGTAAGCGTGGCGCATTCGTCATCATTGATATCGAGACTGGTGAGGTGCTAGTGATGGCATCGAGACCATCCTATAATCTCAATCTCTGGGTGCCCTACATGAAACCAGACGACTACGACAAGCTCCTAAAAGACAAAGGCAAACCACTCTACGCCAGAGCCTTCCAAGCGACTTACCCACCAGCATCAGCCTTTAAAGTCATCACTGGATTAGCCGCTCTCGACACAGGAGCCATCACTAGAACCTCTGGGTTCAATTGCCCTGCTCACATCAAACTAGGTAACCATAAATTCCGCGATTGGTCCAAACGTTCTCGTGGGTATTTGCGCATCAACTCTGGTCTAAAATACTCTAACAATCCATTCTTCATTCAGGCAGCACTTGCTGCTGAACGCAAACAAAAAGGACGCTTCATGACAGTCGCTAGTCTCTTCGGCTACGGAGTCAGAACTGGTCTCCCACTCGAAAGTGAAGCCTCTGGAAATCTCCTCACTGAAGAATACACACTGAGACGATTCAAGCGTGGTATCAAGCAAGGTGATGTAGCTAACGCATCGATCGGACAGGGAGCTATCCTAGCCTCACCGCTCCAGGTAGCACAGAGCATGGCAGGCATCGCCAACAACGGAATCCTCCCACAAATCTACATGATCAAGCAGGTGCAGAATGCCAAAGGTGTGATCACTAGAGCGAACAAACCATCTGACCGCTACAAATCAAAAATAGCTCTTAAGAATATCAATATCATCAAGCAAGGTATGTATGATGTAGTCAATGCTTCCGATGGAACAGGTAAGCGTGCTGCCACCTCTTACTCAGTCATTTGCGGAAAGACAGGAACTGCGCAGTGGGGACCAGAGTCACTCAATCAGAAACTCGCATGGTTCGCTGGATTCTTCCCACTCGATAAGCCAAAATACGCCTTTGCAGTCCTCTATGAAGGCTCACCACACGAAGCAGTAAGTGGAGGTAGACTAGCCGCTCCGATGATCCCAGCATTCTTCAATGGTCTAGAAGATGAAGCATTTGTGAGACACGAACTTTCTAAGAAAGCGCTCATCATCCCTGATGAAATCCCTGATGTGAACCCACTCGACAAGCCAGAAAATAAAGAGCCAGGAAAAGCTCTCATTGTCGAAGATATCACACCAGCAGGAGATCCGGATAACGCACTTGAGCCACCAAAAGCTCTCATTGTCGAAGACCCTGAAGATGAGAATGGAGCTGGAAACCCAACAGTCCCAGCTATACCTCTAGATCCAACAGCTCCGACAGAGCCAATGCCTACTCCAGATCCTAGCCGCCCACCAAAAGCGATTCCCGTAGAAGACGACCCTGTTGATCCAGATGTTCCGCCACTTCGTCCACTGCCGAATGGAGTCCAGCCAGCAGATCCTGAAGAACCTATCGACCCCGATGCCCCGATAGATACACCTGCTGACCCAGAACCACCGAAGCCTCCTAAGCCGCCTAAAGCAATCCCTGTCGAATAATTTGCCACTCCATAGACGGCTCTATACTCTTGCCTTTTAGGCTAACCGTGTTTATTTCAGCTTCCCTAAATGTTCATTCTTAAAAAATTATTCAGCTACCGAGGAAAATCAGGCGACAACGTTTCTGATAAGCCGTTTATGGCGCATTTAGAAGATCTCAGAGATGCGATAGTCAAAATAGTGATCACGCTTCTCGTCTCCACACTGCTCTGCTACGTATTTAAAGACACGCTCATGGAGGTTCTCCGCAGACCTATCGAGAAGGTCTGGTATGACTCGGTCAAAGAGAAACTCCCTGATACCATCACGCCTGAAACTTGGGAAAAGGCAAAACTTGCTGCCAACCACACAGCCAATCTATCACCAGAACAGAGAACCTATTTCTTCAGTCAGTTCGATGACTCAGAGTTTAGATTCGTAGCTCAGTGCGCTAGTTACTACCGCATTGCACTCATTCATAAGGATAAGGAAAAGCGCCTCGCATTTATCAACGACCTTCCAGAAGTCGATACTAAGCTTAAGGAAACGCTCGCTCAACTGATCGAGAAACACCCAAGCGCTTCACTCAATTCTCGCGGAGACGTAGTCGCCATGCGCTCCCTGAACCCCACTGAGACCTTCATGCTTTCTATCAAGCTGTCCGTCTTTGCTGGCATCATTATTTCATTCCCTCTACTGCTCTATTTCATCCTCCAGTTCGTGCTACCAGGTCTTAAGGAAAAAGAAAGGAAGGCTCTCTGGCCTGCCATGGCGATAGGCTTTGGACTCTTCCTCGGAGGCGTCTTCTTCTGCTACTTTAGCGTCTTGCCTAAGACCCTAGACTTTTTCTTCAACTTTAGTAATGAACTCGGTGTTCAGAACGAATGGCAAATCGGTGCCTACATCGGATTCGCCACTCAGTTCACACTCATCTTCGGCCTAGCATTCGAGCTTCCAGTCGTAGTCATGACTTTGGTGAAAATTGGCCTACTCAGCTACGCTACGATGCGTAACACCCGCTCCTATGCTATCATCACCATCTTCGTAGTCGCAGCCATTATCACTCCCACTGGTGACGCTCTCACGCTCTTCATGCTAGCTGGCCCTATGTATCTCCTCTATGAGATCTGTATCTGGCTCGCATTCTTCTCTAACAAGAAGGACCTAGCTAAAGAAGCCGAGGACGCAGCTAAGATGAAAGAATATCATGAGAGAATCGCCAACGATCCTCAGCCTGAAGAATCTGAGGAATCTGAGGAATCTGACTACGATCCCGACGACTATCATCACGGTGATGATGACTATGATAGCGAGTATCATGATCATGAGGAGTATCATAAGCACGATTATGGGGACGAGGACAATGCTGAAGACTCACATCTTCAGCACAACGATCCTAACGCTTTTGACCCACCTACAGAGCCACGTATCGCAGCAGTCCCTGGACTACTAAGTCTCCATGAGGACGATGATGATGAAGTGGAACCTGCTAAGCCAGAAGACTGTGATCCTGATGAAGGTGAAGAGCTCGATGACGGCGTAGTAGAAGACCACTCTGAACCAGAATCAACAGAGGAATCTGATGAAGATAACTTCGACTTCCCAGATGAAGACCCTAACATCGACTTCAACCCAGGCGCATCATTCGTAGACCCTGAACCTGAAGAAGAGACTGAAGAGGAGAACTCTGAAGACTCAGACAAAAAGGACAAAGGCAACGACAACAAGAACAAGTAACTACCTTTAAAACTATGCATTCCATGACAGGCTTCGGCAGAGCAGAACATGCCACAGACACACTCGTAGCTCGGGTAGAAGTCAGTTCTATCAACAGAAAGCAAGGCGAAGTCTTGATACAGATGCCGCGTGCCTATGCCGAGCTAGATGCTCAGTTGCGCAAGTTCGCTCTCACCAAGATCTCACGTGGCAGACTCACTATCGGCATCAACATCGAACAAGCCAATGCAGACCAAGGTAGCCTAGTCCTAGACACAGAGAAAGTCACAAGCCTCAAGTCCGAGCTCGATCGTCTCTCAGCACTGTTAGGCACTCCGATACCTCTGACTGCCTCAGAAATCCTACGTATCCCAGAGGTCATCATTTCTGAGAATCAAGCAGCCAGTGCAGAAGACGCCCTCCTAGCTATCCAGCCAGCACTAGAAGCAGCACTAGCAAACCTCGTTGGCATGAGAGCTAAGGAAGGCGACAACCTCAAGCAAGACACTCTAGAGCGCCTCGCATTCCTAGAGCAACAAGCTATCGAAATCCAAGCACATGCTCCAAGCGTGCTAGAGAAATACAGATCTAATCTACACCGTAAATTAAAAGACACCGGCCTAGAAGTCGACCTCAGCGACGAACGTGTGCTTAAAGAAATCGGCCTCTTCGCCGAGCGCTGCGACATCGCTGAAGAACTAACCCGTCTCCACTCCCACCTCACTACCTTCAGGGAATATCTCGACAGCGACCAAGCCATCGGACGCTCACTAGACTTCCTCTGCCAAGAGCTTAACCGTGAGTTCAACACCATCGGTTCCAAAGCCAATGACGCCACTCTCGCTCAACACGTCGTCCAGTCGAAGACCGAGCTAGAAAAGATCCGTGAGCAGATCCAAAACGTAGAGTAAACTGCCGTCTTCAGCGATGTAGATAATCCCCACTAACGACACGTTTCAAGCTGCTAGTAGCATGCTGATAAACGTAGACGCTTACAATGTAGTCCGCTTCATCTAGCAGACTGACATTCTGTTTCACATATTCATCTGCCGCATGCGGAGGGGTAGAAATACCTTCATAGGCATCTAACTGTGCATAGACTATTTTAGGCTCTATCAGCTTGTAAATTTCTCCTACAACAACGTCACTAGAGTCATCACTCAGAGTCACGCCAGGATAGGAACCTACATCATAAAGCCTCCCTGCTATTCGCCCCAGCCCTACATACTCAGCATGTGTCTGGAGAACATTAGCCACCTCTAGCTGAAACGCTTTACGCAGTGTCCCATAGACAAATAAATACTCTGCATTGTCAGCTAGTTCGCATGTCAGGTGCTGATCCATTTCACATCTAAGGCAGTATGATTTTGGGTATAAGCTTAATAGACTGAACGCGCTTCGCCTCATACTCCTTTGCTACCCCTTCACACCTTTTACTTGTGGTTTGGATGATTAGCATAGCATCATCCATCTTACTTGAAAATTGAGAATACTTATTATCGAACGAAGTAAAAGCATGCTTGAAAGCAACAGATTTTTCGAAACTATTGGTCGAATTAATAGTCATCAACAACTCGCAATATAGAGGGTTTCTTCTATCAATAATTTTAGAAAGTAAATAATACTGAGATTCCCATAGCATAGGCACTTTAGTATTGGTATCTTCCTTCGCTATTTGTGAATGAATGGTAACCTTTAGTGGTGTGTAATTATCGTTAATGTCAGTATCCAGAGTCACCTTAGTTATTTCAATTTGTGGATAACTAGAGCTGAAAAAGTAAGTGAAATATTGACTAAGCTGAGTCTCATTCTTCCCCGCCAAGCTCCTGCGGAAATAGGCAGCAGATAAACCATGAAGCTCAGCAGTCTCTTTTACAACAACATGTGTCATATTAGTCGAAATTTCACGATCTATGTTGATCTCTACATCAGGGAGTTTCGGCACTGGCATACGATACAGTTTGTGACCTTTCTGAGTGACTGGTAGAATGTATTCATTAGCTGATAAATATGGTCCATACTTTAGCAAATCAAGATAGCTATTCGTAGGGTCTATCATTACGTTAGAAAGATTAGGGCAGTATACAACCAAGTGATTAAATTGACCTTCATCAGGTATTTTCTTCGTGATTCCATAACGAGTGTCTGCCAATGCTAGATGAGCCTCGACACCAACTTCACGGAGCAACTGGCACAATAACAGGCTCATATCTTTGCAATCGCCTTCCTTTGTGCTCAATGTTTGATCAGACGCTTTAGGCATCCTTCCTCTAGGGCCAAACTCAATTGCTTGGTATGTGATATTACTTTGCACCCATTGTAATACGGCCTTCGTCTGCTCCTCTTTACTTGAACCTGGTTTAATAATACTCTGAGCCAAGTCCTTGATTTTCTGGCTAGGAGCCATTTTCGCTTTCACAAAGTTATAATAGTTCCTGGAAACATCAGCCCAGGAATGAGAGGAGGACCCAATAGATAACTTAGTGTAAAGCTCCTGAGTATCAGGGCTAGAGCTTTCGGATTTAAACGCTTTGATGTTCTTTTCTATCCAGATTTTAGCCTCGGCCTTATCTTCAATCATGCTTAGATCTCTAGAAGAATCCCAATTAACACCTGTCAGATCTCCCATCAGATCAAGAGCGCATACATGAACTGGATCCCCCTTGATAAACCAATAATCTTTAAAACTAAGAAGGTCATTATACTTCCTTCTCTCGATCGTATAAGTGATTTCATATCTAGAGCCAACTGCTAAACTCTTGATTGGTATGTGGAGTATTTTATCATGAGTTGCCATCTCCTTATTCTTATCAGTAAGATAGTAATCCTTGTTTTTACCCTCATAAGTTAAGTTGCCATTCTTGTCGTATACCTTTAGCGAGTTTACATAAATCCTCTCTGAGGTCGGGTAGAACTCTATTGCTAATTTAGCGTGTTTTTCTACTCCGTTGTAGTTGAGAACACTACATTTGAATCTTGTCGTTTCTCTTACTTGACCAGATTTCTCAATATTAACTGATGTTAGGTAGTGTCGGTATATCGCATCCTTCTCGAGGAAGCTCTGATCCATATCACCGCTATTCTTCAGCTCATTTTTTAGCTTATCGCTTAGTGAAACAGGATCGATTATCTTAGTAATCAATGAATGGTCACCAAGCCCTAGAGTCGAAGACATCTGGGCTAGCTCTATCTTTAGCTGATTATCATTAGGGTGCTTATCGCTGAGTAGTTTCAGATAATCAAAAGCTTCAGCATTTTTTCCTGCGGCCTTTAAAACTGCAACTTTCGTTATTTTAGCATCGATATTTTCAGGCGATAGCCTGACCCATTCATCTGCTGACATACTTGCTTTTTCCATCTCTTCAGTTTCAATGTAGAGATCTATGATCCCGCTATAGGCAACTGTGTTTTTAGGATCGTTACTAAGGATCTTTTTATACGTCCTCTCAGACTCTACATAATTGGCATTCTTATATTGTAAAAACGCCATCCACCCTTGCGTCTTTATAGATGGAAAATTTTGATAGTAATTAGTCGCTACCTTTTCCCCTACATCGAATTTTGTGAGCTCTATTAATACGCTGAGAAAATCTTTCATCCCTGGGTCGTCTTGATCCATATTACCTGAAAAATACGTTTGATAAGCCACCTCAGATTCCTCCAATCGCCCTAGAATATAAAGTATGCGGGCTTGGTTCTCTCTAATCAATTTAGAAGGATTTTTAGAATCTTTAATAACTGATTCAGTGAGTTTCAGAGCTTCTTGATTCTGCCCCATTTCCAAGTGACACTGAATCATATTCCTCACATAGGTTTCATTACTTGGGTCTAATAATCTAGCGTATTCAAAATTGTTAAATGCTTTGAGATAAGAACTATTGCCAAATTCGATAAGCCCCAGTTGATTTAGCACTTTGGATGATGACATCCTAACACTAGCTTTAAAATGTTTTGGTATCTCTTTGGCTTCAGGCTTGAGCCACTCTAGGTTTTTCCATACGATATCAGCGTCGATCAGTTTGTCTTTTTTCCATGCCCATGTGCGTAGCATGCATCGTCGATCTCCATTCCTTACTAGCTCAAACTTAGAATGACAGGATCCCCCCTCAGTTTCAAAATCGATAACGATTGATTTGATTTCATGCCCATTTACCGTTCTAGTTTTAACTCGATCAAAAGGAACAGCCTCTGATAGATTAAATTCTTCATTATAAGCCTCAAAGATTTTTTTATCACTCACACTAGCGGGAGCGTATATATTATAAACCAAAACTCCTTCTCCCTTAATATTAAATCCATAGGCTGGCAGAGTATCTTTGTCTTGTTCCAGATTATAATACTCCCAGTCATCTGGATTGGTAATCTCTATCCCAAAGTTCTTATCCGTGAAGCTTTTTGCGAGAACAATATTTATATTGGGTGCTACTTTACTCGGGTCAATCAAGGTCAAATTTTTGATAGATGCCATACTATCTCTAACAAAATCTGCTTTTTTACGATTACGATTAAGCGACCAATTCGTAACTTGATAATAGTAACCATTATGGTTCATTGTCGCCACGATGAAATAAAACGATCTTCTTTCAAGAATAGTTTCACAATGCCTAATCAGAAACGTGCCTGCCTCAGTCTTCATTTCTTCCCTTTTAACAATTTTATAAGCATCAGTATTTTCCTTCAAGTTTTCTAACACAGCTTCGTCAAGCTCTTCTCTGGTGACACCCAGACCAGTGATATTTTCCACAATTAGCACACCAAACCCTGCAGATTTTTTAAACCTCCAGGATGCGATAGCTTCTGGGTTTACCAACTCTACAGCAATTTTTCTAACTTCAGAATTTTTCATGCTTAGCTTGCAATTATATTCCTTAAATTCCCAAGTCACATCCTGCTCTTCCACATCACTTTTAAACGAGTCAAAGAGCCGTGAAAGAGAACTATTTCCCTTCTCCATATTCTCATTAGTTTTACTAAATGGGCCGAATGTAGATGGTAGGCCTTTAGGTTCCTCAATCAGTGGTGTTTTCTTTAATTCACTGTCTATATCACTCTGTAACTTCAACTTTGCAATCGCATTTTCTTCTTCTTCTTCAACCCGCTTACTAAGTTGTGTGTTTTCTTTGTTCAACGCTGCAATCCTATCTTTATAGTTATCTAATTCTTTATAAAGTTCAACGTGATCTACTGAATTCGATTGGTCAGAAATCGAGTTATTGCAAACAGCAAACATTATGACAGCAGCAAATAATGCGCTTATAGAAGCCAGCGCAAACTGAAATTTCTTCACAAGAAATGCTACAATGAGCAGACTTAAAAATACTAATATTACGATAATTGGTAATCCTGTTTCCATAAATTTTCGGGGTTATAGCGACTAATCAATTCAGATAACACACCATTATTAATTGTCTAAATAGAGTAAATCGTGATGGCAACTATAAGTCAATCCCAACTGCTTACTTCAGCACGCTTACACGTAGTTTGCACATTTTTGTCTCAGAATCTTCACTAAAGAATCTTCCATAAATTCATAGTCATCTGGGATATTCAGCACCACGACCTTCTTGCCTTTGAGGTGCTCACCATACTTCTCATTGAGTTTACGCTTGTGCATTTTCTCCATCACCAGAACGAGATCTGCCCACTCCAGTTGCTCCGCACTTAGCACCACATCTGCTCCACGATTCAGCCCAGCGCTATCCACCTCTATGCCATCACATTCACAGAAAATAGCCTCCGCAGTAGGACTACGCAGGCGGTTCATCGCACAGATGAAAAGTAAGTTTCTCGGCATGCACAAACCCTAACCCAAAATCCAAATCTGCAAATGTAAAAAACTCACATTACTCACCCTTCCTAGGGAACTTCAACATCGTCAGAGGTATCGTATACTCGACACGTTGGTTTCCACGGATATCCCAAATTTCTGAAGTGATCACTGGAGTAGTTTTGCCAAATTTCACAGTAATCAAACCAAAGTGGTTTTCCATAATTGGCCCCTCTATCCGATACCTGTTAGGAGTCGCATACTTCCATGTGCTAGAAAGGCCACTGGAGGTGACATCGATCAAGGGATAACACCCTTTATACTGTCTCGCGGAGATTTCACCGTAGTGCACATCTCCAGAGATAAACATCACACCTTCTGCTTGGTTCTTTTTGATAAGTTCTACCATCTTCGCCTGCTCATGTGGGTAGTTGGTCCATGACTCATAGCCATTCCATTGATGGCTAAACTGGGAACCAGTTCCAATGATTCTAACATCCGCTGGCTTCTTAAGCTCCCTATCCAGCCAAGCCCACTGCTCTTTACCAAGGAAGGTGCTTTTACCGTCGGTGTGTGGCGCATACTCTGGCCTGTAAAACAAATGCGTCCTACCATGTCTCGATGCGTTAAATTTAACTAATCGATCTCTAAATGTGCGGTTATCGAGCAAGATAATCTGGATCGTCTTCTCTCCTACCTTTTTATAATAGGATGTGTAAATGCCTGCTCGCTTCCTGCGTTCCGAATCCAAAGGTTCTTCAAAAAACCGCAGAAACTCCTCTTTAGAATCCTCCTTATGTCGATACTCTTTACCCTGATCATTTCCGCCATAATCATGATCATCCCAAGTAGCTATAATAGGCACGTTCTTCTTTAGTAGTTGATAGGATTCTTTTGCTGCCATCATGTCGTATTTCTGACGCAACAGCTTCATATTGTTTGTGTCACCATAGATATTATCACCAAGAAATACAAACAAGTCAGGCTTATGCTCTACCACTCGATTAAAAATAGGCAACGGGTGCTTCTGATGCGCACAAGAGCCAAACGCTATCTTAAACTGCGACTCTTCAGCCACTACAGGATTCTCAGCTACTTCCTCTGCAGCCACAACCGGCGACCAACAAGCCAATACCCCACACGTAGCGATCCAATATAGTTTTTTCATATCCATAATTTTTTTGCAGTTAAAGTTGTTAAACACCCAATACACCGCACCTACTCAATAGAACATTGGCAACTTAGCGTCAAATATTAACAAGGATTAGAGTGACAGAACTATTTGACCTTATTTGGCTTCCGACCAAGAGAGACTATAATTGCTTTTATCTGTTCATGTAACTCTTTACACTGAGGTTCAGCCTCTCTTCCCTTAATAGTATTGATTGTCATAGTGAATAAAAGCCCGTCCCAATAGATCGAGCGAAATTCTAGAATACGATCAATTCCATCTTCTCCTGTGAAGGTCGTTTTTGAAAACGAGACCAGCCTTCCTTCTACCTTCTCTATTATTTTATCATCATCTACTACTAAGAGAATTTTGTTGATCAACTCATGCCCCAGATTTTGCTCTTTAATATCTTCTGTTAACATAATTTGCATAAAAATCGGCCCATTATCATCGCCTTTACGAGGTCTTATAGTGAGCATATGCTCTCCCTCGTTGGAGCGGTGGAAAGATTTTGGAAGATCTACTTTACCTACTGATTTTTCACCAATGGCAGTCTCCCCATGAGTAAACCCCATTGATGAGAGAATACAAAATAACACTTTGATAAATGATTTCATCATGTTCCAAACATACTTAAAAACTCAAATCCGCCAAGCGGTATTATAAATCATTCTAAATTATGTAAATCCACTGATTGCGCTGATTTTAAACTGTTTCCATTACGAAGCATTCTACATTTACCTTTTGGCTTAAAGCCAAATTTATACCAGAATAGGGAAAAGAGCAAAGCGATGCATCCCTATTAACCACCCAACTACCCCAGCGTTCTCTGAAGGTGAACTTTATGCTGTATACGTATCGAATCACCCAACAATATCCTCTTGTCAAAATCTTCATCTCAGCTAAATTGCTTAAGAACAATAGTATGCTAAATGACCTTTTCTCACCTCTTATCGACCTAGTTATTGATGTATTTACATTCTGGGATAAATCAGACTCGAAACGTATCTCAATGATTAAGAATGCTCGGGATAAAGTTTTATCAGAGCATGATGATGTTCTAGTTGATTCCAATAAATCTTACCTACTACTAAATACAGAAAAAGGCCTGTATCTCATTTCACGTAGGGACGTATGGAAGGCCAAACTAGGAGCCAGAGAAGAAATAATGTATGCGAGAAAGGGCGCAAGATCCTTTTCCCGCATCAGAAGGGATCTAAAATAATTTTTCACAAAACACCTTGTCAAATCCATAATACTACAACCCGCATCACAGGCCCAGAGGGCTGACAAATAGTCCAGCCCATGGTGCCGCAAAGCAAGCCATGGGTATGAAAATGCAACTAACTAAGCAAGGGCTGTAAGCCTGACACATGCAGTTCAACATGTATCAGCCTTTCAGGCCTTTCCATTTCTCTACTTACAAAACCTAGGCCTTACTTCGTAGCACCCTAGGCTAAACTATGTGTTAGGCTTGCAGCCCTTAATACAGATCACCGCTAAATCCCCTATTCCAGCCAGATGATTAGCATTCTAGTCGGTGAAAGCGTGTCAGCACCTTGACTTTATCGCCAAACCACTGCACATTCCCTCTACCACAAACGGCAGGATATCATCATGGCAAAAACACTATATAAAAAGACTTGGGAAGCTCACACAGTAGGTAAAATCGCGGACGGCCGCACCCAACTCTTCATCGGATCTCATCTCATTCACGAAGTCACTTCACCGCAAGCATTTGGCATGATCCGTGACCTCGGACTCGACGTGAAATTCCCCAACCGCACTTTCGCTACCGTAGATCACATCGTCCCTACGGATAACCAACAGCAGCCATTTGCAGATCCGCTCGCTGAAGGAATGATCAATGAGCTGAAGAAAAACGTCGAGCAATACGGCATCAAATATTTCTCACTCGGCACTGGCATGCAAGGGATCGTCCACATGGTGGGACCTGAGCAGGGCATCACTCAGCCGGGCACTACTATCGTCTGTGGCGACTCACACACTGCGACTCATGGAGCATTCGGAGCCATCGCATTCGGCATCGGCACCACTCAGGTGCGTGACGTGCTAGCCACTCAGACTCTCGCTATGGCGGAGCTAAAAGTGCGCCGCATCAACGTCAACGGAGACCTCAAACCTGGCGTCTATGCTAAGGACGTGATTCTTCACATCATCCGTCACCTAGGAGCCAAAGGCGGCATCGGGTTTGCCTACGAATACGGCGGAGACGTCTTCGACCGCATGACTATGGAAGAGCGCATGACTGTCTGCAACATGTCCATCGAAGGTGGAGCTCGCTGCGGTTATGTAAACCCAGACAAAGCGACTTATGATTACCTAAAAGGCAAGCCATACGCTCCGAAAGCAGCTGACTGGGACGAGGCGATACAACGCTGGTCATCCTTCGCTTCAGACGCAGATTGTGTCTATGATGATGTGGTAAATTTCAACGCAGCAGACATCGAACCAACCGTCACTTGGGGCATCTCTCCAGACCACGGAGTCGGCATCTCTGAGACTATCCCTGACCCTGCTAAGGCAGAGACTCCTGAGGAAAGAGCCAGCATCATAGAAGCGCTCGAATACATGCGCCTACCAGCTGGAACTCCAGTAACTGACATCCCTATCGACGTCGCATTCCTAGGCTCATGCACCAATGGCAGACTCTCAGATTTCCGAGAAGCTGCTAAGATTCTCAAAGGTAAAAAAGTGGCACCTGGCGTCAAAGCCATCGCTGTCCCCGGCTCACAGATCACTGCTCATCAGTGCGAGCAAGCAGGCATCGCCGATATATTCCGTGAAGCAGGATTCGAGTGGAGATCCGCTGGTTGCTCAATGTGCCTAGCTATGAACTCAGATAAACTCGTGGGTGATCAGATCTGCGCTAGCTCATCTAACAGAAACTACAAAGGCCGCCAAGGAAGCCCTACAGGACGCACCATCCTCATGAGCCCAGCCATGGTGGTAGCCGCCGCAGTGACTGGTAAAGTCGCCGACGTGCGTAGCCTCTAATCTATTATGATTTTAGTCCGCTTCTTAGGTCGTCTCATCATTTCATTCCTCACCTATCTTGGTGAGCTATGTTCGCTAGGCCAAGAAGTGTTCGCTTCTATCTTCGTCGGGAAATTCCGCTGGAAGCAATTTACCAAGCAGATTTACGAGATCGGCTTTAAATCCCAAACAGTCGTCATCATCACTGGAGCCTTCACTGGTTCCGTGCTCACTGCTCAAGCTATTTTCCAGATGGAGCAGTTCAGCATGGAGACGATGGGCGGCGGACTCGTAGGTGTAGGCATGCTCCGTGAGCTAGGACCTACCATCACTGGACTCATGCTCGCTGGCCGAGTAGGAGCCTCTATGGCAGCGGAAATCGGCACCATGAAAGTGACGGAGCAGATCGACGCTCTACGCTCAATGGACGTCCACCCTATCGACTACCTCGTGACACCGCGTTTCCTCGCAATGGTGATTTCCATCCCTCTACTCATTGCAGAATCAGTCGGTTTCGGCATCCTTTCATCGGTTTACATCGGCACCCAGGTATTCGATATCAACTTCGCTTACTGGAATCTCCACCTCGTAGAACACACCGAACTCGTAGACATTTTCATCTCCATGGTGAAGGGCATGAGCTTCGGACTCATCATCGTTCTCATCTCCTGCCACCAAGGCCTCAGAGCCACTAACGGAGCTGTGGGAGTAGGTCAGGGAACTACCAAAGCCATGGTGTATTCCTCACTAGCCATCCTCATCGTCAACTTCTTCCTCACCATGTTGCTGAACATTTTCTTCCCGATCAGCCTCGGTTAACTCATGACACTTCTTGATCCAGACTGGCTCAGCAAAGCATCTGCACAGCGCTGGTTAGTGGCGGTTTCTGGTGGCAGAGACTCAGTCGCACTGCTCCATGCTTGTGTGAATGCTGGACTAGAAAACCTCGTAGTCTGTCACGTCAACCATCAGCTCAGAGGCGCTGAATCAGACGGCGATGAAGCTTTTGTTAGAAACCTCGCTGAGCAACTTCAGCTACCGAGCTTCATCTATAAAGCCGACGTCAGAAGCATCGCAGAGCATGAGCAGAAGAGCATCGAACTAGCTGCTAGAGAAGCTCGTCACTCCGCCTTCTCACAAGCCTGCAACGAACTCCAATGCGCTGGCGTCCTGCTAGCCCATCATGCGGACGATCAAGCAGAAACTATTCTCTACAACCTGCTCCGAGGCTCAGCAGGACTCAAAGGCATGCAGGCTATTTCAGAGATCGAGTCACTCGGCTTCAATCTCCACCGCCCATTGCTCAATGTCAGAAGATCCGAGATCGATGAGTTCATCACGAACCATCAAATTAAGTATCGTGAAGACAGCACCAATGCAGAGCCATTTGCTGTGCGTAACAGGATGCGCAATGAAGCTCTTCCGCTTCTAACAGAAATACTCGACCGTGACGTCACAGACTCCATTCTCAGGTCACATCACATTTCCGAACAACAAAATGATTTCATAGAACAACAACTGGACTATGGGAAAATGTTAGACCCGCAGGGACGCATCCATATACCTAGCCTAGCTAGTCAACCAATCTTCATTCAGCAGAAAATTATTCACCGATATCTAACAGAACACAAGATCAGCAACATTAATCAGTCACTGATTACCTCATGTATAAATCTGTTAGATACAAATAACCCAGCAAAAATCAACCTCTCGAAAGGTAGACATTTGCGCAGAAAAGAACAGCGCCTCTTCGTAGAAGACTAGCCTTAAGCTTAACCTAACTTCTACGCTTCACCGCTGCGATGTATTCTACCGCAGCACGCTTCGTGTCTTTAGCTATATCAGCTCTCACTGTAGCGAACGGTGGAACGAACCACGGATAAGCACCGACTACATCTGTAATCACCGCTATTTCACCATCACAGTTCCCCTCACCACAGCCGATGCCGATGGTAGGTATCTCTAGCGCATCAGTGATTTCAGCCGCAGCATCACCCACCACACTTTCGAGCACGATAGCGAAACAACCTGCTTCTTGAAGAGCAAGACAGCCCTCTATGATCGCCTCAATTTCATTCTTAGACTTGCCCTTCTTCTTATAGCCGCCCTCTTGGAGGACTCGCTGAGGAAGCATCCCCATGTGTCCGAAGACTGGGATTCCAGCATCAATGATCGCTTTGACTTTTTCCACCTGCTTCACTCCACCTTCGAGCTTCACAGCATCTGCACCACAAGCCACGAGCTTCTTAGCATTCGCCAGAGCCTCCGCTGGTGTATCGTAGGAATGGATAGGTAAATCGCCTACTACTAAAGCATTTTCCACACCTCTAGCGACAGCGGCCGTGTGATGTAGCATGTGATCCATCGTCACATGAGTCGTATCAGGAAAGCCCAGAACCACCATACCTAGAGAGTCTCCCACTAGAATCAGATCTACCTTCGCTTCATCTAACAGTCTACCCGTAGCGTAGTCATAGCCAGTGAGACAACTCACTGGTTTCTGGCCTTTCATTCCACGGATTCTTTTCGCTTTTTCGCTACTCTTCATCATCATTTTAAATGCTGTGCTACCACGTCGTCTGGACGAGCGTGAGTTCAGGTTCATCTGTTTCTAAGTGTTTTAGATGCTCAGAAATAGTAACATCATCTCCCGGCAAAACAAGGTTTGGCCGAATATCGCTTAATGGTTGAAGCACGAACAACCGAGATGTTAGACGAGGATGCGGGATGTTTAAAATCCCATCTTCCATCTTCTCATTGCCAAAATACAGAATATCTAAATCAATGATTCGAGGTGCATTGTGCTCATGCACGCTCTCTCGACCCATGTGAAACTCTATCCCCTGAGTCTGCGCTAACAATTCGTATGGCTCACCGATGTATTCGATCTCTACAACCGTGTTAAAAAAGTCAGGCGAACTATCGCTACAGTCCACTGGCTGAGATTGGTAGATCGGTGCCTGCAGGTAGAGCGAATCTGGCTCTACTAGCTTACGTAGCATATCTCTAGCATCACGCAAATGCGACAACCTGTTCCCAATATTAGAACCTAAAGCTATGCCTACACGTATCGCCATTTCTTAATAAATTTTGGTAATAGATGATTAATGTAAACCTAACACATCCTGCATGTTGTATAGCCCCGGCTTCTTACCCTGAATCCATACCGCAGCTTGCACCGCACCACTTGCGAAAGTCATTCTGCTGCTCGCCTTATGCGTCAGCTCCACTCTCTCACCATCAGCGGCAAACATCACTGTGTGATCTCCCACCACATCACCACCACGTAGCGTGTGCATTCCAATTTCCTTCTTAGGTCTAGCTCCTATGTTTCCGACACGGCCATGCACCACATCGTCTTCATAGCTAGTATTTGTCTCCTCATTGAGGATCTCTAACAGCGTTCGTGCAGTTCCAGAAGGAGCATCGATCTTATGATGGTGATGCATTTCCACTACCTCTATGTCAAACTGCTCATTGCCCAAAATGCCTGCCGCTTTTCTAGTCAGCCAGAACAGAGTATTCACTCCCACACTGAAGTTAGAAGCAAACACGATAGGTAACGTTTCTGCTGCCTTTGTAATAATCGCTTTCTCCTCATCCGTATGCCCCGTAGTCCCGATCACTAATGGAGTATTCGACTCCAGAGCCGCTTCCACCACACTCTTAGTAAACAAATGCACCGTGAAATCGATAGCAACATCCACTCCATCAAATGCTGAGATAAGGTTTTCTCCAGCATCATGAGTCCCGCCGAGCTCAGTCTGAGCGTTCAGCTCAGTAGCTTCGATGAGAGTCTGGCCCATACGTCCAGACTTGCCGGTGATTAAAATTTTCGTCATGCACAGAAAATAATCGAATCCTCTCAATAGTAAACCCGATAATCCTCTTTTTAATGGCACAGCGGTTAAGTGACAGAAGATTCTAGGTCTGATGCCTGTGGCGCTATACAGAATTAACAAAATGCTTCAGAATTTTTGCGAATCTTATTGAGCATTCATCCTAGACAACATTGAACCCTACTACTTTCCAATTGCAGGAGTCACTTAACAAGAAATTATGTTAATTTTGAAAACTTCTGTCCATTCTGTATAAAAAACTCCAAACCTAAAGCCCTCAGCTTCACCAACGGTGA
>CAKZNV010000199.1 GCA_937132085.1 uncultured Rubritalea sp. | reverse complement strand
ACCTTGCTTATTCGAGAGCTTCCACTATGGTCTCTGACCATATCCAGTTTCCCACGATTCATGCGCATTTTCCTACTCACATTCTACCTCTCTATCCTCCATCTCGGAGCTCAAGGAACTACAACACCACCAACTGATCCAGCCACTCCAGCTCTGCCTACACAGCCAGAGATCGAGAACGATCATGTCCGTGTTTCCGTCCTAGGTTACCACGTTTTCTCAAAGACTCGTAAAGTCCAAGACATGGTCATCCGCACCTCCAAGTTCCGCCAGCAGATGCAAGCTATCAAGGACCTCGGCCTCAACGTCATCTCTCTCGAAGACTTCATCCTCTGGAAACAAGGCAAAAAAACTATCCCAGATCGCTCCATCCTCATCACCATCGATGACGGCTGGAAATCTGTCTACACTGACGCCTACCCCATCCTCAAAGAATTCGGTTACCCATTCACCATCTACCTCTACACCAACTTCATCAACAACGGAGGCCGCACACTCAGTAACGAACAGATAGAAGAAATGATGCAAAACGGCTGCAGCATCGGCTCACACTCAGTCTCCCACCCACTCCCGAGCAAGGTCAAACGTGAGAAACGCAAAGGCACAGAGCCTTACTTAAAGTATCTCAGACACGAATTCGGCCAATCTAAGAACCTCCTCAAAGCAAAGTTCAAAAAGCCTATCACCACCTACGTCTACCCCGGCGGTCACCATGACGATGAAATGAACCTCGTCAGTAGCGAGCTAGGCTACCAACACCTCTTCACCTGCCTACCAGGCAAAACCACCAGAGAAACAGCCAACCACGTCATCCCTCGTTACGTAGTCCTAGGCCAAGATAAATACGACTACATCTTCAACCGTGCCACTACATTCAAAGCCACCGCCTACTCCAAAAGCGTCGCTGGTGCCATCATCCAGAAAACTGCTCATCCCGTCCTACCTAAGCCAGGCGCTAGAATCCCTGAGCGCATGCCTACCATTTCAGCCGATCTTTCATCCCTTGAAAACATCGACCCAGACTCACTAATCATGCGAATCTCAGGATTCGGCAGAGTCCCAGCCATCTATGATCCAGCGACTAAGACCGTGTCATGGAAAATCAATCGCCCACTGCGTATTCTCACTTGCGATGTCTCAGTGCAATGGAAACTTACTGAAGATGGCGATTACCAAGACCCGATGCGCTGGACATTTGTCATCGATAAAGAAGCCGCATACGCACCAAAAACCGCCCCACAATTACCTTAGCCATTTAGCTAGGAAGGTTTACCTAAATCAATGACTACATATTTGACAGAATTAATACAATATAACAGAATTTTACTAGCTTGATGAAGCAGTTCAATCTCGAATCACTTTGTTCACATTATATAGGGCTCTATTTGAACTATTTGTTCAGGTAATTTTGTTAATTCTGTTAATTCTGTCCCAAAAAATCCCTAGCTTAATCGTCCTTGCAATTTCTTAATTAAAAAAACGCTGTAATTTCTCTCAATTTGTGAAACATTCCAGCAACAAATCATAACACTTTCTAAACAACCATCATGTTCAACTCACTCTCAGACAATCTCGAAGGCGTCTTCAAAAAGCTCCGCGGACAAGGCAAGATCTCCGAAAAAAACATCGCTGACGCACTCCGTGAAATCAGACTAGCCCTCCTAGAGGCCGACGTCGAATTCTCAGTAGCTAAAGACTTCATCGAAAAAGTAAAAGTCCAAGCACTCGGTGAAAAGGTCATCAAATCAATCAAGCCAGGTGAGCAGATTGTCAAAATTTTCCAAGACGAACTAACCGTCCTACTCGGTGGCGACCAGTCTCCACTAGACCTCAACCCACCAGCACGTATCCTCATGGTAGGTCTGAACGGTGCTGGTAAAACAACGACTTCTGCTAAGCTCGCTCTAAAACTTAAAAAAGAAGGCCGCCGCCCAATCCTTATCGCCTGTGACCTTTATCGTCCAGCCGCTGTTGAGCAGCTTGCCACTCTCGCTGCACAGGTAGACGTCCCAGTTTATAAGCCAGACGCCGGCGAAAAGAACCTCGTAAAGGTAGCCAAAGCCGCTCTCAAGTGGGCTGAGCACCAGAACGGAACCGTCCTCATCTTCGACACCGCTGGTCGTCAAGAGATCGATGAAAAACTCATCGGTGAACTAAAAGATCTTCACAAATTCCTCGACCCTAAAGAAACGCTCCTCGTCGCTGACGCAGCGACTGGTCAGCAGGCAGTATCAGTAGCACAGCACTTTGATAATGCAGTCGGCATCACAGGTATCGTCCTCACTAAGCTCGACGGTGACGCTCGTGGTGGTGCAGCACTTTCCATGAGAGCAGTCACTGGCAAGCCGATCAAATACATCGGTGAAGGTGAGAAGCTCGAAGACCTCGCTGAGTTCCACCCAGACCGTATGGCTGGACGTATTCTCGACATGGGAGACATCGTTTCCATGGTCGAAAACATGGCGGACAAGATCGACGAAAAGGAAGCAATGAATGCAGCCAAGCGTATGCAAAGCGGCAAGTTTGACTTCAACGACTTCCTCAGCCAGATGCAAATGATCAAAAACCTCGGCCCACTCGATGGAATCCTAGGCATGCTTCCAGGCATGAAGAAACTCAAAAAGCAGATCCCGACCGACCTCATGGGTGGTAAGAAAATGGCACACATGGAAGCCATCGTCCTCTCAATGACTCCTAAAGAACGTGAGCGTCCAGAAATCATCAAAGGCACCAGAAGAAAGCGTATCGCTCTCGGCTCTGGCACCAGCATTCTAGAGGTCAACAAGCTCCTCAAGCAGTTCGGCGAAATGCGCAAAATGTTCCGCGGCAAAGGCGGCAAGATGAAGCAAATGATGCAGCAGATGGGCGGCATGGATGGAATGGCCGACATGATGAAAGGCCTAGGCGGCAAAGGCGGCAAAGGCGGACTCCCATTCTAACCTCCATCAACCCAAGGCTTCATCAACCACTTTATCCTTTCACCTTTAACCTTTCACCTATTTTAACATGTTAAAATCAATCACCGAACTACTTGTCGTCCAAGACAGAGACAGCAAGATCCAAGCTCTCCAACAAGAACTCGACAAAATCCCACGTGATGCGGCCGCGATCAAGCAACGCTTAGTCGATGCTTCTGAAAAGTTCACTAAGGCGAAAGCTGAGATGCAGGAAAACGAAGTCACCATCAAAACGATCGACCTCGACAACAGAGTCCGTAAAGACACTATCCAGAAGCTCACAGCCCAGCAGTTTGAAACCTCTAAGCCTGAAGAATACACTGCCCTAGGTGCAGAAGTCATCCGCTACCAAGATATGGTAGATGAGCTAGAAACGAAAGAACTTGAGTGCATGGAGAAGTCTGACCGACTCAAGGCAGTCTTCACAGAAGCTGAGACTAGACTCATCCAGACCAAGGAAGCGATGGCAGTAGAAATCAAAGCTCTCACCGAACGCAAGGCTACTAACTCAGTCAGAATCGAAGAACTCAAGACCGAGAGAGCAGAACTCATCAAGCCAGTATCTAAATCACTACTAGCCATGTATGACCGAGTCTTCGCTAAAAAAGGCGCCACTAGCATCGTCCCACTCAACGGCAACCAATGCGGCAGCTGTCACATGAAAGTCATCGCCGACACAGTAAGCAGAACGATCAACGAAAAAGAAGTCAGCCAATGCGACAACTGCGCAGCCTTCCTCTACTCCGTCTAAATTGGCTCCCCAGAGCCACAAATCAGTTACTAAATCACTAATTCACCCATTCACTAGCAAAAGCAATGCTCCCTTGGTTCGACAACGGTAAATTCCCTCTCTTCTTAGCACCTATGGCAGGTGTCACAGACGTGGTATTCCGCACCATCTGTAAGGAACTCGGAGCTGATGTCATGGTTACTGAGTTCGTCTCCGCTGAAGGCATTATGCAGCGAGATGACTACACTCGTAAATACACAGAATTTCACGACGGCCAGCGCCCACTCGGCATCCAGATATTCGGAGCCGACGGAGCCCGCATGGGCGAAGCTGCTAAAAAGATCATCGACTGGAAACAACCCGACTTCATCGACATCAACTTCGGTTGCCCAGTCAACAAAGTCGTTTCCAAAAATGGAGGCTCATCCCTCCTCAAGGACTGCCCCCTACTAGCCAGCGTAGCCAGTGGCATCCATAAGGCTGTGGGAGACCAAGTCCCCGTCACCGCAAAAATCCGCGTAGGCTGGGATCAAGAATCTATCAACGCTCCTGAAGTCTGCAAAACTCTCGAAGAGTCAGGCATGCAAGCCATTTCCATCCACGGCCGCACCCGCTCACAAGGCTACCGTGGCGAAGCTGACTGGGACATCATCCAGCAGTGCACCCAGGTCACTAACCTACCCATCGTAGGAAATGGCGACGTCTGCACTGGCGAAGACGTCAAGCGTCGCAAGGAAACCACCGACGTCGACGGCATCATGATCGGCAGAGCTGCCATGCAGAACCCGTGGGTTTTCAAGGAAGCCAAACACTATCTAGAAACTGGCGAACAGCTAGCTCCCATCCCGATGGAAGAACGCTGGGCACTCATCGTCCGCCACTGCTCCCTAGCCATCCAGAGCAACCGCTATGGTGGTATCGAGAAGAAAACTATCATGGCAATGCGAGCCAGACTCATGGCCTACTGCAAAGGCTTCCCCGGAGCCAAACCCCTCCGCCAACGCCTCTGCCAAGTCTCCTCCCTAACAGAAGTAGAAGACCTAGCCGCAGAACACCTAGCCGGAGCCCTCCACACAAGCTTCGAAGAAAACGCAGAAAATTTAGCCAATTCATAAAATGAAACCGTTCCTAGGTGCTGAAGCGGTAATCAATGTAGGTGTCGAAACTGTAGTTGAATCGAATACACCAGATGGCAAACGTGGTGTCGTTTTTGAAGATGATGGTGACACAGGCTACTTCTACGCTAGAGATTATGACAGGGCTGAGCTCTACTTCGTTGATGCGTTACATATTTATGATGCTGACAAAATAATTGATGCTAAGCAACCATCAGAACTTCGTATCATTTGGAGTTCTGACTTCATGGTTGCAGCCCTACTTATTAATATGAGACCTCATATTATTTTTCATTTTGGAGAACGCATTGGATACGCCCAAAATCCATTTCCAGACGCTGATCCGAAATCAGGTTGGATTCATAACCCCCTACACTCTGGTCTTCAAAAGCTATTCCACTCCTCAAATTAAATATTTCTATAATGAAATTGAAACTACATGACATATTCATTCTTGATCAAGACATCGGTTCTGAGATCAAAAAGGGTATGGAAGGAGTCATTTTAGAAATCTACAATGATGGAGAGGCCTATGAAGTAGAATTCGTTAAACCAGACGGTTCCAATTATGAACATAATGGTCACTACACTTTTACCATCAATCCTTCGATGATCAGCAAATCAAAAACCGCTCCTTTAAATCCCTACGAGACCCCAAAATCTCAGCAGAAAGCCTGTAAGAAACGAAAGGCTAAAAATATCTATCGTAAACTATTCAGGCTTCTTTTTGTATTTATTATCCTCTGGTTGGTAATTTTAAAAACCTCTAGTGGAGAAAGACCTAGTGCATTATCAACAGCTATTGGCCTCTTTGTATTTTACTATACCACCAAATGGATCATCAGAATACTCAGAAACTAATTTTTTGAGTTCAGACTTGTTCTAATGAAAGGCACTTCTCTGATTAAACAAACCATCCACCCTCTCTACCGTGGCTTCACCACGGGATGATTTTTCAAATTCATCATGGGGTTAAAACCCCATGCTTTGGTTATTTTCTCTCTTCAAGAGACCTACCAAATCCTGTATATGTAAAAAAATCCGATACCTCAGAGTTCAGCCAAATCTCTTACTAAGCTCACAACCAAAGAGCATAATCTAATCCTGAAAGGATGAAACAGCCAAAGCCTAGGACTTCAGTCCTAGGTCTCCCCCACCACATCACACCGTGCTGAAGGCACGGCAGAGACCATCGTTTTGTTATTTGATCATTGAACGTCCCAAAATCCCCATTAGAATAAATTCAAATGGCGCAATCACTTCATCAAATTTACGGTCACATTGTATTCTCAACTAAAGATCGTAAAGAATTGATCACCAATGAATTTGAATCTGATCTCTATAAATACATCTGCGGAACAGTCAAAAACCTCAATGGCTTTGTCTTAGCTATTAACGGAATGCCTGATCACCTGCACATTATATTCAGAGCCTCAAAACATGTCACAGACATAGACTTCATCAAACAAATCAAAGCCGGTTCCTCAAAATGGATAAGCACAAAAACCAACCAAGACTTTCAATGGCAGAAAGGTTATGGCTGGTTCAGCGTGGGTGCAAAAGATATCCAAGCCGCAATCCAATATGTCGAAAACCAAAAAGAACATCATAAGGTCATGAGTTTCCAAGATGAACTCCGTAAAATACTGACTTCTTATAAAATCGACTACGATGAAAAGTATCTCTGGGATTAAACAGACCATTCACCCTCTATACCGTGGCTTCACCACGGGATGATTTTTAAAATTCACCATGGGGTTAAAACCCCATGCTTTGGTTATTTTCTCTCTTCAAGAGACCATTCAAATCCAAACAAAGATGAAACAGCCAAAGCCAAAGGTTTCAGTTCGAGATCTAGTTCTGAACTCTCTTCAAAAGCTCAACTGATGTGCAAGGTTTATTTGGACATCACTAAGCTCACTCCCAAAGAGCACAACCTAATCCTGAAAGGATGAAACAACCAAAGCCTAGGACTTCAGTCCTAGGTCTCCCCCACCACATCACACCGTGCTGAAGGCACGGCAGAGAACAGCGCTCCAGCATTAAAATCATTGAACGTCCCTAGAACTCTTACTAGCATTACTCAACATGGTAGACCCTTATCTCACTCCAAAATCTAAGCCTTCAGAACTACCGCCTTCTCCAAAGACAGCGAATTCTGCCCCGTTGATTGGCTGTGGAGTCGGTGGATGCCTGATTCCCATACTTTTGCTGATACTAGCGGCATTCATGCGTGACTTTGATAGCATTGGCGGCCCTTTTGCCTTGCCGTTTTCCTCCATGCTACTTGGCTCCATAGGCCTAATCCTAGGTTTAATCTATAGAGCGACGAAAAACTAATATTCACCAATCAATTTTCAGCATGACTCTGTCCATAAAACCTAAAACATCACACTTAAAACATTCTTCCCAACTGTGACCGATTTTTGTCTGGAATGTTAATGATTGTCGTTCATCTTCATTGCAGTAGAATCCTTACGCTACTTCATGAAACGACTTCAAACTATCCAAGAACTGAATCAAGAGATTTCAGACTCTGACAAAATCGTCCTAGTCCCTACTATGGGAGCGCTCCATGTAGGACATTTCACCCTCATCAAGCAAGCTATCGAGAAGGCAAAGCAATACGGAGACAACGGCAAGGTCGCTGTCAGTATCTTTGTCAATCCCATCCAGTTCGACAGAGCAGTGGACCTCGACAGCTACCCACAACCTATCGAAGCAGATTTGGCACATTGCGAGCGACTCGGAGTCGACTACGCATTCACTCCTGACAGCTCAGAAATTTATCACAGTGATCGCTCGATCCATGTCTCAGAAGACTCTCTCTCCTCCCTGCTCTGCGGTGCGACGAGGCCTGGCCACTTCGATGGAGTCTGCACAGTCATCACTAAGCTTTTCAATCTATTCCAACCAGCTGCCGCAATTTTCGGACTAAAAGACTACCAACAGCTAGCAATCATTAAACGACTAGCGAGAGACCTAAACTTCCGCACAGAAGTAATGGGCGGAGAAACTGTTAGAGAGGAGTCTGGCCTAGCCATGTCCTCTAGAAATGTAGGTCTAACAGAAGCCTCGAAAGCTCAAGCACCAGCAATCCGCTCAGCAATGCTAGCAGCCAAGGCTGTCTACGATCGTGGTGAGACTTCGGCAGATAGAATACTCGCTGCCTTCCGTCTCCACTTAGCTAAGCATGCTCCGCTTTCTAAAATAGACTACCTAGAGTGCGTCTGCGCTTCCACTCTGCAAGCACTCAAAGAAGTAGATAAACCAGCGGTAATCGCTACTGCCGTCTTCTTCAAGCAGGTCCGTCTCATCGACAACATCATTCTCTAACACCCCACACATTCACAATTTATGAATCAAGATTTTCTCGTTATCGGCTCCGGCATCGCTGGCCTATCCTTCGCCATCCATGCTGCCGAACATGGCTCTGTCACCGTCATCACTAAGGGCAAAGCCATCGAATCCAACACAGCTTGGGCTCAAGGTGGAATCTCTGCCATACTCGATGAAACTCTACGTGAAGATGGAGACACTTATGAATCACACGTAGCCGATACGCTCGATGCTGGCGCAGGACTCTGTAAAGAAGAGGTAGTGCGCAAGATCATCGAAGAAGGAACAGAGACGATCAATGAACTAGTCACAGCTGGAGTAGAATTTGACCGTGATCACGATGACGACAAACAATATTCACTTGGAAAAGAAGGCGGCCACTCACAGCGCAGAATTCTCCACTGTAAGGACACCACTGGTCTAGAAATCGCCAAGGCACTCATCGAGACTGCTAAAAAGCATCCTAACATCACATTGTTAGAGGAACATTTTGCCATTGATCTGATCACGACAGCTAAGCTAGGCATCGCTACTGAAGACCGAATCGTCGGCGCTTACGTGCTGGACGAAGCTTCTGGTAAAGTGAATATTTTCCGCTCAGACAGAGTGCTACTAGCGACTGGGGGCTGTGGAAAAGTCTATCTCTACACCACCAACCCTGACAGCTCGACTGGTGATGGTTTAGCAATGGCTTGGAGAGCTGGAGCAACCGTTTCTAACATGGAGTTCGTCCAGTTCCACCCTACCTGTTTCTACAACCCGTCTGCTACTGGAGCAAAGGCTCGATCCTTCCTCGTATCTGAAGCTGTGCGTGGTGAAGGCGGAATTCTCATCAATGAGAAAGGTCACGAGTTCCCTAAGGATCATGATCCTAGAGGCTCACTCGCTCCTCGTGATATCGTCGCCAGAGCGATAGACCACGAGATTAAGAAAACCGGTGCTGCCTGTGTCTTCTTAGACGTCACTCATAAGCCAAAGGGCTTCATGAAGGAGCGTTTCCCACATATTTACAATACTCTTCTTAGCTTCGGTCACGACTGTGAAAAGAAGCCGATCCCAGTCGTCCCAGCAGCACATTACCAATGTGGCGGAGTCGCTACAGATGTCGATGGCCGCACCACTATCCGTGGGCTCTACGCAGTCGGAGAAGTCGCCTGCACTGGGCTACATGGAGCAAACCGACTCGCCTCTAATTCACTACTAGAAGGAAACGTAGTCGCCCGCAGAGCTATTCAAGCCATTCTTAAAAGCTACCCAGTCGGCAAAGAGAGCTTCACGACTCCACCAGTCCCCGCTTGGGAATCTGGCGGCACTACACCACCTGATGAACAAGTTCTCATTTCCCATAACTGGGACGAGATCCGTCGTATGATGTGGGACTACGTATCGATCGTCCGCACAGACAATCGCCTACAGAGAGCGTCTAGAAGACTCAGAAACCTGCGTAAGGAAGTGCGTGAGTTCTACTGGGGCAACAGCGTCAACTCAGACATCCTAGAACTACGTAACCTAGTAGCCACAGGCATGCTGATCGTGGACTGCGCTATCCGCCGCAAGGAATCCAGAGGCATTCATTACACACTCGATTACCCAGAGAAAAATAATGCCTTTTTACATGACACAGAGCTAAGACGGTTCTAAATTGAAACAATACGAACATTACAAAAATATATAATTATGAAAACAATACTTAATCTAACAGCAGTCGCTACCATCTCAGCATTCTCATCACTCAGTCTCACTCCAGTAGCTCAGGCACACTGCGAAGTCCCATGTGGAATCTATTCAGACGACACTGTATTCACTGACCTCCACACTCACATGGACACGATCGAAAAGGCGATGGAGCAGATCAATGAGCTATCTAAAGATCCAGGCAAAAACGCTAACCAACTCATCCGCTGGGTGAACAACAAGGAACTCCACGCATCTAAGATTCAGGAAATCGTAGCTCAGTATTTCCTCACGCAGAGAGTTAAGCCATCAGAAGCGGAGAAGGATAAGAACAGCTACCTACTAAAGCTCACTCAACTCCACAACATCACTGTGCTAGCGATGAAGTGTAAGCAGACTACTGATCTCGAAAACGTCCACAAGCTTCACAACACTATCGACGCATTCCGTAAAACCTACAAAGCAGGAAAATAGAAAATACTTCTAATTTTCTCACTCTCCCTAACGTTCCAACTATAGAATCTGCGCAATGAACTTCTTTATCAGTAAAAATCTAAAATCAGCATCACTAGCCTGCACCACAATGCTAGCTGGACTCGCGATGCTAAATACAGCCTATGGACAATCTCCAGAGTCTGATAAAGAAGCTAAGCCTGAAGCGCCAAAGGAAGAGGTAAATAAAAATGAACTAAAAGTCATCAAACTCTCTGAGCATGTCTATCAATTAGGCAAAGTGACCTTTAACAAGCAGACGCGTGAAATCATGATCCCAGCTACGGCTGAAATCGTAGGAGCAGAAGTCGTGGAATATGCATTAGTCACCTCTCAGGGTAAGATCCATGAGAGCCTGTTCATCACAGATGCCAAGCCTAGCCATGTGAACATCGCTTTTAAATTACTAGGTTACAAGGAAGCCAAGTATCTGTTCCGTAAAGTGAACAAGAATTTTCAACCTCAAGAGGATTACGAAACATCCACTGACGAGGAGAAAAAGAAATCCAAGTTTCACGTCAATGCCTCGTGGACAGTCAAAGGTGAGAAAAAATCTTATCCAATTGAAGAACTAGTGAGCAATCCTAGAAATGACCAAAAACTAGAATCTACTCCGTGGGTCTACGGTGGATCATTTGTTTACAAAGGCAGCTACGTTGCTGATAAGAACAACGACATTCTCGCTATCTTTACTGACCGAGCAGCTGTGGCAAACTATGCAGGCGAAGGCAGAGAAGACGATACCCTATGGAGCCCTAACAGCAAAGTTTTACCAAGACACGGCACTGCCGTCACCATCACTCTATCTCCGCATAAAGACAAAGTAGAAGCAGCAGAGAAAATCAACGCCAAATAACTATTATGAAAACATTTATTACCACAAGTATAGCAGCTGTATGCTTAACGATCAGTGTCTCAGCACAGGCAAACAAGCAGGCTCCTTACCTCTCTCTCAAGCTAGAGATGGAAAATGCGATCAAGACAGGCAACGCCTACATGAAAAAGCAGCAAAATGCTAAAGGCTTCTGGAAAGAAGAAACTATCCCAGCCTACACAGCGCTAGCGATCACAGCAGCTATGCGTGACCCAAATCTAGGTAAAGAAACTCCTGAAAACATCAAAACAGCATATACTTGGCTCCTCACAAACCAAAAAGAGTCTGGTGCAATCTACGGCAAAGGACTCGCTACCTACAATACAGCTACAGGCATTATGGCTCTAGCTCTCTCTGGTGACAAGTCACACGTTCAGCCTATCTTAAAGGCTCGTGCATTTCTCATTAGCCAACAAAATGACTTCGCCAATGATCCAAAAATGAAAAACATGGCTGGTGGAATTGGTTATGGTGGTAGATTCCCCCACTCTGACATGTCTAACACCTACCTATCTATCGAAGCTCTAAAGATCTCAGAAAGCTTCGCTAAAGATGGAGAAAACGGTGAACAACCAGATCTAGACTGGGACAGTGCTCTCAAATTCATCACCAAATGTCAAAACCTACAACTTACCAACGACCAACCAGAAGTAGGTAACGACGGTTCGTTCTACTACTTCCCTGGCGACTCTAAAGCGGGCAAGCAAAAGAATGCAGACGGCACAGAGACTCTCCGTGGATACGGCTCTATGTCTTATGCGGGTCTACTTTCTATGATCTACGCAGACGTTGACCAAGATGATCCTAGAGTGAAATCAGTCACTGGCTGGCTCAACAATAATTTCTCTATCGAAGAGAATCCAGGTCTCGGACAACAAGGCCTCTATTACTACTACAATGTCATGGCTAAAGGCCTCAGCGCTGCTAATATCGACACTCTCAAAACCAAAGATGGCAAAGTCATCGACTGGCGCAAAGAGCTAGCTACTAAGATCATCACAAGCCAACGTGAAGACGGCTCATGGACGAATGCAAATAGCCGCTGGTGGGAAAACCAACCTGAACTAGTAACATGCTACGCAGTCCTCACCCTAGAGCAAATCCACGCGTCTATCGCAAAGCCTGCGAAATAGTCGCTAAGTAGTAATCATTTCAAACTCTCAAGGTTCATTCCTTGAGAGTTTTTTTGTTCTCATTGATATTTAATTGGCGCAATTAATTCAAATTAGTGACACAATAGTTGACTCATCAAGTTATTCATGACATATTAAATCAAGAAAGGAACACTATTATGCCAAAAAAAGTATCAACTCAAGAACTAGATGAACTCAAAAACATCATCGAAAAAGCACCGACTGGAATCTCAGTCAGTGAGCTACTAGAGATGGAGTCAGTTGACTACACGAGAAGAACACTTCAGCGCAGACTAGAAGAACTTCTAACTAAGAATCTAATCTCCTCATTAGGTGAAGGCAGAGGGCGTCGTTATCATCAGGTTAAATCCTCCATAAACACTGATCTACCAGTAGCAAGATACCATTATGTTCTTAAAGAAGAACCAGCGAAATATGGCATCATTTATGATAAAAAAGACTGGCTCAGCGACGAAGCGAAAGAAATCAAACAGATCATGCTTAAGCCTACTTCAGAAAGGACACCTGTTGGTTACAATACTGATTTCCTGTTAGACTACATTCCGAACGAATCCTTCTATCTTCCAGAAGAAACTAGAAAGGAATTGGCACAATTAGGAGGGATAGGCACTGATGAGATGCCGGCCGGAACCTATCTAAGGAATATTCTTAGCCGTTTACTCATTGACCTGTCGTGGAACTCTAGTCGTCTAGAAGGCAACACCTACTCATTATTAGAGACTGAGATCCTATTAAAGCAGGGACTCGGTGTGGAGGGGAAAAAGACTGAGGAAACTCAGATGATTCTCAATCACAAAGCAGCAATCGAAATGCTAGCGGATCAAGCTGAAGAGATAGGGTTTAATGCCTACACGATTTATAATCTCCACGCACTCCTCTCTGACAACTTATTGTCTAATCAGCAATCCTGTGGACGTCTACGAGACTGTGCAGTCGGGATTGGTAGCTCAGTTTATCATCCGTTGGACATTCCTCAGCAAATTGAGGAATGCTTTCAGCAGATCCTAGAAAAAGCGGAAGCTATTAATGATCCCTTCGAGGCTTCATTCTTCGTGATGGTGCATTTGCCCTATCTGCAAGGGTTCGAGGATGTGAACAAACGCCTCTCAAGATTAGCGGCTAATATTCCGATGATTCAGAAAAACCTCAGTCCCCTTTCCTATTCAGACATGGAGACTGATGACTATCTGCATGCGATACTCGCTGTCTATGAGCTGAATCGTGTAGAATATCTTCGAGATCTCTATGTCTGGGCTTATAAGCGTTCATGCCAACGCTACTCGGCTGTTAAGAACATCCTAGGAGACCCAAATCCATTCATACTCAAGCACCGTATCTCGATAAAAGAAACCGTCCAAGCTATCGTGTTATCAGGTAAGGCTTTTGAAGATTCACATGAAATGCTTATGACTGAAGCGATCAAATCAGTTCCAGAAGATGAGCATGAGAAGTTTATCCAGGTCATCAAGGCCGAGCTGGCATCGCTTCATATGGGAAATATAGCTCGCTACAGATTACGCCCTAAAGAGTTCACAATCTGGATGAATAAGTAAGACTAAATGCAGCACTCAGCAGCGTTCTAGACCAAAAGGTTTAGGACACTGTTTTTCTATCTTCTATTGTTGAGCTACAAATACTGGCTCAAAAGCTCTCTCAAGCTAGTCCTAGCACGGAATAGCTGGCTTTTTACTGCGGAGACTGAGAGTTCTAACACATCAGCGATCTCCTCGTAAGGCATGTTCTCATAGCGCCGGAGCACGACTGCCATTCGCTGCTTTTCTGGAAGCTGAGCGATCGCTTCATCGACATGATTTCGCATCTCAGCCTTGAGAAGTTCTTTCTCAGGATTCACTGAGCCTAGATCTTCTATTTGTTTAAAAGAAACTTCCTCTTTTTCTTCCAGAGATTGCTCTTTTTTATTCTTACGTCTTCGAGATTCATTGAAGACGAGATTTCTAGTAATGGTATAGAGAAAGGTAGTGAACTTGGCTCTGACCTCATACTTGGCAGCGCTTTTCCAGAGACGAATGAAGACCTGCTGGGCAATGTCTTCTGCATCCATGTTACTACCCAACATCTTAGCCACAGTGCCAATCACAGCATTCTGGTGTAGCTCCACCAGTTTTTCGAATGCAGAATGGTCGCCAGCTTTGACACGTAGCATCAGCTCTACATTGATCGCATTTTCAGGATCTGTAGAGTCTGATTCGGTTCTCGCTGCTGGCATAGATTGATTATAGACTACAACACACCTTTTTCAAAAAAGTTGCTTATAAAAAATCTACGCTTCGATCACATCAGGATCATCACTCAGACGTAGATCTGTGTATGAGGTGATCTCATCCGCTGGAGAGTTCGCTCTCATTAGAGTTTCCCCTACTAAGATAGAATTTGCACCTGCATTGAGAACTCGCTGAGCATCTGCTGCGTTCTTAATCCCTGATTCACTCACGAGAATGACATCATCTGGCACTTCATCCACAAGTTTCTCAGTAGTTGCTAGATCCGTTGTAAACTTCTTCAAGTCACGGTTATTAATCCCTATCAGATCAGCACCTAAATCTAGAGCGGCTTCCATTTCAGGATAATTATGCACTTCCACTAAGACATCTAACTGAAGATCTCTAGCAGTATTATAAAGTCTCTTTAGCTGATCAGCCTCCAGCCCAGCCACAATCAGCAGAATAGCATCAGCACCTGCAACGATCGCTTCATAGATCTGCACTTCGTGAACCATAAAGTCTTTACGGAGGCACGGAATCGGTGATTTAGCTGCGATACGTGACAAATATGATAGATGTCCTTTAAAGTATTTCTCATCCGTGAGAATAGACATGCATGACGCTCCTCCATTAATATACATGTCAGCCTGGCGCACTGCATCGAAGTTTGGATCGATAATTCCAGCTGATGGCGATGCTTTCTTCACCTCAGCGATGACTGAAAGTCGGTCAGGACCGAGGTCCAGAGCAGAGCGAAACCCTTTAAAATCATTACGTTCCAGAGCCGCTGCTTTAAGTTTAGCCATCCTTGGTAGAATCGCTTCTACCTCAGTCTTCTTGTAGTTCATTATTTCCGTTAATTTATCCACAGGCGCAGACTAATCTGTAAGTGTCACATGTAAATCTGATTTTTTAACAAAAAGTGCTTGCTCATCTCACGGTATCATGTAGAAAACGCCTCGCCTGAACGCACTTAAAGCGGGTGTAGCTCAGTGGTAGAGCGCGACCTTGCCAAGGTCGATGTCGAGAGTTCGAATCTCTTCACCCGCTCCATTTCTCCTACTAACTACTGGTCACCTTTTCATCGAGGTGGCCATTTTTTTTGCATTCTTCGTTGGTAAATTTATCAATCTCTATTAGCTTAGCCATAATATGATCAAGAGTATAAAATCCATCGCACTTTTAGCCACTCTCGCATTTTCTCCATCGCTCACGGCAGCTCCACATACAGAGAAGATCATCTCAGGCTTAGACATGCCAGTTTTCATGACTTCTCCTAAAGGCCATGACCGCTTCTTTTATATTTTAGAGAAGAAAGGTAAGATCCGCCTCTTTGACAGGAAGGCTGGTAAACTAGTCGATAAACCATTTCTAGACATCACTGATCAGATCAAGATCAAAATGAACGAACAAGGACTGCTAGGCATGGCATTCTCTCCGAACTACTCCAAAGACAAACAGTTCTACCTCTATTACACAGACAACGATGGTGACACTCAGATTTCACGCTTTAAAGTAGAAGGTGATAACAAAATCACTGAAGAAAAACTAATCTCAATTAAGCAAGATTTCAGAAACCATAATGGTGGCTGGTTAGGGTTCGGACCTGACGGCTATCTCTACATAGGAACTGGAGACGGCGGTGCAGGTAACGACCCTAAGCAACGAGCTCAGGACAAGACTCAGCTATTGGGGAAACTACTCAGGATCGATGTATCTAGCGGTAAAGGCTATCACGCTAAGATGAATAACGTTTCCAAGAAGAAGCCAGAAATCTACGCCTACGGCTTAAGAAACCCATGGCGTTGTGCTTGGGACGGAGACGATCTCTATATCGCTGATGTTGGTCAAAATAAGTATGAGGAAATCAATGTCATCCATAAAGACAAACTCAAGGGAGCAAACTTCGGATGGAGACTCAGAGAAGGAACACATAAGACCCCCTCTCGTGGAGTAGGTGGAGACAAGCCTGATGAAGCCATTGAACCCATCCATGAATACAATCGCAAAAGTGGATACTCGATTACTGGCGGCTTTGTCTACCGAGGTGCTATTGATGAACTCAAAGGAAACTACTTCTACGCAGACTATGTATCTAACAGAATCTGGTCACTCCAGCTTAGCGACGGAGAAGCAACAAAACATAAAGAATGGACTGCGGATTTTAAATATGACGGTAAAGCCATCAAAGCAATTTCATCATTTGCTCAAGATTCAAAAGGAGAAGTCTATATTATATCACACTCTGGGAGTATCTATATGATCAAAAATTAGAGGTGACAACCCCCACTCACTTCGTGTATTTTCATTTTGGATAGTAATTATGCTATCCGCTAAAAAACAAAACGTATTATGTTTGAAATATATCAAAGCGAAAAAACAAAGAAATTCCACTTCCGACTCAAAGCTAGCAATGGCCAAATCATCCTTACAGGCCAAGCCTATAAAGATAAGAAAGGCTGCGAAAATGGCGTAGCATCAGTGCAAACTAACAGTAAAAGCGAAGCCAGATTTGAGATCAAAGACTCATCTGATGGCCGTAAATACTTTGTGCTAAAGTCAACTAACGGACAAATCATTGGTCAAAGCCAAATGTATAAGTCTGAAAGCGGTCTTAAGAATGGCATCATCTCAGTAGGCAACAACGCCGCTGAAGCAGGAATCAAGGACCTTACAGCATAGTAACAAACACCTCCTAATAAACTTTCATAAACTCCCCTTAGTGATACACTTTGGGGAGTTTATTTTTTCTAGAAAAAGCAGTTTGGTGTCGCTTATTAGAGAGAGCGTAGAGGCATTTCACAGAGACTTTACAAACTCTTTACACAGCAGACTCAATTAATCACCTATTCTCTAATTTACTTATGAACAATCCAACTATTTTAGTCGCAGAAGATGATCCAGCAGTAAGACAAGGGATAGTAGATGCTCTGACATTCTCAGGCTACCAAGTAATGGCTGCTGCAGATGGCAGACAGGCTATGAACTACGCCCTCTCTACCCAATATCAACTTTTACTTTTAGATCTGGTCATGCCCCATTACAGCGGATTTGAAGTTCTAGAGGCATTGAAGCGCAACCGTCCAGGTCAGCCAGTCATTATCCTTTCCGCTCGTGGAGAAGAAGCAGACCGAGTCAAAGGCCTCAGCATGGGAGCTGACGACTACGTAGTAAAGCCATTCAGTGTCCGCGAACTCCTAGCTCGTGTAGATGCAGTGCTACGCAGAACTACAGAACGAGCTCCTCAGCTAAAAGAATTCCAGTTTGACCAAGGAGTCGCTAGCTTCGCAAGAAGAGAAATCCTCTACTCTGAAGATAATTCTCGTGAAGAACTATCCGACAAAGAAAACGATCTATTACTCTATCTCGTCAGTAACTCAGGAAGAGCGATCGCTCGTGATGAGATACTCAGACAAGTTTGGAATCTAGATCCAAAAGGAATTTCTACCCGCACTATCGACATGCATGTCGCCCACCTCCGCAATAAATTACGTGACCAAGACCAAAGTATTCTCCAAACAGTGCGTGGTAAAGGCTACATGATCGCTTCATGAACAAGAACTCAAACTCTACGACTTGGATTGTCGCCACATTCTGCGCAATCATCGTATTTACTGCACTAGGCGTAGTAACAGACAGCCTAGTGCAACAGTCACAAACTAAAATCACTAACGAAACAGAAGCTTATAAACAAGAGCGTATTCGTCTAGCGATGTGGCGACTTGACACCTTGGCTGCGAATATCGTCAGAAGTGAAGATGACCGCTCAGTCTATGAATTTAAAAATCCAGAAGCAGAAAAACTCCCAGAACAGTTAAAGCAAAAGGTCAATGGCCTTTATTTTTCAAGCCCTGAAATCTCGAACCTGTATTGGAATCTACGCCCCTCAACACAAGACGATGTCGTCTCACCTCAGGTCTATAACACCGATTACCTCATCACGAATAACATCATAGAGGACAATAACTCGATTCATCAATACAAACTCCAATCACTAGAGCGCATTCTCTCAGAAAAGCTGAAAGCGGCTAAGAATGATCCCTTACATGCGATTAGTGATAACAAATCTCTCACCTACGCAGTCGCTAAAGTATCGCTCGAAAACTGGGGCGTGAATCAAAACCGTAGCTACCCAGAAGGCAATGATTTCAGCTATAGAGATCAAGCAAACAGCCAGCAAGAAATAGTCGACAATGCCAATGCTCCACTACAACAGGAGATGCTATCTAAGGCCGATAAAGATAGCCGAGTAAAAGCAATCTCACGAGTAAACCCCACTAATAAAGTCAGTGCCTGGAATGCTAATTACGCCTCTAAGGAAGCAGCTAAAAAGGATAATACCAGTAAGTCTAAAGCTGTAAAACCAACTAAAAAGCTAATGGTAAAACCTACAGAAAAACCATTACCCACACTTGTTCATCAGGCAGAAGAGCCTTTTTCGACACCATTCTTTCCCCTCTGGCTTGATGGCGAACTCATGCTAGTTAGAAAAGTAACAGAACCTAGTGGTGACAGCGTCCAAGGGGTTTGGATCAACTCTGAAAAGCTCATTTCTCTGCTACTCGCTGAGATCTCCGACCTCTTTCCTGATGCTACCCTAGCTCCCGTCGCTCAAGATCTGTCGAAATTATTAGCCTTTGAGGAGAGCAATAGTGATCCGACAACAATGGTGAAATTCCCTCTCAAGCTGATTCCTAACGAACCAATTGTCGCAAAAATTTCTACTACCAGCTATATTTACGGCCCAATCGGACTAGCATGGTTGGCAACGCTGTTCGCTATTCTCGCAGGTTATTTCATGCTCAGAAGCGTGGTCAACATGTCCGAAAGAAGAGCATCATTTGTCTCATCAGTCACTCACGAACTCCGAACACCACTGACAACCTTCCGCCTCTACTCAGAGCTTCTAGCCACTGGCATGGTCTCTGATCCAGAGAAACAGAAAAGCTACCTAGAAACCCTCAAGCACGAATCAGAACGCCTGTCTCACCTTGTAGAAAACGTCCTATCCTACTCACAAATCGAAAGAGGTAGCGCTAAAGCTAAATTAGAGAAAACCACACTCTCAAATCTCATTAACAGAATAGAGCCTAGACTTAGTGAGCGAATTCAAGAAGAGGAAATGCATCTGAGCATAGACTACACCGAGACTATAGGTAACGAACAAGTCACGGTAGATATCACAGCAGTAGAGCAGATCGTTTTCAACCTCGTAGACAATGCCTGCAAGTATGCTTCAGGTGATGGCTATGGCGACCAAATCCAGATCAGACTTAAAACAGACAAAAAAATGTTCACAATAGAAGTCTGTGACCAAGGCCCTGGCATACCTACTCGCGAAAGTAAAAAGCTGTTCAAGCCATTCCATAAATCAGCCAAACAAGCAGCGGATACAAAGCCTGGAGTTGGTCTCGGACTAGCTCTCTGCCGCCGACTAGCAAAAGCAATGAAAGGTAACCTCGTCATCAATCATCGCTCAGATAAAGCATGTGAAGGAGCCTGCTTTCAGCTGAAACTGCCGAAAGAGTAACCTACCCCTCACATATATTAGGAGAAGGGTTATCTAAGGTATTCCTTAGCCTCTTTAGAAGCAGGATAACCAGCTTCTCTCCAAGCATCGTATTGAGCCCAACCTTCAGTAACTAGTTGCTGAGCGCGCACATCTAGATTTTGTGAAGCCACATTGATCACAATAAGCTGCACCGGAGTAACCTTACTGCTATCATTTGGAAGTTTCTCTACAAACGGCTTACGATCTGCTGAAAGGACTGCACTCACTCCATCTACCATCATTCCACTGATAGATGTCTTGCCAAGTAATTTATTATTATTGATGACAGTGAGCTTCTCAGTCTCACCAGACACTCGGACAATATTTAGTTTTCGTGATTTCTGATCAGTATAAAATGAATATCCATGAGTCTTCAGAATACCGGATGCTAATCTCGCTAAATCAGATACCGTCGTAGTCCCCTTACCTCCTGATGGGCTGAGAAATTTAGTGTTCTTCAGTTTGAGCGACTTGCCAAAATGGTTCATCTCTTTGACAAATGTTCCTACTGAGTCTCCACCCTGCTGGCGGTGCTGTAGAAGCTTTCTACCTACGAAATCAGCAACCATCATAGAGCTAGCCTCATCATTAGCCATCGATATAGAGTAAATAGCATCACGCAAAGCAATCTGATCGCCTGGCTGTAATTGCAGAGGATTGTTAGCCACTACTATCCCATTTGGCACAATCATTGTAGTAGCGAGGCTTGTGTTCGACGCCTTCGCCCAGTCCAAAGCCACCTTTACAGTAGCTAACTGACTAAAAGCCCCCTGCGGAATTTTCTCCTCAGTATTACTCGCTACGAGAACTCTAGTAGAATGTCTTTCAACTACTATGTAGCCTTCTGCAGCTTGAGCATTAGCGGCTGATGTGAGTCCTAGAATAAGAACTCCCGTAAGAATGGTGAGGATTTTTTTCATGATTATTGTAATGTTAAATTTGCGGCAACATAGACCAAGATGTTAAAATGACAACTATGACTTAAAGAAAAGGCCTATTTTATCACGATCCAGAGTGAAACAGCTTGCCTTTTGGGAAAGTTATGAACACGGTGCCGACGCTCGCACCTATCCTGATGCCAAGCCAAATCTCAAGGTCATTACTGAAAAGGCCTTCCCTTAGCGAGCTAATGCCTCCTCAAAGTATGTGGAATCTAATCCAACTTCCGGGGCAAAGCAAGGAACCAAAAAGCTTGGCAACCAAACTAAAATAACAACGAAAGACAATATGTCCGATCAACCAAACAACGGTCAGCGCAGAAATAACAACAACCGCAACCGTAACAATAACAACAACCGTAACCGCAATAATAACAACCGTAACAACAACCGCGGTAACGGCCCTCGTAAGCACACTCCAAAGCCACTTGTTCTTACAGGATGGCAGAAGTTCCTCAAAGTATTTGGACTCTTCAATGAAGACAAAGCTCGTGCTAAACTAAAAGCTCAACGTAGCCAACCAGCTAAAAAAGCAGCAGACACTAGCTCTACTAAGAAGCCAGCTCAGTCTAACACTAGAGTAGCTAAGCCTCGTAGAGCACCACAGCAGATCCCTGTAGAAACTCCACGTCTCTATGTTGGTAACCTCTCTTATGAGGCTACTGAATATGACATCGAGGAGCTATTCAAAGGCATCGGCACCGTGAAAAAAGTAGAGATCATCTACAACCGCCACACCCACAAATCAAAAGGATATGGCTTCGTTCAAATGCTCAATACTGATGAAGCTAAGCGTGCTGTAGAAGTGCTACACGAACAGCCATTCATGGGCAGAAACATGATCGTTAACGGATCAAAAGCTAAAAAGCCAAACGACACTACAGACTCAGCTACTAATAACGAGTCAGACGCAGAAGTCTCAGCGTAGTATCAAGCTAACGTATTAGAAATAATCGTAAAATTCACTACACCTTTCAGCTATCCGCTGGAAGGTGTTTTTTTGTTTAAACCTTGTGTTGTAGTGGCAATTATCAGTTAATAAAGTCATGTCAAACAATCTAGAATCACTTAAAAAGTTCACCACAATCGTAGCAGACACTGGAGACTTTGAGTCCATCCAGCAGTATCAACCACAAGATGCGACTACCAATCCGTCACTCATCCTCAAAGCGGCTCAGCAAGAAGAATATCAGCACATCGTAGACCAAGCTATTGCGAATGCTCCTGAGAAATCAGTCGACTCCGTGATCGATCAACTTCTTGTCCTCTTCGGCCAAGAAATCCTAAAGATCGTTCCAGGAAGAGTTTCTACTGAAGTAGACGCTAGACTCTCATTCGATACACAAGGCACCATTGCTAAAGCCAAAGAAATCATCGGACTCTACGAAGCTTCAGGCATTTCCAAAGAACGTATCCTCATCAAGATCGCCTCCACATGGGAAGGCATCAAAGCTGCTGAGTCACTAGAGAAAGAAGGCATCCGCTGTAATCTCACCCTACTCTTCTCCAAGGCTCAAGCCATCGCTTGTGCCGAAGCTAAAGTCCAGCTCATCTCCCCATTCGTAGGCAGAATCTATGACTGGTATAAGAAAGACACTGGCATCGACTACACTGGCGCAGAAGACCCAGGTGTCCAGTCCGTGACTGAGATCTATAATTACTACAAAAAGTTTGGCTACAAAACTGAAGTCATGGGAGCCTCATTCCGTAACACCAGCCAGATCACAGAACTCGCTGGATGCGACCTCCTCACCATCAGCCCTGGACTCCTAGAGGAACTCCAGAATACCGCTGGAGAAGTCACAGAAAAGCTCAACACTAAGAGTGCTCAAAACTCTGACCAAGAAAAGCTGTCACTCGACGAACAGACCTTCCGCTTTCTTCTCAATGAAGACGCCATGGCAACAGAAAAAACAGCCCAAGGTATCCGTGCCTTCAGCGCAGACATCGTCAAACTAGAGAAACTCATCAGCGATAAGCTCTAACCAACATCATCAAATTCCTTTTGAAAACTCAGCAACAACATCAAAGCCATGATTCACAGTCCACCGACGTAGATCTCATTCTACTTCCTGGACTGCATGGTTCTGATGCGCTTTTTGCTTCATTCGAAGAAGAACTGCAGAATGTTTCAGAAAAATCAGAACTTGAGATTCAAACTCTCACCCTTCATTACCCTACTGATGACAGTCAGAGCTATTCTTCACTGTTGAACTGGCTCAGCACAGAGATTGACCTCATCAAACCTAGAAAGCAAAAGACCGTTATTCTAGCGGAATCATTCTCCACCCCACTAGCGCTAATGCTAGCAGACCGCTATTCAAGCATCATTCAAGCTGTCATCATCGTTGGTGGTTTCTGTTCCAGCCCCATCATCAATAACACCGCTGTAGCCGCTCTATCACTCATCCCGCTTCGCCCGCTCTTCATGCTCAAGCCTCCGAAAGCGGCCATTAAACATTATCTGACTGGTAACGAAGTCAGCCCCGCATTTGTAAAAAATGTTCAAGACATTATCAGAAAGGCTCCAGCAAAAACGATTTCTAACAGAGTCAGAGCTATACTAGATCTTGATGAATCAATGTGCCCTAACCTCCCCGACACTCCTATACTACTTCTACAAGCTGAAGATGACGGCATCATCCCATGGGAAACTCAGAATGCATTGGAAAACCACTTTCCTCATGCAGACTCACACTGGATTGAGTCGCCACACTTCATTCTACAAACCCATCCAAAACTAGCAGCTCAACACATCCTAAAGTTCCTAGAAGCAAACGATCTCAAATAACTAATCTTAAATTTCAAATCAACAAGTCCCCATGCAACCTCCAATCACACTAACTATCGCCGGCTCAGACTGTTCGTCAGGAGCTGGTATCCAAGCCGACCTTAAGACCTTTTCTCACCACGGCTGCCATGGTCTAACAGCTCTCACCTGCATCGTTGCTGAAACCCCAGACATCGTAAAGTCTATCCACCCTGTTCCACCAGCAGTCCTGCAGGATCAGGTCTCACTTCTACTAAAATCTTACCCAGTCGCAGCGATAAAGACAGGAATGCTCTACTCTAAAGCACACCTCATCGCCACTGCCGAACTCCTTTCAGACACTAACATCCCACTCATTATCGATCCCGTAATGGTTGCCACCTCAGGCGCCTCACTCATTGATCCATCTGCTATCGAAGCTTACAAGACCCGACTCTTCCCACTCGCAAAACTCATCACCCCAAACATGCCAGAAGCCTCAGTGTTACTAGGCAGACGAGTCGAACTCAAAAGCCAGCTAGAACCAGCCGCAAAAGAACTCTCAGAACGATTCAACACCTCCGTCCTCCTCAAAGGCGGACACATCCCAGGAAACGAAGAGCGCCTCGACATACTCTGGCACAATGGCAAAGCCCATCACTTCACCGCAAGGATGATCGACATCCCATCGACCCACGGCACAGGCTGCACTCTCTCAGCAGCCATCACTTCACACCTAGCTCATGGTTCTAACATGATCGATGCAGTCAGCACCTCAATAGACTGGCTCCACTCCGCCATCATGAATTCCTTCCAATGGCAATCCCCCACCAGCGACAAAAAGATCTACTCCCTCAATCACCTCCGAGGCGGCAGCTTACATTAGTGATTTCCTTCGCTCTGGCTGCCTAAGCGACTACGATTCATAGAGTTTTTGTTAGATACTGTTAGACCTCTTCTGCTCGAATACTCTGATTCATCATCGGTGGATCCATCCACCTTACCCAGTTTTTTCTCCCAGTAGCTAGCAGCCTCTCGAATGCTCTGAAGTGGGCTTTCTTTCAAGCTTTCTAGAGTGCAGTCTATTGCTTTATTTACTAACATGTGAGCTTCGATGCTTGAGATTAAGTTGAGATTTTTCATATGGTTTTATCGGTGAGTTCTACGATAAAATATATCAAACACTCGTATGATTGTCTTTAGGGAAGAACCTAAAGCAACGTGCAGTTATACACTCTATAACTAGTGGGGAATAACCCTACATTTAATAGGTTTACTTCACCTATCATCCTATAGTATAACTACCCTTATGACTATAGGAGAGGAAAATCTAACAACTGTGATCATCCTGGATGATCACCCCTTGTTAAGGAAAGGAGTTAGCACTGTAATAGACTGCGTTGATCCAGATATTGAGGTTGTTCAGAGCGGCACTTTAAAAGAATGTATCGAGCTACTTGAGCTCTATAAGCCGAATCTCATCATCGCAGATCTTAACCTCCCTGACTCTGAAGGTATCGACTCAGTTAAAACGCTCACCTCCATCACAGACATCCCAGTTTTAGTCTACTCTCTCAAACCAGAAACTCTCGTAGGACCAGCCTGTTTCAAACACGGAGCCAAAGCCTACGTCATGAAAGAAGCATCAGCTACTAATCTAGAAACCGCCATCGCCACCCTACTCGATGGCGGCACATGGTGCTCACCTGAGCTAGCTGCGGCCTTAGTGTCAGGAGTGCAGGATCAAGGCTCCTCAGGTGTCGAAAAGCTCTCAGAACGCGAGCTTGAAGTCTTTGAAGACCTAGGCCGAGGCCAGAGCATTAAAGAAATTGCCTTCAGACTAGAACTCAGCCCTAAAACCATCGAGTCCCACCGTGACCGCATCAAAACAAAACTAAACATCAACAACTCCAACGACCTAATCATCAAAGCCAGAGACTGGCTCACTGGGTAGGTTAACTTGACTAATATACCTGAACAATTCACCTCTAAAATAAATCTACAATGGAAACTCCAAATAGTATTTTAAAAGACCTACATGAGTCTATAGAGGTCAACTCCATACTTAAAAAGATCCCATCAAAAGACCTGACTGTTAAAAATCTACTCTCAGAGCATAGAGCTAGAGTCGAGCTAGTTAGTCTTGAGAGGCTAGTCTCTTCCGACCCTGAAGTTATTAAATTTGTTGAAAACAAAAGATCTGTGATTCTTACTTCATCACTAGCTCCTAACTTAATTCAGTTAAGTGATGATAACCTACTAGAGTCCGCATTTGAACTCAGTAATCAGCTTCATAACAAGATTATTCCTGAACTAAAGAACTACGAACACCTGGGAAGATTCGGCCAACAAACCTATATTATAGGAGACAATGAAGTCACCAACCCTTTTCCTGACCAAGTAAAAGAAGTTATGCAAGAAGCTTCTCCAAACATAAACTTTCAAAACTCGGCTGCCATCTCACAGATAAGCAACCATGTCTCAAATATTTCTCAGGCTGTTTGTTGTATCGTAAAAGAACCCGACTGGTATTCACATCATAATCAAGACCAATACATCTTAAATACATTACCGTATGGGGAGCGCTACAATCTAGGCATTGATACCGAAGCATTTTATCACGAACCATGTCTAGCATATGGCTCAGCTACAGGTTTCTTGGTGGCTCCTAATCTAGTAGTCACGGCAGAACATGTTATCCTAGGTAAAACTGATGAAGAACTTAAATCCTTACGATTCATCTTCGACTATAAACTAGAAGATGCTACCCACGTTATGAATATTGAGGTTTCCGAAAAACAGGTTTATAAGTTTAAACAGGTAGTGAACTCTGGATCACGCAGTCACAATGATGAAACAGATTTCCGTGATGATTGGTGTATTCTAGAACTAGACCTAACAGTTGCAGGAGTTAATCCACTAGAGCTATCAAATCCTGAGCTAGTAGTAGATACTCCGCTTGCGATGATTGGCCACCCTAGAGGCCTACCTCAAAAAGCATCTATGAAAGGAGAAATCACTGCAATTGAAGATGATCATCTATACCAATGCAATCTAGATTCTTTCTCAGGTAACTCGGGATCACCAGTTCTAGACTTAAATACTCTTAAAATCGTAGGTATATTCACTAGAGGTCGAAAAGACTTTGAACGAAACGAAGATAGAGACCGAGTAAATGCTTACATTGATGACGATCAAGCAATGTATGCACAAAAATTCATCTCCATCCAACCTGTAATAGATTATCTCCCCCTTTAAGCTATTCCCCCATGAACTAAACTCCTTTGGACGACTAACCTATAAGCTACTACCCACACAAAAAAATATGAACCCATACTTAAAATTAACTTACTCAGGATTATTCTTACTCAGCATACAAAACCAGCTATCTGCAGTAGGCATCGAGCAAACCTATCACGATCCTACTGCCGCCGCACGGGGCAATGCATTCACAGCGACAGCAGATAATGCATCAGCAGTTCACTATAACCCAGCAGGATTAGTCTGGGCAGACTCCGTAACATCCCAAACGGCATTTTACTTTGCCAGAGGTAAGGTAAAGCACACAGGCGGATCTGGCGATTTTGAACACTTATCTTCATCTCCTACTGGAGCCTATTTCTTTAATTATCCAGGATTGATGGACGGAAGACTCGCATTGGGACTAGGAATAACGATCCCTCATGGACTAGGAATCGATTATGGAGATGATTACCCACTTAGAACTCTCGGAACAGACGCCTATCTCGCTCACTTAGTCATTAGCCCAGCTGCCTCATTTAAGATCACTGATAAGCTCTCACTAGGAATGACTCTCAACTACGCTTATGATGATTATCGTGTCGAACAAGGCATCATCACTCCTGGAGACAGTTTTAAATTTGAAGGAACAGGTAAAGGATGGGGTTACTCCCTTGGTGTCATGTATAAACCTAATGATCGTTGGTCATTTGGAGCAAACTACAGATCATCAATCAAAACAAATATTAACGGAACTGCGACTACCACCGCATTGTTACCAGCTCCATTCAGTGGAGAAGAGAAGGCTTCTACAGGTTTTGACTACCCTCAGCAACTTGTAGTAGGTGTAGCTTATAAGCCAAATGACAAATGGCTGATCGAAGCTAACGTTCAATGGAGTGACTGGACAAGCTTTGATACATTCGTCCTCAAACAGGCCAGTGGTGATCTCGTAGCTCCTCAGAATTTTCAAGACACAGTATTCGTTGGTCTAGGAGCAAGTAATCGCCTCAATAGTAAAACGAAGTTAAACTTTGGTTATCTATTCTCAACACCTGCAGCTCCAGCTGAAACATACAATACCTTTATCCCTAATGCTGATCTACACATACTCAGCGTTGGAGTTGACTATCAAGCAAAAGACTGGCTCCTCTCCTCTACTCTTCTATACAATCACGCGAGAAGTAGAACAATCACTGGAAGCCCTACCAACCCTATCAGTGGTGTCAATAGCGATGGAAAATGGGAAAGCAGTGGCTTTATCTTAATGCTTGGAGCAACAAAAACATTTTAAGGTGAAGGAATTTCTGACATCATAATACCCACTAGTTTTGATCAGAATTTACTACAATAAAGGTGAGAGAGAAGCTGCCGAAAAGGTTTTAAGCTCTCTATCATTACTAAGTCATATTCAGTCCTCCGAGATTGGATATCACTTGAGTCTTGATTCCCCCCCTAATGAGAAAGAGTTAACTCTCATCCTTACTCGCTATTTGAAAGCTATTGAAGAGAATCAGCTCAAGGGTATTCTCATCACCTTAAATAATCATTTATCACTATCCAAAATCAGCTCTATTACTGGAGTAACAGTCACAGGTGACGTTAAATCACTTTGTGTTCAAGCTGGGTTGTGGACTAGCTTAGGTGCCTTTCATCACTCAGAATCTCTAGTTGAAATTTTCAAACTAGAAAACACAGCTCAACATAAGCTCATCATCAGAGAGTCCTACATTGAGAAACTTTCCAATTTTGTAGCAGATGAATCATTAACGACCTGTTATCTGTATGGGTTATCGGGATTAGGAAAAACTCAGCTTGCCAAAGAATTTGCAACTCACGAGGATCCTTTTTATCATTGTTTCGATAACTCAAGTCAGGATAGTAGCACATGGTGGGTTAGCTTTATCAACTATACCACTAAGCCAAATGAAACGATTACAGCTGAGCACATTTTATTTTTAATACGCCAAAAATATGGTCAGATTAAAACACGGAAATTACTGATATTTGATGATTTTCAGTGGGCGAATTCATACTCAAAAAGAATTATCACCGCATTAGCCAGTGAAATCCCTCCTCCCCATAAGATTATTATTCTTTCTCGCGAGAGTCCACAGCAAGACAAGCATTTACCTAATACAGCATACATTGAGGTAAAAAGCTTCACAGACGCTGAAGTAAAGCAAGTAATAGAAAACCACTGCCCTAATGCAGGGATTAGAGAAATTGATAGAAAGAAACAACTAGTAGCTAAACTCTCTAAAGGTCACCCCCTTCTTACTTTGGAACTCACTAAATACATCGGCCTTCATTCAAATACTGAAGAAATCGATCTAGAAAACTCCATAGTCAAGACCATCCAGCAGCTGATCTCTAACAACGAACTAATAGACATTTCAGCGACTTCAGACGAATTTAGACTGTTAAGAATAATCGCAGAAATCAATGAAATCATTGATGGCGGATTCAATATGTTATCGAATAATTGTTAGACAGAGATGCTGATCATTTCTTAAAGTTGTTTTTTACCACAAAA
>CAKZNV010000198.1 GCA_937132085.1 uncultured Rubritalea sp. | reverse complement strand
GAGAGCTACTTTCACATCCTGCAACACATCCTCAGCATCGGTCGTGTTAGGGATCATATTATAAACGTAGCCACTCAAATACCGATCATACTCAGCGAGTAACTGAACATAAGCAGTCGGGTTTGTAGACTCTGGATCACTCATTTGCATAACTATACAGTGCTATCGTGCTCATTTTTAGACAATTTTTCATAAAAAAGCAGTGCAGGTCAGAAAGTTGAATATTAGATGCGCTCTATTGTGTTAGAAAAATATCCCTTGTAGAATTTTATACAGAGTGTAATTTCAAAGCCATGTTCCAGATTTTTACAATTTTTAGCTGAGCCAAACTCGCTGACTGATTCAAGTATTCAGTGCAGTGAATTTGATTTTTAACACCACAACTTGTTCGTGGTGTCTCACTAACTTTTACAAAATTGTAAACAATGACTATTTCATTACCGCAAGAGCGGATGGATGTTGCAGGGACGTCTCACCTACAATGTCGACAGATAAACAAGGGACAAATGGCACGAATGATTCGTGAATCGAGCACTTGGAACCGGAAGCACTACAGCTGCCCAATCTTTAGTAAGCACTGTAGAATTCTGGCCAAGGTGTTCAGAAAGAAAAGCCTATTGATTGATAACCTTAGAGAAGCAGCGGCGGGATTATTTGATGCCATAGAAACGCGTTCAACTCTCTTTACTGATGCCGAATCTGCGAATCTAAATGTGCACGTCTACGTCAGGATCGCTGGCTATGCAGAGCAATGGATCAATGCTCCAAAAGACTGGAATCCTAAACCGAATCTGAACAGTAAGGAGCAGTTTCACTCGCTACTGAAGCACTTGTTCTGCAAATACGATATGCCTAATTTCTTCAACTCTGTTTGGTTAGAAACTGGCAGTTTGACTACCGAAGATCGGGATTTATTTTGTAACTTAGCTCAAGGCGGGAGTCTCAGACAGCTAGTTGCACACAAGGATTTTACCAAGAAAAGCGCCCATTGGATGATGCAGGCTCCAGATGAGCTTAGTGTTCCACAAGCTGTGCAGTGGGGAAAAGTCCGTGCGCTAGGTGGTGATGATTCCCGAGCTCTGGCTATAGCCAAAGCTTGTGGCAGCGATACTGTGAGCAATATAACGACCGATAGTTGTTGGACACGGTTTCTACAGCTGTGCGTCCATTCAAAACGTGAACTTGGTTCCATTGAGATAGAAATGCTGATCGATTATTTGAGCTACGCTAAAGCAGATTCCTTTCGCAGAGAAAAAGTGTTTAGCCTCGATAAAATGACCCTACAGTTAATAGAAAAGCAGAGCCAAACTATGTGGAACGAATTAACTGAAATGGGTGTGAAGACGGGATTGTTCGAATCAGTCGACCTCAACAATCGTAAAACCCGTAAGAACCTGATTAGCATGGCTCGCATTACTTGGCGTTCTTGCCAAGACGTAGTTGCGCTTCAATCTGATGACTGGGCTCTCTATGAATTATGTTCTCTCGGAGAGCTTGCTGTGGAAGGACGAGAGATGAGTAATTGTGTGAAAACTTATGCCGATCATTGCTACCATGGCTCATGCTCTATCTGGACTTTGCGGCGTATTAAGCAGGACAAAACATATCCATCAGCAACCATTGCGATTAATCGTAATTCGAAAAAGATCACAGAAGCTCGTGGCACAGCAAACCGTGATCTTCGTGATGAAGAGCAGAGAGTCATCCAACTATGGATGAAGCAAAACCGATTGGTCAGTTAACGATGAAGATTAGGAGCTGAGGATTTTAGACGATTTTCTAGGTCCCCCACTAGGACTAGTTTGAAGCTAAATTCTTCAGCTCTGATCTCTTTTTCATGGCTTCCACGATCATCCATATTTCTAATATAATTGTTGCAGACCCGATGGCGACAAGAAGCCATTTTTCTTGTTCTATCCAGCTCTGAGTTGAGCCGATGGCTTGACCAAAGATTTGATACAGCATCGCCCAGGCTGGTAGGATTAGCATGAAAACGGTGGGGATTAGGACGAACCATGTCGGCATGTTTTTCTGCTTCATCCAGAAGAAGATGACTAGGAAAGCTAGTCCACCTAGCAGCTGGTTCACCGCTCCGAATAGAGGCCACAGAATCAATCCTCCTGTGCCTGGTGCTCCACCTGGAGTGGATGGAAGATTAGCCATAAAGTAAGCTAGTGTGATGGCGACAATAGTGACAAAATGTTTGTTAGTCAGTGGGTGTGGTTTGAGCTTATGAAGTTTATCTTTGTAGACAAAACAACCAATCAATTCCTGCATAACATAACGCTGGAGTCGGCAAGCGGTGTCGAGTGTGGTGGCAGCAAAGGAAGCGACAAAGACTCCCATCAGCGCCTGTGAGAAGCCACGACTTAAGCCTAACGAAGTAAGAAAATTACCTGCTCCAGTAACAAATGCAGCAATCTTGGCAGGAAGTCCCTTTGAGCTATTCCAATCAGCATACTTCGTATTCCAAGCATCAACTCCTGTAAGAATCTCACCATCAACATTGGCGCCAAGACCAAGACCAGCCACACAAGCGAGGATGACTAAGACCGCTAAAAAACCTTCAGTCAGCATAGACCCATAGCCTACGAATTTAGCATCAGTCTCGCACTTAAGCTGCTTCGATGAAGTGCCAGATGAAACAAGACAATGAAAACCAGACACAGCACCACAGGCGATCGTTACAAACAGGAAGGGAAAAATAAGCGGCAGTTGCTTTGCTGTCACATTTTGCTCAACAGCAGGCGCCACGATTTCGAGAGCAGGACGCACTCCATTTACCTCTGCACCGCCAAAGATCCCAGCATAGACTAAACCTACTACCACTAGAATAAGTGCAGAGATTAGCTGAAGAGAATTAATGTAATCGCGAGGCTGGAGCAAGGTCCAGACAGGTAGCACAGAAGCTATGTAAGAATAGACTAACAGCACTCCAACCCAGGTCATCACTGGCCAACTAGAGAGAGTTTCATTAAAACTGTGTAAGACACTAGCATCACCATAAATCACAGAGAGATACATTAAGACGAGCGCTATGATCGAAGGCACAAGAATGCTAATCCCCTTCTTGTGAACTAAGAAACCGATGATAAGAGCCAGAGGAATCTGAATCACACAAGGAAAGATAGCCTGCGGATAAATGGCGAAAACCTTAGCAATCACTAATCCAAAAATGGCCAATACCATGGTCAATGCCATGAACAAGATTAGCAGAAACAGAAAGCGGACACGTGTGGAAATCACCTTACCAGCAACATCACCTACGGTCTGCCCTTTGTTACGCATAGAGACGATCAAGGCTCCGAAGTCATGCACTGCACCGACAAAAATTGAGCCAAACAACACCCACAACAAGGCCGGAACCCAGCCCCACATCACAGCAAGCGCAGGTCCTACAATCGGTCCTGTGCCTGCGATTGACGTAAAATGGTGGCCAAAGACGATGCCTTTCTTAGTCGGAACAAAGTCCTCACCATCCTCTAACTC
>CAKZNV010000197.1 GCA_937132085.1 uncultured Rubritalea sp. | reverse complement strand
CAGTGTAACGCTTGCGTGGTTTCATGGTGTCAGTATTCATTAGGTTAAATCGTGGTCCAAGAAATTAACGCACCTCAAACATACGAAATAGAACTTGCCAAAATGATTGATCGGCTAATAATAAATTACAAAACCTCAATGGGGTAGTGTCATGTCCGTTATCTAAATTAATGTCGTCAGTTAAATATGAACGAAGTGACGATTGAAAATATTGTCAGCAAACAAATGAAAATTATTATTTATGCCATTGCCATTCTCTCATTGGCTAGTTGTGAAAATTCGCAACTAACTAGCATAGGCTTTGGTTACCTTGAAACTATTCCCCAGTCATTTTATGGCTCACAAAATAAGACTCTGAGATTTATCTTGTTACCAACTTTCGATTACGTGACTGATTCTGAGATTCGGGCTGGGACTGATGGATCGTCAAAAGGTGTCGGGACAGAATGGTGGATGAAGGTAAAACCTGGAACTGGAGAAGATTGGAAGTGCAGAATTGGCCAGAACAAAACTATGTTTGGAAACCAAGAATTCAATTTATCGCAGGGAGAAGTATTCATCCTAGAAGAGGGTTTTAAGATAGTCCAAATTGAAGGATCAATAGCTGGGTCAGTAAAAGATGAACAAAACGAAATACGGCTTTCCTGTCTACTTCAGAACTATAAAAAAGCGAACAATCCTCAGTAGCCCTCCCAGACGGCAACTGTTAGTATAGCTTTGCATAAACAAACCATTAAACAAAAGTCCACTATCGATCTCTCGATGAGTTGGCTATACTAAGACTTTAAGTATGAATAAATTTATCAATGTATGTCGAGCTAGGCAAGAAAACCTCAGGAATTTATTTCCTGATTTAGCCAAGCTTGAGGCTGTGGACGAAACACCCTTATACCAGTATTTAGCTGTTTCGGTATTCAACCATTGGTTATCTTGTGATGAAGCTGAGGACTTACTTTCTACTGTTACGGAAGAGGAGCAGAAGCGAAGGAATAGACTCTTTGAGCTGTTCAATGATAAGATTATACAGAGCACTGAGGTTTTACATTTTGTCAGACGAGGTAACCGACGGAACTTTTATAAATTTCGTGATTTCACATCAAGCCAAGCTTTAATAGACTACCTGCATCCAACTTCCTCTCAGAGGTATTCGGTAGTTTTACCTCAGTTGAAGATGGTTTATTTTGAAGGGTGGGACGACACAAATGTGTTCTACCTATTGGACTGTAGTCACAAGAATCTACTTAAAAAATGGGCAGAGGAAGTGGGTCTTTATACATTGGAAAAAATTACCTAACAATTCTCATTACCCTAATCATATCCACGCCCAAATCCTGAAGTTTCAATGATTATTAATCACCAACCCACAAACGAAATGCCTCTATCTTGGATACGATAGACGAGCTAGACCGATAGGCAAACATTTCATGGCTAGATACTGGAAAGAAAAACTCGATCCTCAGAAGCATGTAGACTTCATGACTGGATATCAGTGTGGTCATGGAAGTCCAACTGAACGACCGAAGGATAATCTACTAGACTCATGGGTTTACTTCGTCGTTGCAGGAGGTAATCAATTACAATTCATCTCCGTCGAGCAAGTGCAGGAGGCTTTAGAATATTTTTCGATTAAGAATCACGGTTCTAAAATGAGGCCAGGTGTGACTCTAGAGCACTATTGGCAAGCTTGGTATGAGCGTCTGCCTAAGGGAATGCATGGCCAAAGAAGTAAGCAGATATGGATTTCAGCATTGAAGGCTCTGTTAGACAAGATAGAGTCAAACGGAGTAGATATTGGCAAACCCTAACAATACTTAGTAATCTAATCGTAGACACGTCCTTAAACCGAAGTTTTAATGATTATTAATCACCAACTCACTAACGCAGTATTGCTACCTCGGATACGATAGATGTGCTAGGACGTTCTGCTAAAATTTACAATCTCTTTACTCGAGTGAGAGTATAACTATAGTATCAACACACTTATGAAATTTATTATCAGTATTCTAGTAAAGTCCACAATCTTCATTATCACAGCTGGTTTCCTGATTCCATTTGCTGTCTCAGCTGAGCCTCCTGAAATGGAATCAGTTGGAGTGAAAGTGACTCAGAAAATCGATTTTTCTATCACAGGTAAGGTCAAAGCACCGGTTGGAGGATCATTAGTATACCTCAGGTCTGTTAAAGTTTCAGCAACATCAAGCTCACCTAAGTCGTATTTGATTTCGGGGCTTTTAGTAGATGGGAATGCCGGCGCACCTGTAGTAAATTATCCGTTATCTATTGGAGCTAAGGAGATGACTTTAGCCCCAGTGTTTGCAGGCATGACTAATGCTAAAGGGGAGTTTGTAATACGTGTTTGGGTAAAGAAGAAGATTGATACCGGATCAGGAGAGATCGCGGTGGAGAAAGATTTTGAAGGCTATCTATATCTCAGCCGGTTTGTGTCGCCTTTGAACGGTAGTTCAATTCAGAATTATGGAATAGGAGGAGTAATTCGCTATGATCTTAAGAAGCTGAAGGAGTCTTACTCTCAAAAATAAGTGCAGAACACGATGCAGTAGTGAATTGCGTCAATAATACTGTTAAGCTAAAAATGAAAGACGCTCGACCTCCATTCGAAGATGCCATACGATCTTTTCGCAAGTTCGCCTCGGATAACGGAAAACCCACCGATTTTTTATGGATCTCGCAAGATTGTGTTCGAGTGGTTTTAGGGCGTGTATGGATTTTTTGTCCAGATGATTTGGTAGGCGATAGATATGCGGAGCGGTTCTATGAGTCAACCCGATCTGGCGAATCGAGTATTAAACTCATAGGGATTAAAGAGATGGGGAGTCGTTATATTGTAGGAGTTGAGAAGATGCCTGCACCGCCTCACCACCCTATGCAGTTCTATATGTCACTTCACAAGTCCACCAACTTTCGGGTTCGTTACGTGACCAATCGTCTTGTTTGGACTTTACTTCATTGCTTCCCCTCCTTTTCAAGACGTGATAGACGCATTCGTGATCAGATATCTCTAAACCGATCAATTGACAGATCCCTTCCCTGAACATACCATCACATTGGGATCAAGAAAACTAAGCTCAGTCATGATCTTTAACCAAGGCATGGCTCACGATTAGCTACAGCCATAGAATCTAACTCAATAATGAAACGTATTACATTTATCATCGCCCTTTTTCTGATGGGATGCCAAGAAAAACAAACAGAGGAAATAAGCACAACAGCGAAACCAGAAACAAACAAAATGAACGAAGTTATTCCAGGAAAGACTATTACGATCGATCAATTAGAAGATATGTTTGCAAATATAACTGAGAAGACCCCGTGGGACATGAAGGAACCTATGCTGTGGGGCTACTTCTTCACTAATTCTGAACCAAAATCTCTTGAGCCAATTCGTGATCAACTAGTGTCAGAAGGCTACCGCTTCGTAGACCTTTACCAATCAGACGCAGAAGATCAGGATGGTCCACCACTTTGGTGGCTACATTTAGAAAAAGAGGAGGTTCATACCCCACAAACTTTAGATCAACGAAACAATACATTCTATCTACTTGCAGCTAAACATAAGATCAATTCGTATGATGGAATGGACATCGGACCAATCAAATAACTTTGCTTAGTATCAAACTGGAAGAGCCACACTTATTAAGCTTTAAGAAGATTTGTGCGAGGAACCACTACTAAAATGAAACGTCGTCCAAAACGCCGGCCTAAAACAAAACGTGAGTTTATCGTTCTGTTCGCTACACTCATTCCATTTGTATTCTCAAGTCTAGTTAGCTCTTACTTCTATTCTAACTTAGGTTTCAGGGGATTAGCCATCTCGCAAGATTGGCATGGATTGGACTTAACAGAAGCCGCCTCAGCTTTATTTTGGCTGCCGTTTGCTTGGTTCTTTTTTACTTTATGGAAGAGGTGTATTATTTACTTCAAGATCCTACCAGAGGAGAGAGCTCATAGGCTCCACTAGTTACCAAATGAAAAACCCTAAACTCATCATACTTTTTAAGCCAAGCATAGCCTCATGATGAGTTTTAGCCATGAAATCCAATCTAAATATAATGCGACCACACTCCCAACAAGCGTATGAACTGAAGCTGGCTCTTGAAGCTGGAGTAGTTGAGTCTTCGGAGATTATCAATTGGGCAGACCAAACACTTTCTCAATGCGATTACGATGATGACTTAGCCAACGTATCTATGGCTGGAGGGGCTTCCTCCAAGGATTTAATAAGACTTCTCAGTAATCTTATCGATCAATGTGATGAGATCAAAGCGATGAGATCAAAGCGATGAGAATAGTAATGGGCAGAATCTATCATGTCCTAAAGCTTCATCCAGAAAGAGCACAGAGGTTCACACGATTTCTAGAAGGATTTTGGATTCAGCAAGACTACGATGTTCCAAAGGATATGGATTTTCTCTGCGGAATAGATGACGAATTTGCTCTAGCTCAACAAGGTATCTATGGTAATGTGGAAGAAGCAACAAAGTCACTCTTAAAGGATCTATCCAAATACCAGTAAAGATTTCTACAAGGCCACTGATCGTATGAAATTTCACCCAACTGTAACTACTAAACAAAAGTTCACGGTCGTTATGCTATCAAGGGTGGCAATACTAGGACGTTATTCAAAATATGCTTACTAAACCTCATGAGAAGATTGAACCTAATTTGCCTAGTGAGCAGGTTCTCAATATTCCTATTAAGAGACTTCTTGGCACCCATGATGGAGGGGAGGGAGCCTATTATGAATCGTTTGGTATCGAGTTTGTAAGCGGTGATACTCTTTACCTATGTTACCCAAATCAAGATTACCAGAGAACAGCGAAGACTAGAGATGTAGAGTTTTTACATGACCTTTCAGGAGAACCTATTTCCGAAGAATTATACTTAGGTTTGACTCTTAAAAACTTAATCTACTTTAAAATGGACATAGGGAATAAGCTGGTGAATCATTATTTAGCAGTGCTCGACAATGGAGCGTATATTACTAGTTATGTTGCCTTTAATTGCAATGAGTTCGCATTTGCTAGGTTTAGTGATTGGGGTGAAGAAGATGTGAGTATGTTGTCCTTAGTTGGAACTAGTCTAAAGAAAATGACCTATTACAATGCTTGGAATCACAGTCGAATTGATCCATTTAGAGTGTATAAATTATCCTCTGAAAAAGTTCTCAAATATATGTCACGTTATCTCATAGTTGGTTGTAGTGGTTCTGGTAAATCGACCTTGGCTCGGAAAGTGTCAAAGTTGCGATCAGTGCCTCATATTGATACGGATAATCTCTATTGGAACAAGGATTGGGGGATAGCATCTGATCGTGAGGTTATTGATCAATTACCTCTGGACGATGATGAGTGGGTTCTGGATGGCAATTTTGTAGGGAACAGAGCTGAAGTGTGGTCAAGAGCTACGTCTATTGTTTGGATAGATCCTCCAAAAGCTAAAGTGATGTATCGATTGAGTAAGCGTAATTTAGGCTGGTGGTTATTTCGTAAATCATCTTGGACAGAAAATCGAATGCCATTTAAGATAGCCTTGTCAGGCATTATTCATGGATGGAAGCGTATTGGAACTATTCAAGAAAGCTATCCTAAATTTATGGATGAATATTCTGATAAGAGAATACATCGAATTCGGTCGAAATCAGAATATGATGCATTTGTAGATTCATTACTGAGATAAATTAGAGCGGTGGGGACCAGATGGTTATTCTTTTTTTCATGAATTTATACTCCTGATGGGGGTGGGGCTAATACTTGTA
>CAKZNV010000196.1 GCA_937132085.1 uncultured Rubritalea sp. | reverse complement strand
CTGGCTCGTGTAGATCAAGTGATACAGGTGCACAGTAGAGTCTATAAGGAGGCTGAACTCGAAAATTCATCTATCGAGAGCTGGAACCTAGAGTTCCTAAGACCTGGAGAAATGAATACTTTTACTAGTATCCCTAAAATCCAACCTGTTGTTTCTGGGCTCAATAAAATAGCAAGAAGACCTTTCTTCAAAACGCTCGTTGATGCTGCGCATTGTGGTGATGGTGACTTGTCACTTGAAACCAATGCGGAGCTCATAAACGAGATCGCAAATAGTGAAGAATTTAATTTGTTTCATGCTTCTGTTCCCACCACTCGTGGTTGTCAGAGTTCTGATAGAGGCTGGATACCTCCATTGCTTAGAGCTGTAGCAGAGACTGGACGACTAGAATATGCGATCATAGAGGTATTCGATCATACTGATCCCATCCTAGAGGCTTTAAGGGAGTATGACCCACAGCATGGAGTGGATACGACTGATGGCAGAACCTATAGTCAGACCGTAGTTGATAACTTAGCATTGCTAGTTCATCAGCTAAATTACCTATATAAAGCGGGGTTCTTGAAGGAGTGAATTATTGGCTAAGGATGTCGATTTACTCTATATTTTAGTGTTGATGTCTTTTATAACATAAAAAAGGTCTAATTAATCCAAGAATACGAGCTCACTTCAGTTTATGATTTTCTTACTTAAGTGGTGATTAGGGATTTATCTTAATCACTGCAATAAACTAAAAACACTATAAACGAATATGAAAAAAACACTATTAACTACTTTGACCGCGAGCCTCGGGTTTGCGGCTATTTCTAACGCTGCACTCATTCACCGCTATAGCTTTGATACTGATGCCACAGACTCTATTGGCTCACTAGATGGAACAGCAACCGCAGGCACTACCTTTGCAGGTGGACAACTCGTAATGGATGGAGCAGATGAATGGGTTGACCTTAGTGGAGCAACTCTCAATATAGCTTCTTTCTCAGAGGTTACTATCGAATATTGGGGCACAGTTACTCCGAATAACGCAGGATTTTTTAGTGCATTTGGATTCGGTGCTGAAGGTGGTGGAACTGGCTCAAGTTACTTACTTTTGCAGCCTAACAGAGCTGCTGATACAGCATACCGTGCTGAAATAACTAACGTCGGCTTCACCAACTCAGCAGGATTCAATGGCACGCCAGTCACGGACACATCTGAGCATCATTTTGCAGTCACTGTTGACGGCACCACACTAACAACTTATCTGGACGGTAATCTAGTTGGTTCAGTAGCCATTGGTTCTCATACTTTAGCTGGATTAGGATTGACCCACGCAAGAATCGGTCACGGAGTATTCACAGGTGATCCAGACTACGTGGGTTCAATCAACGAATTCCGTATTTACGACAACGTGTTATCTGGAGCAGAAGTTGGATCAAGCTTCGCACTCGGTGCTGACACAGTCCCTGAGCCTAGCAGCACTGCTTTACTCGGGCTAGGTGGCCTAGCTCTTATCTTGCGCCGTCGCAAGTAGTAATCTAAGCGCAAACATTTTTAAACAAGCTATCGGCTCTAAATGAGCTGATAGCTTTTTTTTTAGTTTTAATTCTCTTTCTTGTATTGCCTTTGTTCGTAATGATTCACCATCCGGCTTACTGAAAAATGTATTCTATCGTATGTTGGTAAATTTCGTCTGGATTTAAAATAGCAGATGGAAAGTGTGAGTGGTTCATAGCGTCTGGGTAGTGTTGAGTTTCTATGCAGAGTCCAGTGCGATAGTTGATTGTGCTCTGTTTACCGGATTGTGATCCATCTAAGAAGTTTCCTGAATAGAGCTGCACTGCTGGCATGTTCGTTTTTATCGTTAGGCTACGGTTTGATAGAGGGTCTGTTAGGGTTAAGCTGTTAGAAACTGAGCTGTTTATTTCCTCTGAGAAGACTAGACAGTGATCGTATCCTCCAGCTAGTTCTAGCTGAGTATGTTGGCTAGCTAAGCCATCCCTTAACGATTTAGCTGCAGAGAAATCAAAAGGAGTATTACTTGCATTTGCTACTTTGCCGGTAGGAATCATAGTCTCATTTATTTCTAAATAAGCGCTTAAGTTCTCTGATTGTAAAACGTGATTTTCAATGCTCTGTTTCGGATCTCCTGTTAGATTCCAGTAAGCGTGTTGGACTATGTTTATCGGTGTGGATTCATCAGTAGTAGCGCTGTATTCGACTTGTAATGTGTCTACTTCAGAGATTGTGTATTTGGCTTGTATACACACATTTCCAGGGTAACCATCTTCTCCTGCGTCGCTCTTGATCGATAGTGTTACGGAATGTTCGCTCTGCTCGACTAACTCCCAAGTTCTTTGATGTAGACCTTCGCCTCCATGGAGATGATTCACTCCATCATTGATGGTTAATTGATGAGTTTTTCCATTAAATTGATAGGTTCCATCAGACACACGATTACCAAAACGCCCCACGCTAGCGCCCATGAAACATTGGTCGTTGACGATTTCTGATTCTGTTGATGGTCCTGTGATGAGGTCAACAAAGGATCCGTTTTCTTGAGGAACATTAAGCTCTAGCAAGCGTGCACCAATGTCACAGATAACTGCGCTGATGCCATTGTCTTGGGTTGATGATAAATTAAACGTTTTCATTTTTAGGAGGGTGAAATAATTTCTTTGCGAAATTTGCCTGGAGTGATCCCCATGTTGCGACGAAAATGTAGAGTGAAGGAACTTTGATCGTAGAAGCCTAAGTCGATGGCCAAATTAGCTAGATCGACGTCTTCTCTTCTGAGGGCTTCACAAGCTGCTTGAACGCGGGTTTTGATCAGGAATTTCTGAGGAGTTAAGCCGTAGTATTCTTTGAAAACACGGTCGAATTGGCGGAGAGAAAGACTCGTTAAGCCTGCCAGTTCTTCGATATCAATTCGTTCTCTGAAGTGAGCTCTAAGGTATTCGATGGCTGGAGCTAAGCGCTCATAAGAGTGCCCACCATCGAAGCCTTCTTTGACTTTATGACTTTTAGTAATGCCCATAATGCCGATCACTTTGTTATCCTTGGAGAAAATAGGTAGCTTATGTGTTAGAAACCAATCTGGTAGTCCTTGCCGATTAAAGAAGGTTTCGATGATGTTTAATTTCGGTTGTGCTTCAGCCATGACTTCTAGATCATGATTACGGAAATGTTCAACCATCACGGAGGGAACAAAATCATGATCAGTTTTTCCTATTAATTCGCTTTCCTCCTTAAGGTCAAATCGTTGTAGAAAGGACTTATTGCCACGCATAAACACACAATCTCTATCTTTAGCAAAAATGGAAACCCCTGGTAAATAATCAAAAAATTGCTCGAAGCCTCTGTAAGGGTCGATCTCATTTAGCCATGATTTTCTGCGCTTCTGAATGTCATTATTACTATTCATTTCTATATAATAACATGCTTGTCAATGTCTGAGTTTGTCTCTTTCGTCATAAAAAAAGACTGCATCAACCAAGAAATTTAAGAAATGTTGCTCTAGTATAGTTTCTATATGAGCACTCAAACAGATCCCGCTATCAGAATTGGCATTATTGGACTAGGCTTTGGAGCTGAGTTTATTCCTATATATAAGCTACACCCCTCTGCTGAGATGGCGGCAGTTTGTCAACGTAACGAAGACTCACTCAATGAAGTCGGCGATAAGTATGGTGTCGAGAAACGATACACATCATATGAAGATTTACTCGCTGATCCAGATATCGATGCTGTCCATATTAACACACCAATTCCGCTTCATGGTCAGCAGACAATTCAGGCG
>CAKZNV010000195.1 GCA_937132085.1 uncultured Rubritalea sp. | reverse complement strand
AAAGATACGGATACCAGACACCATTAGAGATGCTAGAAAAACTGACTAGTGTTGCACTTCCAGCTTGATACTAGGCAGTTTTTGTTCTATTGGCTTAGCTTGGGGTTCGGGTTTCGTTTGAATGGTCATTTGCTTTGTTACTGTGTCAAAACTAATTACTCCAAAATCAAATTCTTTCCTTAGCGACTTAGGTCGCTCATCTGATAGATTATAAGAGAAGCTGATTATCTCATTAGATTTCTTAGAATATAGAGCAACTAATGTGCCTCCACTAACACTCCAGAAATCTAAAGAATGGGATCTGTCTCTAACTGCCCAATCTAATCCACTTTTCTTATAGCCAGCTTTTTCCATAGCTACTCGTGCTACATCGATTTTGATTCCACTGGTTAAAATGTCTGCTGATACATAGCCAGATAGCAGCATGAGGAAAAGTATGATTAGATGTTTCATAGAATATGTTATTTTTAGCCGAACAGTCTTATTAGTCGTCGGTTAGCTAATATTCAGCTGACGGCTTTGGTTTGAAATTAGGTTGAGGGCTTTCTTCATAGCAACATAGGTATTAATTAGTTGCAGTCTGGTTGTGCTAGGCTGTTTTACAAGTATATTTTTGTGGAGATTTATTGATAGTTTGTGATTCAGAAGGAGCTCATATGATGGTTCAGGTATGTTGATTTTATGATATGAAGTCTTATCATCTTTGTGTAAAAACTAGGCTAACAAGCGCCGTCCTTGTTTGGACAGCTGAGAGTATTTAGCCTTTTTCATTGGTTAGATTTTTTAGTATTTTAACGGATGCTTCATGCTCAGGAAAAAACTCAAAATTCTGTTCTGCTAGAGCAAGTGACTCTCGTAAACAAGATCCTGCTGCCGCTAAAGCCTCAATTACCTTCGAGCTATTCTTAATTGCGGCATTCTCGATCAGTGTGCGGTCATACTGATCTGTCTCTTCTAGATCAATGCCTGATGATATTAGCTGATTAAGAGAATCTACGTCGTCCTCGCAGAGAATTCTTTCTATCTCGGGTTCATTTCCGCGAAATGCATCGTCAGACTCAAGTCCACGAATGAAATCTTCAAAGCTTCCTGCGAGCTTAGTAATTCGATAATCATCTTCCTGATCAACATGGACTACTTCAGGTTCTCCTGCTCGACCACACTTCCGGTAGTCGAGGGCTATCATATCATGTCCTCCGGAAGGACAGTCAGCGAAATAAACTCCGATAGCTGGAAAGTCCCATTCCTCCTCCCAGAACTTTGAATTAAAGGTCTCACCGCACAAAGAATAGAGCTTGTTACTGCCTATAGAATAGATGCCAGTGATAGCGATATGATCATTTGACCATGATGTTGGTTCATCAGTGCGGTGATTGGTGTTTTTGGGGAAGCCTCCGTTCTGTGTCATTGCTAGTTGAATATATGCAGCAGGCAACTTGTATCCAAGCTGTTGCTCGATGCCTTCAATTACTTCAGGTGTCGGAGATGAGTCGACATAGTTCTCTTTCGCGTGTCGAGAGTCCTCCCAGAACGATGAGAGATCAAAGTCTTTAAATATTCGTGGCATATGTGAAGTGTGTTTGATTTTTTTAGTCTAACACCCTAGCATAGCCGCCCCCGTGGAGAGAGCGAGCTTGGACGAAGGTGTTGAGATTGTAGTTGTGTGAAAAAGCTTAACAAACCGACAGCGTGGTGACCGGCTACAGTGATTTGTTGGTCAATAACCGCTAATTTCCATGCTCCGCTACCGCTCCGATGAAAAGCTAGCGTAGGGGTTCTGCATTTTTGTATGTAGATCATTTAAAAAGCTTTGAACTTCTTTGTCAAAATAACTTTTCCAGTTTGATTCTGTCATATCGGAAAATTTTTCGGTGATGGGGAAGTGATTATCTTCAAGGTATAATAAATTATCGCTAAGCTCCATAAAGGGATAAACTAGATCTCCAGATTCAGTCTTAATGTTGTAAGTCATCTCTCTCCACAGTTCATAGAGTAGAATAAGTGCTCGGTCTGCAAGAATGTCTCCATCTAGGTATGCCTCACAGACTTGCTTAGCTCTTTGATCCGATGGCGGAAATATGAGTGCATCATGCCCTAGTTCGGAAAGGGCTGAGTGGAAATCAGAATAGAACTCATCAGGATCTTTGTCGGCTAAATCTTCTGAATACCCTGCAACAACAGCTAAACTATCAGTGTAAACGTCAGAGGAAATCATGTGTTCAGCCCAACTGATTACTAATTTAGGAGATGCTTCACCAATCGCATATAGCTTACTGATACTATTAGTGGTCATGTTTTTAGTAGAACGTCCTAGCAAATCAGCCACTGAGGAGAGGCCGAATTTGGACTATAGATTAATGGTTTAGTCGTGTGAAATGCTTTACTAACAAGCGCCGTCCGTGGTTGGGTAACTACGACTCACAAGTTGCTTTTAGTTTAGATTTGAGTGTATAAAGTTTCTACCCAATAGGAAGAAAAAACAGCTAAGTGATGTA
>CAKZNV010000194.1 GCA_937132085.1 uncultured Rubritalea sp. | reverse complement strand
GTATGGAAAGCGCATGAATAGCAGAGAGAGATTTTTAGCCGCGATAAATTGTCAACCACTTGATCGCCCTCCAGTCTGGGTGATGCGCCAAGCTGGACGTTATTTACCAGAATATCGTAAGCTAAAAGAATCCTACTCATTCACTGAAATGGTGAAGTCTCCAGAGCTAGCAACTGAAGTAACTATGCAGCCACTACGCCGCTATGACCTCGATGCAGCCATCCTCTTCTCAGACATTCTCGTGATCCCTGAAGCAATGGGCCAGCCATACCACTTCCGTGATGGCGGCGGCATCGGTATGGACTTCGTGATCGAAAACGAAAAACACGTCGACGCTCTCGATGAAAAGGACACTGCTGAAAAACTTTCCTACATGGGTGCAGCACTTCGCTCTATCCGTGGAGTCATCGGCGAAGAGAAAACTCTCCTCGGATTTGGTGGTTCACCATGGACACTTGCTGCTTACATGACTGAAGGCGGCTCTCTCAAGAACTGCTCTAGCCTGAAAAACATGTTCTACGAAGACCGCCCACTCTTCGAGAAACTCATGGAGAAAATTTCCACCTCACTCATCGACCTCTTCCTACACCAGATCGAGAACGGAGCTGATGCTCTACAGATGTTTGACTCAGCTGGTGCCTTCTGCTCAGCTCGTGACTACGAGGAAATGTCAGTCAAATGGATGCGCCGCGTAATCGCTGCACTCCCTGCTGATTTCCCAGTGATCATCTTCGCTAAGGGAATGGCTCATCATGCTAGCACTCTCATCGGAGCTGGCGCTAAATGCCTCAGCGTTGATTGGACGGTAGATCTTCCATCATTCCGTGATTCACTCCCTGCGAACATTGCTGTTCAAGGAAACCTCGATCCATCTATCCTCGATGGAACTTCTGAAAGAGTCCAGATCGAAGCAACTCGCGTGCTCGACTCAATGAAAGGCAAGACTGGTCACATATTCAACCTTGGTCATGGAATCCTACCGAGCGCTAAGCCTGAGAACATGGCTACACTCGTTGAGACCATCACCAACTACAAGTAACAACTAAGCTATCAAGCAAAACATCGCCATCATCGGTGCTGGCATCAGTGGACTCAGCGCAGCCTACGCCCTTCATAAAAAAGGGCATACTGTCACTGTATTCGAATCCTCTGACCACGTCGGCGGAGCGATGCGGACCACTCACTCCGAGGGCTTCATCATCGAGCATGGCCCAAACACTCTTTTGCTAAATGACGCAAGAGTGTCCAAACTATTACACGAGTTAGGCCTAACTGACCAACTCCTAAAAGCGGATCATTCTTCTGGAAAACGCTTTGTTATCCGAGGCGGAAAGCCGATCGAGCTACCCTCTTCGCCTAAGAACTTATTCTCAAGTAAAGCGATCAGCCTCCGTGGCAAGTTACGTTTACTCAGAGAACCGTTCATCAAAAAGTCACCTGACATGGCCGAGCAATCGTTCGCTGACTTTGTCCGCCACAGACTGGGCCAGGAAATGTTAGACTACGCGGCTGGGCCATTCGTAAACGGAATCTACGCAGGCGATGCCGACAAGCTATCATTCCGTCACGCCTTCCCTAGACTTTATAATTTAGTCAACGAATACGACTCTATCATCAAAGGCTTCATCAAGCTAAAGAAGAAACTCAAACGCACTCCCGATCCTAACAGACTAGCCACCAGAGATATCATTTCCTTCAAAGATGGCATGCAGAGCATTCCAGATGGATTCGCCAACAAGCTACCTGAAGGATCAATCAAACTAGGAGTCAAACCAGGCAAGATTTCAAGAACAGCAGACAGCTGGAGTTATGAAAACGAAAACTTTGACCGCATCATCGTAGCGATCCCAGCACATAAGCTAGAAAAACTAGACTTACCAGCAGACATCCATTTTCCCAAGACTAGCTCCATCCCTCACCCACCAGTGGCTAGCCTTCTACTAGGCTTCAAGAAAGAGCAAATCGAACACGCTCTCGATGGCTTCGGTATGCTTGCTGGACTTCCTGAAAACTGTTCCATCCTAGGAGCGCTATTCACTTCCACTCTATTCTCTAACAGAGCTCCAGATGGATGCGTAGCGATCAATGTCATGCTAGGCGGATCTCGCACACCAGAATACGCATTGCTCGACAAAGAAGAGATGACTGCTGTGGCAATGAAAGAACTCCGCTCAATCCTAGGAATCACAGGCGACCCAATATTCAGTATGTTAAACGTTTGGCCAAAAGCCATCCCGCAAGTCACCCAGCATCACCAAGAAGTTCTCGATGAGCTAGAGAACATCGAAAGCAATCACCCTGGCCTACAATTCATAGGCAACTACAGAGGAGGGATTTCAGTCGGCGACTGCCTACTCAACGGCCAAAAAACCGCTGAATAGTTGAAACTTAACCGAGGCTCCAGAGCCTACAACTTGAAACTTGATACTTTGAGTCTTGAAACTTCCCCCCAATTTGACAGTTTATAAGGGCTATGAAATTAATAAACACCCTACTCACCTCTATCGCCATAACAGCTTGCGCTATACTCAGCTCATGTGCTCCTGGTGGATCTCAGTCACAAGCTGCATACGAAGCCTATAACCGCCCAGCGACACTCCCTACCAACCCTTCAAATGTTAGAGTTAAAGTCTCCATAAAAAACAAACTCGCGTATGTGATGGAAGGCAACAAGCCTCTACTTATCATGCCAGTCACTGTAGGAACAGCCAAGAACCCCACCCCAAAAGGAACCTTCCGTATTTTCAAAAAAGAACACAAACACCGTGCCTACACTCACGGCTACTGCACCAACGGCAACAATGTCATGCCTTGTTACCTCCGCAAAAAACCAGGTGGCTGGGGATTCAAAGGAACTCCAATGCCTTATTGGTGTGAATTCAAGCCTGCTTATGGCTTCCACACTGGCTGGATGAAACCATTTCCTGCATCACACGGATGCCTCCGTATGCACAAAAACGTAGCACCTAAATTCTACAGACTTGTTAGACAAGGAACTACCGTCAGCATTGCTAATAGCCAACCAGAAGACGCAACGATCGGCAGAAACATCCCACGTCCTCCAGACTCCACACCATTCCCTGGCAACCCAGACAAAATGATGGCTAACACAGACAAGTTCTTCACCGCACACAAGAAGCCAACTTATCAGTAGGTCAAAGGGAAAAGGTCAAAGGGGAAAGCTAGTTAGCTATGTAGCTGACTAGCAATTTAGAGAACCGGAAACTTATTTACCCATTCACTAATTCACTGCACCACCATGATCCCGATCACTGACACCCACCTCCACCTCATTTACCAAGACGAATTCGCCTACGATTGGTGCGCAGACGTCCCAGCTCTTAATAAAGATTTCAAACTAGAGGACTATACTAAGCTAACAGAAGGTCACGGTATCGCAGGTAGCATCTTCATGGAAGTGGATGTAGCAGAATCTCAGATCCCAGATGAAGCCGCCTTCTTTTCAAACCTCGCAGCTCAATCTAACAACCCACTCGTCGGAGTCATTGCAGCCTGTAGACCTGAGAATGTAGACTTCCAACACACACTCGAAGCAACTCTAACAGATTCGACAGTCGGACTAAGACGCGTGCTCCACGTAATGCCAGACGAAACATCCCAAAGCTCAGCATTCAGAGAAAACATCCGCAGTCTAGCGAGCTATGAGCTACCATTCGACCTCTGCTTTAACCAAAGCCAACACGAGATAGCCTACCAACTCATCAAGGCCTGCCCAGAAAATCAATTTGTGTTAGATCACTGCGGCGGACCTGATATTGATCCAGCAAGACTCAATGACTGGAAACTAGGCTTAGCAAAAATAGCCTCACTACCCAATGTGGTCTGCAAGGTCTCAGGCATCATCGCTAGTTGCCCAACTCCAGAGCAAGCCACATTAAAAAACCTCACCCCATGGCTAGAGACAACTGTCGAAACCTTCGGAGCAGATCGCATCCTGATCGGCTCTGACTGGCCAGTCTGCAATCTCACCTCAAACTTACCAAACTGGCTCACCATGGTCAGAGAGCACTTCAGCTCCCACACCACAGATGAGCAAACCGCTATCTTCCACAAAAATGCCAAGCGCATTTATGGAGTTTAATTAGGAGGTGAAAGATCAAAGGGAAAAGGTGAAAGATTGATGAAAATGAAATCCTCTTCGTTTACTACTTAGAAATCCAATTCGCCTGTTATCTGCCGTAATTTAAAACATACTTCACGCCATTCTAGCCACTCTGGATACTTTTCATCGCTATTAGCACATCCTAGAAAAACTAGTAAATCACCAGTTCTATAGCTATGTGAATTTTGAATTAGAGATATCGATTCTTTTTCACTTACTCTTGGCACATCCAACGAATACCCAGCAACACGACTCCCTTCAGCCCCCAAGGTAATGCTCTGTTCATTCAGAATATCGGCTACTTTTTCGATATCTTGAACATCAAAAGCCATCCCTATATTTACAATTTCTGAAGATCTTTGATCCATCGTATTCTGTTTAGTATTAAGTGAATTGTTATCAGCAATAGTTAACGCTAACAACAAATCCACTCAATGAGCAGGGCTGCAACCAGACCTACTTCCCTTTCTTATTCTTAAGCTCTTCCTTAACCTTCGCTTCTAGTTCTTCGTAAAGCTCTAGATTCTCTTTCAGAGCTTCTTTAGCAGCATCTCTGCCTTGAGCGAGTTGGTTTCCGTCATAGCTGAACCATGAGCCACGCTTGAGGACGATGTTATACTCGATCGCTAGATCTAGCAGCGAACCAACTGAAGAAATACCTTCCGCATACATGATGTCGAATTCTGCTTCTGTGAATGGTGGAGCCACCTTGTTTTTAACAATTTTCACCTTTGTGCGGTTACCTGTCACCACACCGTCAGTAGATTTGATCTGACCGATTCTGCGGATATCCACACGCACTGATGAGAAGAACTTCAATGCACGACCACCCGGAGTTGTCTCTGGGCTACCGAACATTACGCCAATTTTCTCACGAATCTGGTTAGTAAAGATACACACAGTGCGAGCCTTAGAGATAAAGCCAGTTAGCTTACGCATCGCAGCACTCATGAGTCTAGCCTGAGCACCAACAGTGGAATCACCGATCTCACCAGCAAGCTCCTGTCTAGTCACTAGAGCAGCTACGGAGTCGAGAACGACTACATCGATAGCATTAGAACGCACAAGAGTTTCACAAATCTGAAGAGCCTCTTCACCAGAAGATGGCTGAGAGATGAGCAAGTCATCAAGATTCACACCAAGCTTACGAGCGTATTGTGGGTCGAGCGCATGCTCAACATCAATGAAGGCAGCCAGACCGCCGAGCTTCTGAGCTTGAGCGATCACTGTGAGCGTTAAAGTTGTCTTACCAGATGATTCTGGGCCATAAACCTCTACGATTCTTCCTCTAGGGAATCCACCGACACCGAGAGCTCTATCAATGAGTAAGTTTCCAGTAGGAATCACATCAACATCAACAACATGATCATCACCAAGACGCATGATCGCCGCTTCACCAAATTCTTTCTGAATATGAGTCAATGCCAGGTCGAGATTCTTCTTACGTGCTGCTGTTAACTTTTCTTCTGCTGTTTCTTTGGCCATGATATTTTCTATGTTAAATGTAGTATTAATAATTGAGCCCCCTCACTGACAATCACCAAGAGTCGCTCGCTTCTGATAATTCACACTAGACACGAAAGCGTGTTCAAGGTCAATAAAAAAGGTGTTCACTTAAACATTTTTATGAATTTTAACTAATTTGTATTTTTACGCTTTTACAGTGAATTTAACGAGAGAAACATACCCGTAACCATCGCAACTAATGACACAGCGGCCGCAGCCCAACCATATTTAAAACCTTCATTACCAACATAGCAACCAGCCGCAACACCGAGACCTCCAAGCATAAACGCCATACTAGCAACACTATCCCTCTCCCCCCTTATTGCCTGCTCAACGCCCTTAATTTCGACTTTAGTTCCATCCGTCTTTACAGCATAACTTTTCTCACCCGTTAACCTTTCCACCCTCGGGTTCAGCTCATAATAACAATGCCAACTCGCATAGAGACCACAGATTCCTAGCGCAAGGCTCAACAAGGCGATGAGTTTAAATTTCATGGACAAATACTTAGAACTATCGCTAAGATTGGTCTACCAAAATCATTATGAAAATATTCCAAATTCTAATCTCATCTGTAGCTCTACTCTTCGTTTTCACTCTAGCTTCATGCTCTAAAAGTGATGACAAAATTAAGACCCAAGCCATAGGCTTCTCCAAAGCAGTCAGTGTTGCCCATTTCACTAAAATCTCTAACGGTAATAAATCTCCTTACCAAACTCTCGATGCCCTGCTAGCTAGCAACCCACACTTGAAACTACCTGCCGGCTGCACAGTAATAAGCTACGACCCTAATGCTACTGGAGATGAAGGTGTTTTACTAAGACTACAATGTGGAAGCTCTGTTGTTAGATTACTAGCTAATGGAGCAGCAATAGTTGAAAAATAGCC
>CAKZNV010000193.1 GCA_937132085.1 uncultured Rubritalea sp. | reverse complement strand
CAATGTAATCCTAATGGACGCTGAGAAGAGATCGCAGAAGGTTTTGATCCGTGAGGAGAGTGACACCTTTGTGCATGAAGGAGCACGGTTCCGACATGACCTAGAAAGCAGCTCGGAGATCATATGGAAGTCTGAGCGTGATGGCTGGGATCATCTGTATCTGTTCGATGCAAATACAGGTGAAGTCAAAAACCAGATAACAAAGGGTGAGTATGTGGTTCATAAAGTGTTGCATGTGGACGAGAAGAATCGTCGTGTTCTATTCATCGCAGGTGGTGAAAATAAGGCAGAGAATCCTTATCATCAGCATCATTATTGGGTGAATCTTGATGGTTCTAAGTTAACACAGATTACCGAGCCTAATTTCAATCACACTCTCAAGTATTCAGCAGATTATCGCTATGCGATAGATATTCAGCAAACTGCCGCTATCGCTCCTGCCTTTAAGATGATTGACACTCAGACAGGTGAAGAACTAGTGCATCTAGGGCACTGTGATGACTCCGAGTTAAAGAAGTCTGGCTGGACAGCACCAGAGATATTTGTAGCAAAAGATAGAGACGGGAAATTTGATATCTGGGGTAATATCTATAGGCCTCACAATTTCGACTCTACGAAGAAGTATCCAGTGATAGAGGATATTTATGCAGGCCCACACGGTCATTTTGTAGAGAAATATTTTCGCTGTTGGTCCATTAGAGTGCATGAACTTACGATGCGTGGATTCATCGTGGTGCAGATTGATGGAAAAGGGACGCACAAACGTTGCAGAGAGTTTTCACACTTCAGTTATAAGAACCTCGCTGATGCAGGGTTTCCAGACAGGATAAAATGGATCAAGGCTGCTGCACAGAAGTATCCGCAGATGGATACTAGTCGAGTAGGGATTTTTGGTGGTTCTGCTGGTGGACAGAGTTCTACTGGAGCATTACTATTCCATGGAGATTTCTACAAGGTAGCGGTGTCCGACTGTGGCTGTCATGACAACAGAATGGATAAGATCTGGTGGAATGAACAGTGGATGGACTGGCCAATAGGACCTCATTATGCGGAGCAATCCAATGTGACTAATGCTTATAAATTACAAGGCAAACTGATGCTGACCGTGGGTGAGATAGATAAAAATGTAGACCCTGCATCGACGATGCAGGTGGCCGATGCGCTGATCAAAGCTAACAAGGACTTCAAGCTGCTCGTCTTACCTAGCAAGGACCATGGCGCAGGTGAAATGAACTACGCTAGGTATGCTAGGTATGAGTTCTTTAGAAAGCATCTTTAATCTGCGCATCAAGAATCATGGTGTGCAGTTGATCTTTGAGAGCTAATCTATCAGTCTTGACTTTCTTGGTATAGACATCTTCCGGAGTCTCGATGTTATCTTCGATTCTGTGGACTTCTTTGTCTGTTTGGTGGTATTTATCAAATAGTTTAGCAAAGTGATTGTTACTAATTTTTAGCTGATGAATTATTTCTTTGTGCTCAGGGAATTCGTGGATTAGGTCATGTTTTTCTATTGGCATAATAATGGATTGGTTATGCCTATACATTTAACACCTCACTGAATAAACGCTAAGCGCATGATGCTGTGAGGAGCGCAAAATATGCGTGTGTTACTTCGTCATGAGTAAGTTGTCATCCTGCAGGACGCCGTCTTCAAACTTGTTCTTCTTAAGCCATGCTTGGAGTTCTGACGCTGTTCTTCCTTTTACCCCTACGTAGGCAACTGGTCTACCACGTTTACCTTGTGGGTCGTAAGTGTAGCGTAGTGCTCGCACTGGAGTTTCCTTTGTAGGGTCAATAGGATCATTCTTACGCACAACACGAGCATCATACATGTTTTCTGCGATGAGTCTACCTGTGGCGTCATAGCCATAAATAATGCGGTAAAGTTTGATGCGCTGTCCGTCTTCGATAATTCCATTACGGAGGCGTCCGTCCTTGTCTCGGCGATACACAGTGCGGGTGCGGACAATCTTTTCACCATTCTTTTTCTCAATATAGGAAGTCTGCTCTAGCCTTGTGTTGTTGAGGTCACGTTTAAATTGAGTGGTAGATCCGTCAGCATTTTTCATGAGCCTGACGTGGGCTCCTTTGTCTTGCATCTTCTGTGCACAGGAAACTGTAGCCAGTGAGATAAAGCTCATACTAAGGAGAATGAATTTGCTGATTGTGTGATTCATGGCGGTAATTTCCCATTGATTTGCTCTAAGATCAAGTTTTGAGTTTTCCAAATGTAAATCTTAGTCTAAATCATGGCTATGCAATGGAAAACGAGGAGGCGAGCAATAGATCTACGCCATGATGGAATAATCATGGGGATTCTCAATGCGACTCCTGATTCGTTTTCCGATGGTGGACAGCATGAAGGTGAGGAAGCGGTGCGTCATGCTATACGAATGCAACAGGATGGCGCCCAGATTATCGACATCGGTGGAGAATCTACTAGACCGGGTGCGGCTAAGGTCACTGTAGAGGAAGAACTGAGCCGTGTGATTCCAGTGATAAAGAAGATTCGTGAGGTGAGTGATGTGTTAATTTCTATCGATACGAGCAAAGCTGAAGTGGCTAGGAAAGCGATCGAGGCTGGAGCTGATATTGTTAACGATGTGAGTGGCTGCACGGCTGATCCAGAAATGATTTCAGTCTGCGCTGAAACAGGCGCAGGCATCGTAGTAATGCACATGCAGGGGACGCCTCAGACGATGCAGGATAAGCCAGACTACGCAGATGTGGTGAGTGAAGTGCGTGCGTTTTTCAATGAACGCTATGAGACACTGACGAATGCTGGAGTGGAGCATGATGCGATCTGTTTTGATCCCGGTATTGGATTTGGTAAAACGGATACTCATAATTTAACACTGATGAATGCTCTAACTGAAATGACAGTGCATGATCGTCCTATATTACTGGGGGTTTCACGAAAATCTATGATCGGCAGGATTCTAGAGATTGAGGATGCGGAAGACCGTGATGCGGCGACTGTGGCTCTAACAACTTTTGCAAGATTATCTGGTTGTATGTTGCATAGAGTGCATGATGTTAGAAAGAGCTACGATGCGATGCGAATGATTGAGGAGGTAATGAAATATGCTTAGTTTAGAAGAGACATTGTCTGAGGTGTTAACTAGTGCCACACAGGACTTTGCTGTTTTGAAACAAGCTGATGGCCAAATTATTTTTGGTCAGGGTCCATTTCAGGAAGTCGCTGACTGTCCGCACAGTGGGACTGCTTTTTACGTGAATGACTTTGCTCTTAGTGATGCTAAACCATGGAAGATTCCGTCGAAAATCATCAAGATCGTTGAGGTTGAGAACTCCAAAAACTCTGATCAACTAGAGATCGAATGGCAGGATCTGACTCCTGAGGGATTCAGTAAAATATTTGCAGAGATCAATGAAGCGATACTTAAAGGCGAGATAGAAAAATCAGTGCCAGTAGCAGCGGAAAAGGGAACGATCAGAAGTGGGGACGTGATGAGTTTGTTAGATTCATTAGGTGGCCATGGTGATCAGTTTTATCCCTATGCATGGGTGCAGGGTGACAAGGGCTTCTGTGGCGAAACACCTGAAGTTTTATTTAATGTGAGAAAAGGTAGGCTAACAACGATGGCTCTGGCTGGAACTGCTAGAGCTGATGAGAGAACAGTGTTCGCTTATGATGAAAAGGAAATCCGTGAACATGAATTTGTAGCTCAGACTCTAGTTTCTAAGTTATCCGATATTGGGATGGTGACTAAGAGTGAGCGGAGTATTCTAGATCTGGGATCATTGGTTCACTTCCACACACCTATCGAGGTGTTCTTGTATGGTGATCGTAATATAGATTCATTGATCAAGAGACTACATCCTACTCCAGCCTTAGGTCCATTACCTAGGACTGAGGAGACGATGCAGAAGTTGATTGATTGGCGTCAGAGACTGGATTGCCCAGAATACTTTGGCGCACCTTTCGGGGTGTTAGATAATGGAGTTTTCCATGCAGTAGTAACGATACGAGGCGTTCACTGGCAGGGTGAAAACATCTCAGTTCCGTCAGGGTGTGGAGTTATCGAGGCGTCCAGACTGGTTAATGAATGGAGAGAACTAGCACTAAAGCGCAACGCTGTGAAACGTAGTTTCAATCTAACTGCTGAGTAGGCTCTGTAGCTCTACTGTCTTTATGTTTAATGCCTGTGCCGCTTGAGCAAGGTTGCCGTTATGCTGGAGCAGAGTTTGTTCAGCGATGGTGGCATTGACCCAATCTAGAACGGATTGTTCTGCCTGATCAGAAGGAGCTGATGCGACAAGTGTGTTGATGGCGCCGATAGTTGCCTTTTTGTTTTTGATATTCCTAGAAAGAGAAATGTCTTCAGGAAGCAAAAGATTACTATCAGCAAGGGCGCAAGCTCTGGTGATGGTGTTTTCGAGCTCACGGACATTGCCTGGCCATGGTTGTAGCTTGAGCTTCTCTTCTGCTTCTGCGGAGAGGTGGATCCTCGCCATACCGTTCTTCTTAGTGATTTTTTGTAGGAAGAACTCAGCTAGAAGCGGGATGTCTTCTTTGCGTTCACGGAGTGGTGGTAGTGAGAGTTCTACTACGTTGAGTCGGTAGTAGAGGTCTTCACGGAATCTGCCTTCGGCGACTTCTTCTGTTAGATCTTTGTTGGTGGCAGCGATGATGCGGACATCACAGCTCAGCGTTTCGTTTCCACCGACTCTAGAGTAAGTCCCTTCCTGTAGAACACGGAGTAATTTAACCTGAACGCTGAGTGGCATATCGCCGATCTCATCGAGAAAGAGGGTGCTCTGATCACACTGTTCAAATCTACCAGCACGTCTAGCGGATGCACCAGTGAATGAGCCTTTTTCATGGCCGAATAGTTCGCTCTCTAGCAGGTTCTCAGGGATGGCTCCACAGTTGATCGCTACTAGCTCGTTTTGACGTCGAGGTGAGTGACTATGGATCGATTTAGCGACGACTTCTTTACCTGTGCCACTCTCACCAGTGATGAGGATAGGGGCGTCAGTGCGGGCTACTTTCCCTACGATTTTGAAGAGATCTTGAAATGCTTTAGACTTACCAATGATGGTGTTATTAGGAAGAGTAGAAGCATTAGATGGCTTGATACTACTTTGTGCAGATTTTCTAGAATCGATTGTTTGCCAAGCGTTTTCAACTAGTGGTCGAAGCTCGAAGATGAGGGATTCTTTTTTAAGAATATCATGCGCACCTTGCTGAGTGGCTTGAATGATTTGAGACGCACTAGGGAAGGCGGCTGTTAGGATAAAGATAGTATCTGCACTGTTACCACGTGTTTGCTTGAGTAAATCTATGCCATCGAAGGGCTGTAGATTTAAATCTGCGATGATGATTTGGACTTCTACTTTCTGAGTGACTTGAAGAGCTTTTTCAGCGTTGTCGCATTTTAGAATACGAATACCTGGAGCTTCTAAATGCTTAGCTGCCCAGTCGAGGTAATCGTGATCTGGGTCTACGAGTAAAAGGTGGCGATCCATTATGATTTAAGCGTTACAAGGTTTCACCTTGCCGAATCTACGATCTCTTCGGGAATATTCTTCAAGTGCCGTTACTAGTTCATCATGGCGAAACTCTGGCCAATTCTTAGAAGTAATCACGATCTCTGCATAGCTAAGTTGCCAGAGTAGGAAATTGGAAAGTCTGACTTCGCCTGATGTTCTGATGAGAAGATCAGGATCTGGAATATCGCTGGTGTAGAGGTGAGAGGAAAAGAGATCGTTAGTGATCTGGTCAGTGGAAAGTTCACCTTTATTGACTGCTTCGGCGATACTTTTAGCAGCATCGACTATCTCTTCTCGTCCACCGTAGGAAAGCGCTAGAGTCATTGTGACGGCGGTGTTTTTAGAGGTTTTCTCGATAGCATTATCTAGCTCAGCTCTGACGTGAGCAGGAAGCATGTCTAATCTACCGATTGCCCTTAGTCGGACATTGTCCTCAAGCATTTCAGGGAGCTTATCTTTGAGGAACTTCTCTAACAGCCCCATAAGCATGGTGACCTCTTTCTCAGGACGATTCCAGTTTTCTGAAGAAAATGCGTAGAGTGTGAGGTATTTGATACCTAGCTTATCGCAAGAACGAACGATTTCACGAACTGAGTCTGCGCCTGCACGGTGTCCGGCAGCTCTAGGTAGTCCGCGATTTTTTGCCCAGCGGCCATTACCATCCATGATGATAGCCACGTGCTCTGGCACTTTAAGCGTGTCGGGAGTAGTAGTTTTCTTCTTGAAAGGGAATTTCATCTGGGAATAAGTTGGGGGATTTTCTTACAAATTGCAAGCACTTGAATAGAAGAGGATTCATTGATTATGACATAGCTCTATTGTCTGAACTACTTATTGCCTGGTGGCATAGGTGTATGCAACAAGTGTATGTATTTATCGATCTGAGATTTGTGCAGGCCTTTTATAAGGTAGAGTTCTTGCACAGATTTGAATGGTCGCTTGAGGATTATTTTGCGAGCTGTAGCGTCACCTATTCCTTTGATGCTTTTCAATGCTGCTATGCTCGCAGAGTTAATGTTTAGAGGGTTTTCAGCATTGATAGTTGGAATATCTTGAAAGTTGTTTAATTGTTTTTTCTGTTCGGCTTTCAATTTGCGAGCCTCTTTCCGCATGGAGACTAACTTTTGAGAATCGCTCACAGACCATGCTCCTTTTTTCTCAATGGCGGCTACTAGCTCTTTGTCTGATAGGTTAATCTTGTAGTCTTTTGCTGAAATCCCGTTGGGCATCTCTCTGGCTACGCCAATGACTCTCGCTAGACCTTCTTCCACAAGTGCTGACGCTAAGTCTCTACCATCAGAAAGTGTGATCATTGCGTAATAGCGTGGTTTACCAGATCTACCTCGTGCATTAGCGAACGCAGTATGAATAGTGAATGGTTTACTCAGTAATACTCTAGTTCTCCTTTTAGCTTCCTTGCCATATTTGATGACGAACCTTTGATTTGGTAGAGCGAAGTAACGTTGTTGTTCTGTTATTCTAGCAGTATCTGAAACTGTGCTAGCAATAGTTTCAGGACAATCTACGTAATAAAGTCTGAATACTGAAGTCGTCTTCTTATGGGTTTCAGGATGAAGATAATCGACAGGGAAACTATCTCCATCAGCCCAATGAAACTCAACTGACTGATTGGCCTGTATCGTTTGCAATGGTTCAGTCGCAAAAGAAATGCAGAGGGTGAGGCTGTAGATGATGAGGAAGTAGAGTTTCATTTTGAGTGTTATTTGACAATTATCGTTTCCAAAAACGAACTTTGTCTCCATTGAATTTGTAGTCCCAGCCTCGGTCTGTCTTATACCTTTCTTTGAGGCTCATGCCAGCTGCTAAGTGGAGTCTTGGGTTGTCTGGGATAACAACGATGTAGTTTCCTGAAGGTGTCTTCGAACCTGTATGTGAAGCTCCGAATGACCAATCTTCACCAATATCTGTGTCTTTAAAATCAATGCAAATATCATCTAGATCAGGGATACCTTCTATTAAAAATTGGGTCTCATTTACTGCTCTTGCATAGACTGTGATGCCTTTGCCGATATCGATATTGGTTTTTCGCCAGACCCAAGTCTCCCATTCACTTGCGTAGCCGTGACCTTTTTTAAAGCTCTCTACCCATTTGTCTCCTTCTTTAATGGGGGGAGCTAGCGTGTATTTCACGGAGCGGTCAAATGTGAATGTCAGTTTCGGGTTTGGTTTGTCAGTAGCTTTGGGATCAGGATTATCTTTCTGACAACTTATGAAAAAGAGAGTTGAGAGTAGGATGAGAAAGTAGAGTTTCATTGTCTGAGTCTTATAATGGTAGATCTATTTCCTGAAGTTGGTTCTCTGCCGTGCCTTCAGCACGGTGTTGTGGGTGGGGTGTGGGCCTAGGGATAAATCCCTAGGCTTTGGATATTTCATCCTTTCAGGATTGGCTAGAAAGGTGATTATGTTTTTTACACACTCTTACTCTTCTCTTGAAGAGAGAGTATAACCAGAACATGGGTTTAAATCCCATGTTGAGAGTGGAATTATCCCTTAAAGAGCTGATGAATCTAATCCTCTACTTCTACCACCATGTTGATTTCAACTGAAACGTTGAGTGGTAGTGAGGCTGCGCCCATGGCGGTTCTGGAGTGGATTCCTTTGTCGCCGAAGATTTCTCCGAGGAGGTCTGAGCAGCCGTTGATGACTGATGGATGACTGTAGAAGTCTGGCTCAGAGTTTACGAAGCCGTTGACTGTGACGATCTGTTTGATTTTATCGAGACAGCCAATTTCTTTTTTAACAACGGCTAGGCGGTTGAGTGTGATGAGTCTAGCTGCTTCTTGAGCCGTCTCCACGCTAGTGTCTGTAGGGACTTTTCCTGTGTATTCATCCGTTATAGGTGGGATGCCACCAGCGAGGAATAGGAGGTTGCCTGAGCGAGTGCAGTTAACGTATGAGCCAGCAGGTGCTGGAGCTTCTGGGAGTGTGTAGCCGAGTTCGTTGATTTTTGCTTCAATCATGGTTTCTGATGATTTGATTATTTGTTCTTAAGTGACGCAGCCACGAATCCTGAGAAGATTGGGTGTGTATTATTAGGGCGAGACTGGAATTCTGGGTGGAACTGCGCGCCGATATAGAATGGGTGGTCGGAGATTTCCACGATCTCTACGAGGCCTTGGTCAGCGGATACTGAGCTGATTTTGAGGCCGGCAGCTTCCATTTGCTCGCGGTAGGCTGGATTGAACTCGTAACGGTGGCGGTGGCGCTCAGTGATGAGCTCGCTGCCGTAGAGTTTGTGTGCCTTTGAGCCTGGGAACACCTTGGACTCCGTTGCGCCGAGACGCATCGATCCACCGAGGTTTTTCACGCCCTGCTGCTCTTCCTGTAGGGAGATGACTGGGTGGGCTGTGTCTTTGTCGAATTCTGTAGAAGTAGCGCCTTCGAGTTGGCACACGTTGCGCGCAAACTCGATAGTCGCGATCTGCATTCCGAGACAGATACCGAAGTAAGGGATGTTGTTCTCGCGAGCAAACTTAGCGGCAATGATCTTGCCTTCTGTGCCGCGATCGCCGAACCCACCGCGCGCCGCGCATGATCGTAGATCCCGTCGCAATACGGCGTATCCGCATCGAAGTCCTCCGGCAGCTGCAACCGGTCGAGATGCGCCTCCCCGTGAGCGAGCCGCAGATCCGCTTCGCTCGCCGCCGGCGCGACCTGCCAACTCCAGTCCGGATGAGCCTCGCGTAAATGAGCCGACGTGCGGATCGTGCGCGCCGGTTGCTCCGGTCGCGCCGCAGAACCGTAGTCGGAGCAACGTGGATCGTGGAAGATATGCATCATTTCTTTCTCTTTATTCTTAATCGTTATCTTTCTCCCAAATTCCACCGCCGAGAGAAAGATTAAGATGAAGC
>CAKZNV010000192.1 GCA_937132085.1 uncultured Rubritalea sp. | reverse complement strand
TTACTTCAGATTCAATCCCATCATAGCTACCAGCGATCTTAGTATAGCCGAGGCCATGACGGCATTCGTAGCTATCCAGATCCTTGCGCACTGGCTGCCAAGTAGAAGACCAGAATTCACCTTCTTCATTACGTAGGAAAAAGTATCTTCCATTAGAATCAAGCGGAACATTGTTGTAACGATAGCGAGTGAGACGACGAAGTTTCGCATCACGGTAAAATGAATAGCCACCACCAGTGTTGGAGATTAATCCAAAGAATGATTCAGACCCAAGGTAGTTGATCCATGGCTTAGGAGTGTCAGGTTGAGTGATTACATACTCGCGGTTTGCGTCGTCAAAGTGTCCGTATTTCATATAAAACAGTAAACGCCTCACAACACAAACCGTCCAGAGAACCCCACAATGAAAAAATCACATGTAGTAGTGATTTTGAGTCAGTTGTGATTGCTTACTATTTTTTATCTGCGGATTTCACATAATCAGCCGCATAGGTTTTATAGAAATTAAGCCCAATACGCTTCATTCCTTCTGTAGTGTAATGCCACAGAGGAGGAGGGTTTGAGGGATAGAAGTAGGGTGATGCTTTATCTTGGCTCAGAGGAATGAGTGAAACATTAGGGACACTCGAAGCTGTAGCGTTCATCGCTTTCTCCACTTCACCAAAACCTACTTTAAGAAACAGGAAAGGAAGCTCTCCTTGCTTGTAATGTTTGCGAACAGATCTGATCAAATTTTTGAGGTTAGCTTCATAAGCTTGACCTGGTATCGGACCGTATTGTTTGACTAAGCTATCGGCTTCACCTTGGACCCAGAGCATTGCTTTGATTTCATAAGAATCAGGCTTTCGCTTAGCAAGAATACTATCTGCGTATTTAATGAAATCATGATAAAGCTTCGGCTGTTTTTCCTCTTTCATGAAGGTTGCCTTTTCTAGAGTCCAGTCAGGATTCCAGCAACCATATAGAGATGTTCCGCCCACAGCTCTTTTGATGAAGAGGAATTTTTTGTTAGGGTTTGCTTCAGCTAATGCAATACCGAAGAATATCTCTGGCCCAAAAGATTTCTCTAAATCAAATTTTTTCTTAACATAGTCACTCGCTTCAATAGGAGCAAGTGATGTGATAGGATTCCAGTTGTATGCAAATTCTATTCGGTCTTGGACTGCTTTCAGTCGCTGTAAATCAGCTGCACTGATCTTAGCTGCATCAGCTCTACCGTCCATGTTAGATTGACCAGCAAAGAGGTAAACTTGGGTTTTCATAGTAGCTTCTTGAGCGGTAACTAGAGAGGCTAGGCTACAAAATAGCATGCTTGCTTTTGTAAGCATTCTATTTCTTGGCTTCTAATTTTAAATAATCAGTCGCATAGGTTTTATAGAAATTAAGGCCCATACGCTTCATTCCTTCTGTGACGTAGTGACCGATAGGTGGTGGGTTTTTAGGGAGGTAATAGGGAGATGTTTTATCTGAGCTTTGAGCAATGAAAGAAACGTGTGCGTCATTTGAAGCCGTATCTTTCATCCCTTTTATCACAGCTCCACCGCCTACTTGTTGTATGAGAAAGGGTAGTTTTTCTAGTTTGTGATGTTTACGAACTGCTTGGATAAGGTTCTTAAGATTTGCTCCATAGGTTTGAGACGGGAGCGGCCCACGCTTCTTGACTCCACTATCGGACTCACCTTGCACCCAAAGCATCGCCTTGATTTCATAAGAACCAGGCTTGCGATCAGCGAGCACCTTGTCAGTGTATTTAATGAAATCTTGGAAGAGCTTAGGTTGCTTATCTTCCTTCATGAGAGTTGCTTTTTCAAGAGTCCAGTTTGGATTCCAGCAACCATACAGTGACGTTCCACCTTGGGATCTTTTGATGAAGAGGAATTTATCGTTAGGGTTTGCCTCTGCTAATGCGATGCCAAAGAAGATCTCAGGTCCAAAGCTCTTCTCTAAGTTGAACTTCTTCTTAGTGTGCCCTTTTGGTTCTGTAATATTAAGCGGAGTGATTGGATTCCAGTTGTAGGCAAACTCGATACGATCTTGGACGGCTTTGAGTCGCTTAATATCCTCAGCACTTATCTTGTCCCCATCTGCTCGACCTTCCATGTTAGATTGTCCAGCGAAGAGATAGACCTGAGTCTTCTTCGGAGCTTCTTGAGCAATGGAGAGAGTAGCAAGGCTACAGAGTAGTGTGGTTATTTTGATCATGGTTTTATTTATTAGTTAGTTATTCAGTGAGATCGCCAAATGTTCCTGGCATCTGTTTAAGATGTGCTTTTAGGGCATCCTTGAGTTCTTTGAGTTTCGCTGTATGAGCTGGGTCTTTGGCTAGGTTCTTTTGCTCGTTTGGATCGTCCTTGAGATTGTAGAGTTGGTCTGAATCATAGAATGCAGGATACATCGTCATCGACTTGTGCTCGGCATCACCACCGCCTGGGATGAGTTGGACGTGGGAGAATTTAGCATTTGGATCTTCGGTGTAGACTGGTCTTCCTCGGCGTTTTTGGTTGTCGTTGAAACGCTTAAGAATGCGTTTGCGCTTGGCTAGTGGCATATTCGCTACTTTCTCTGGATAACGGAGAGCGATGTATTTGTAGCCGTCTTTCATAATTCCACGAACAAATCCTAACTCGAAGAATAGCGCATCATGGACTTCCTTTTTCTTGCCTTCGAGAACAGGTAGGAATGAGACTCCATCGAATTTAACCTTGCTGTAATCCACACCTGCAAGATCGAGTAGCGTAGGGGCGAAGTCGATGTTAGAGACGAGCGCATCAGTGCGAGCTCCTACTTTAAAGCCATCTTTACGTGCTATAAATCCTTCAGAGTGAACACCACCATTGTAAATTGTTCCTTTGGCTTTTTGACCGTGATCATTGAAGTAGAGAATGATTGTGTTTTCTAGTTGGCCAGTATCTTTGAGCTTCTTAATCATAGCGCCTACCATGTCGTCGAGCCAGAGGAGGTTGTTGCGTGAGTTGTCTTTGATACCTGCTGCCTTGATTCTCTCTGGAATAGTGTGACGAGCTGGCATTACATTGAGTTGCGTCTCTAACATTCCGTCTGCGGTAACCAGTGGGTTAGCATCCCATGAACGCCCAGCTTCGCCAGGGCCGTGTGGAATAGTAACTGCACACCATAGAAAAAATGGACGCTCATCTTTCTGCTCAAAGAAATCCAGTGCTCCCTTACAGATCCAGTCGAGGTTATGGCTAGCGAGTGATTTCACTCCAATGAAATCTGGATTATCATAGTAGATGCTCTCTGCATATTCGAAGCCAGCTTCTTTCAACGCTGTATCTTGCTTGCGGTGATTCTTCGCTAAGATTTCTAACATCTTAGGATCATCTGATTTTGCCAGCCATTCAGGTCTTTCGAGACCTAGCACTTCGACGACATGGTTTTTGCCGACCATACCTGTGCGGTAGCCAGAGTCACGGAGCAATTTTGGCAGTGTCGGTTTATTACGTGTAGAAAATGTGTTCCATTCTACCGAGGCTTGTCCACCGAGTTCGTTCATGCGGTTGATGAAATCATTTGCTTTTGTGCGACTAGGATATTTCCCGGAAATACAGGCAAAACGGCTCGGTGTGCAGACTGGTGAGGTAACAAACTGATGATCAAAAATCGTAGCCTGCTCAGCGAGAGCGTCAGTGTGAGGGGTGAGATTTCTGTTATCTCCATTCGGTTTCTTACCATCAGGCATCCAGTTCATGTGGTGCTTGAATTGATCATCTGTGATGATGAAAAGAATGTTTGGACGCTTCTTTGCTGTCTCTTCTGCTGCGTTAAGCGAGCAAGTAGTAAGGGCGAAGCTGGCAACCAGGGCTGATTTCAGGGTGTTTCTCATGATCTGTTAGTTAGTTGATTTTTGTTTAGCAGTTCTTTCTGCCTGTTGTTGTAAATGAGTATCGAGCTTGGCTCTGAATGCTTTGATGCGTTCGGCTTGCTCAGCTGATGTTGCTAAATTCTTGGTTTCTAGAGTGTCAGTTTGATAGTCGTAAAGTTCCTCATCCATGATGCCTTTGAGCTCAGTGTAGGCTACCATTGGGGTTTTATTATCGACCCAAACAGTGTAGCGGTAACGCTTGTCACGGAGCGAATAGCCCATGCCTTTCCAACGGGGGTAGCTGCTGACTGCGAACTCACGGAGATCCTCTTTTCCTCCTTCGAGTAATGGCTTGAGGCTAACGCCATCAAGGTTTGGAATCATTTCAGTCTGAGAAAGATCACAAAGGGTAGGAAAGATGTCGATCAGTTCGGTAGGCGATTTAGTCGAGACTCCAGGTTTCACTCCAGGTCCTGCAAACATGAGGACTGTGCGTGTGGCTTGCTCATAGTTGCTGTGCTTGCACCAGACTCCATGATCACCTAGATGCCAGCCGTGATCTCCCCAGAGAACGACGATAGTATTTTTATCTAATCCGCGTTGCTTGAGTCCATCTAACAGGAGACCAATCTGTGCATCTACGTATGAAGTGCAGGCGTAATATCCGTGAATGAGTTCACGTTGTTTAGCTTCCGTTAGAGATGTCGCTTTCTGATCAATATCAGCATAGTTTTTCAGCTCACCCCATGAATGAAGTGCGTATTGAGGAGCGCCTTTCGCTGGCTTCTGCCATACTGCTAGGGGAAGTTTTTCACGCTCATAGAGATCCCAGTGTTTCTTAGGGGCTACGAAAGCTAGGTGAGGCTTCTTGAATCCAACTGCTATGAAGAACGGTTTGTCTCCCTTACTTAGCTGATCCATGTAGTTTAGCGCTTCTTTACGAATCGCACCATCAGCGTAGGCATCGTCTGGGATGTCTAGACATTCAGTGGATGGATTCGCTTTGGCCTCTTTAAGAGCTTTCTTTACCAAACCGTATTTCTTGCGTTGTTTCTCATTAAGTTTGTTAACAGCCTCACGTGCTTCCTTACTCTGGTAGTGAAATACTGGCGGCTCAAATCCCTCTGCATACGGAAGATTATCAAGTTCTGTATGAAGATCCCAAGCACGTTTCTCTAGTGCTCCATCAGATTTTCCACCGTGGAATAGTTTGCCGACACCAGCTGTGCTGTAGCCGTGTTTTTTAAGATGTTCAGGAAGAGTGACTACGTTTGGTGAGACGCTGAGAAAGTCTGTTTTCAGATCATGCACCTTGGTGCGATCTGGTCTGAGGCTGGAAAATGTGCTGCATCGAGATGGCCCACAGACTGACTGGTTTGCGTAAGCATTGAGGAAGAGTGTTCCACGCTTCGCTAAGCGATCTAGGTTAGGAGTCTTGACCACCTTAGACCCGTAACAACCGAGGTCTGGCTTAAGGTCATCGACTGCGATGAACAGAATGTTAGGTTTCTCAGCTGCCATCAGAGGGCTGAGAAGAATTCCTGTTAGAGTGAGAATCTTGGTGGTGAGTTTCATCATGAGATTATTTAGTTACTGCTTTAGGCTCTTTAGCGATGCGTTCCGCTTGTGCTTTGAGGAATGACTGTGCTTCTGCACGGAATGCCTTGATGCGCTCAGCTTGTGCTGGATCTTTAGCGATGTTTTTTGTCTCCAGTGGATCTGCTTTATAATCGTAGAGCTCTTGCGCTCTGAGCTTATCAAATGTCGCTGAAGGTGTGCTTTTAGGACCGATTTTTCCTGGATTAGTGACCCAGAATACGTAGCGGTATTGCTCATCACGAAAAGCGTAGCCCATAGCTTTTCCTCGGCTGAATTGGCTCACTGCGTAGTCTTTGACTTTTTCTTTCTCACCAGTGAGAACAGGCTTAGCGCTAAGTCCATCTAGATTTTCTAACATTGGAATGTCTGCAAGATCACAGAGTGTGGGGAAGATGTCTACAAACTCAGTAGGAGCATGTGTCTTCTTGGCTTTATTGATTCCAGGACCCGCTATGATGAGTGGTGAGCGTGTGGCTTGTTCGTAGTTAGTGTGCTTACACCAGATGCCGTGATCGCCTAAGTGCCAACCGTGATCACCCCAGATGATGACGATGGTGTTCTGAGCGAGACCTTGTTTTTCGAGTTCGTCGAGAAGCATGCCTATCTGAGTGTCGATGTAGGAAACACAAGCATAGTAGCCATGGATAAGCTCACGAGATTTCGCCTCGTCCATCTTTCCTTTGGCTGGAATGCCGCCGTAGCTTCGCAGTTCATTTGAGTCTTGATAGGCGAACTCTGGTGCGTCTTTGGCGAATTCTTGAAACTTAGCCAGAGGGATTTCTTCACGCTTGTAGAGATCCCAGTATTTCTTAGGTGCGACGAACGGAAGGTGTGGTTTTTTGAATCCAACTGCGAGGAAGAATGGCTTGTCTTGCTGCTTCATTTTTCTAAGAAACTTGATGCCTTCTTTGCGGATGGCTCCATCAGTGTAGGCGTCATCAGGGACGTCTTCGCTCTCCACTGCATTGTGGAGGTCACGCTTAATGAGTTCCTTGAGAATCGGTCCATACCCACTCACACCAGCATCAGTGATTTCCTTGTAGGCTTTGTGATAAGCAGCACCTTGATAGGCTGCGCTCACTGGCTTTGGATGATCAGAGTTATAGTCTAAGTTGTAGAGTCGGAACGGCATTGACCATGATGGCTTATCCGATTTTACAACACTACGAGGGTCATAGATTTTTCCAGTTCCTGCGGTGATGTAGCCGTTGTTTTTGAAATGCTCAGGAAGCGTGGTGATCCATGGAGTTACTTCGCGAAGCTTAGTTTTGAGGTCATGCACTTTAGTGCGGTCTGGACGGAGACCAGTCATGAGGCTTGCTCTAGACGGTCCACAGACTGCTTGGTTGCAGTGGCTGTTAGTAAAGGTAACGCCCATTTTGGCTAGACGATCAAAGTTTGGTGTCTTTACGTAGCTATTGCCATAGCATCCGAGATCTGGCTTGAGGTCATCGACTGCAATGAAAAGAATATTTGGTTTCTCGCTAGCGTAGAGAGAAGAGACAGCTAGACCGAATGCCGAGGTGATGTTGAGTAGTAATTTTTTCATATTATTTCTTTGAACCTGATTTATTTCTCTGCCTCGTGCCGAGTTTAGTTTTTGTGTCGATGAGTAACTTACGCAAGTGGTCAAATGTTGCTTTTTCTTTAGCGACAACGTTGCTTAATTCTCCTGGGTCAGTCTTAATATTATAGAGCTCGTAAAGTGGCTCTTTGAGGTCTGGTCTTGGATGGATTTGAATAAGTTTCCAGTCGCCATCAATGATCGATGATGCTGGGTGATCGCCAGTCGATGTAGGACGTCCTAGCGGTGAGTGAAAAAAGAGTGGAGCTCGCTTGCTGTCTTTTCCGTTGAGTGCAGGTAGATAGCTAATGCCGTCGATCTTCACTTCTGCAGGTAGCTTCACGTCTAACATTCCTAGAATAGTAGGGTAGTGATCAGTGCCTAGAGTTTGTGTAGCTGAGATAGTGCCAGGCTTCACTTTTCCTGGCCATACTACGATCATTGGGACGCGAGTTCCTCCTTCGTAGAGCCAGCCTTTACCGTTACGGTAGGGGAGGTTTGAAGTGGCTAGTGGACGGTCTTTAGAGATACTACGTGTAGAGAGACCACCATGATCTGAGGTCAGAATGATGATTGTGTTGTCTGCAATGCCTAGCTCGGTGAGCTTGGCACGAAGCTGTCCAAGACCTCGATCTGTGTGCTCAAGCATGGCTGCGTAGACCGGGTTATTCTGCACTGTTTTAAATGCGCCATTGCCTACAGACTTGATGTCCTTATCTTTACGACCTTTGGCTACTTCTAGGCCAAGTTTACGTATTTTCTTCTGATACTTTTTAACTGTATCTTCAGGAGCTTCGAGTGGTGTGTGCACTGCGTAGTGAGCTAGAACGAGTGCGAACGGCTTGTCTTTGTTTTTTACTACGAAGTCGATGGCTTCCTTGTTGAGACGATCTGTTAGATATTCATCTTTGACGCCTTCTACAGGGACGAAATCTTCTTTGCTCTTACCTTTACGAGCTACTGAGTAGGGGTGAAAATAGGACGGAGGGGCGCCAGCTGCACCGGCAATCCTGCTATCGGTAAAGCCTTGTTTATCAGGCTCTCCGCCTTTTTTCCCGAGGTGCCATTTACCAATGTAGCCAGTAGAATAGCCTGCATCTTTGAGGACTTCGCCCCATGTGACACGAGAGAGAGGCAGTGTGTGCTTCTCTAGTTTTCTGTCTTGAAACCCTGGGTTTCCATCGTGTCCAGGTATGCGACCACTGAAGATACCGTAGCGCGATGGGACACAACGTGGGTGAGCTGCATAGGCGTTTTTAAAAGTGATGCCGTCTTTGGCTAGTTGGTCGATGGATGGAGTTTCGTAGACCATACTTCCAGACATGCTAGTGTCCATCGCTCCCATGTCATCCACGAGGACGAAGATAATGTTAGGGCGCTTTTTCTCTGCAGTATTAGCTAGACTTATGCCTGCTGAGAGGATCAAAGTGGTGACTATTTTATTGAGGGTTTTCATAGATGTTTATTTTCTGAGGATAAAGCCGAGGTCGTCGACATAGAGATTACCATTGAGTGGCTTAGGTGATTTTACTTTGAATACAACGGAGTAGATTAGTGGCATGACTTCGATTTGTTTGCTGTCCTTTAGTTGGACTTCGATGTCCTGCCATTCATTCGATAGTTCGCTGAATGGAATCTCTTTAAGCACGATCCAGTGATTGCCTTCGCTCTGAAGAACGAGTTGAAGAGCTGAGCCTTTCGGGGCTTTGAGTAGCTCGGGGCTTAACTTGAGCTTAGTGATCAATCCCCCAATATTACCTTTAGGGAATTCTAGATCTAGTGGGTTGATCTCAAGAGCTAGGTCACTGCCTTTAGCCGGTAGTAAATTGTTGAAACTCACTTCATAAGAACCCTGATTACGTCGTGCTTTTCCGTTGAGACGAGAAGGTAGTTGAGCTCCAGCTAGCTTGACTTCTTTTTCATCTTCAAAGGTCCATAGAATTTGTTTTCTAGATTTCACTTCGGTGAGATGAAGAGTCCTTACCACTTTACTCCCTCCGCAACTTAGAGTGATGGTTGCTTTGCCTACTCCCGTAGGAGTTAGAGTGATTGGTGTGACTGGGCAGTTTGTTAGGATTTTAGAAACTGAGGCTTTGATTGGCCCTTCTGTAGTGATTATCACTTCTACTGTGTCGCCTGTGTATGGCAGGTCGAGGCTACCATTTTTTAGGATGAAATTAGTGTAGAGAGCGAGATCCGATGGATGTGATTTAGGTAACAGAATATCCGTGGTCGCCTGGGCGGCAGGCAGTGGAATATTCTTCGCTTGCTCACCGAACCTGATGACCGTGGCTGATAGTGGAGGGAGCTTGATTGACTTGTTAGATTTTAAATCAAGCGTCTTTTCAGTAGGAGCAATACTCCAGAATGGTTTCTGAGCGTAAGGATTCCAGAGATAGCTTGAGTGGGAGAATTCGATGGTGCGCGCTTGAGTGTATTCAAGGCCGGTTAGATTACTGGTGATGCTCTCAGTAGAAGATTGATTGATGAGTAGAATAGCAGGAGTTTTGCCATCGATCGTAGCAAAGCTAATGAGGTCTTTGTGACCTGTGATAGTAGACTTTACGAGCTTGTCTCCCATGTGATTTGACCAGAGCCAGAGTGCCCAGTATGAACCACGTGGTGAGGTAACAGTTTTTGAATCAAATAGTCCGTGACCACCATGCGAAGTCGTTGAAAATGTGTCCCATTGATTAGCGAAGTCGACTCTGTTTTTAAACATCTCACCGATAAATCGTGTGCTCCAGAGGCCACTGACTAGATTGCAAGTGCTATCGTCTTCGTGCACCTTTACATGCCACTCAGTGATGCCGATTTCGATTTCATCAGCACGCTCTGGCTGATACTCCTTTAGCCATGCACGAATCTTGTCAGTGGCTTTAGAGAGACGTGCAGTTTCGTTGAGCAGGTCCCTAGGTTCTTTGATTTTAGAATCAACGGGATAAGTGTGAAAGGAAATGAAATCAACATGAGCACCAGCTGTCTTGATGAGTTCTTCTACGAAGACGATCGAGTCGTTTGAGTTTGTAGCACCGCCAATCTTGATTGTAGGATCTACTGCTTTCATCGCTTTGGCGAATTTGAGATACAGTGCGGCGTATTTCTTAGCATCCATCTTGCTGCCATCTGGACGAGTATTGCCTAGCTCCCAGTCACCTTCGAGTTCGTTACCGATTTCCCAATATTTGACATGATAGCCCATTTTCTTATTTGCCCAGCGCACCCACTCAGCAGCCATTTCTGGAGTGCCCATACCTGCGTTGACTGTGACCATGGATTCGGCAGCGTTTACCTTTGCAAATTCGTGAAGCCTGCGGACATCGGTATGGCCATGGAATTTAGCCAGACTACCGTCCTTAAGAACGCTGAATCCCGGCTTCCAGTCTGAATAATCGATTTGCCATTGGTGACCTTTACGTTTTGTCAGATCAAATTTCTGACCATCGCGGACACCATTACCGTTCCAGTAATATTCATCAGACCAAGATCCACCTGGAATCCTGATGATGCCTGGACTCCATTGTTTATAATAGGGACTGTTCTCTAATAAACTTAGTTGAGCAGGCTCATACCATAGAGCTATATTTCCACCGAGTAGACGGTTGTTTTTAGTTACTGCAATCGTAGTGTCTGTGTCTATAGTTACAGTTGCGTTTTCTACTCCTGATGCCGTCGTGAATGTGAATAGTATTGCGACAAGAGATGATCTTGTAGAGCTAATGACACGAGGTATTTTGGAAAAGATTTTCATTCAGTAAATTTAATTGATGTTAGAGTTGTAATGTAAATTAGCACATAGGCAGTGAGTGCAAAGTGAGAAAGAGGGGTTATTTTTATTGCTGACTTGTGAATTTACGCCCAATGTTAGGACGTGAATATATGAAAAGGTATTCACCAAAGAAGAAAAGCCATGGATAAGACCACAACAGAAAAATCATTCAAAACGATACTAGTAGCATTTGACTGGTATGATCATCGTATCTACCGAGGAATAGCGCAATACTGCACAGAAAATAATTGGCACCTCTCTCCGTATTGCTTTTCTGATCGCCAGCTACCTGATAACTGGCCAGGTGATGGAGCGATTACTTGCTTTGGCGATAGTTTATCGGATTTCATATTGAATCTTGATATGCCAAAAGTCGACATCACTCTCCGCGATATACCCCAGGACATTCCACGTGTTGTTGTGGATAATGACCAGATAGGACGGAAAGCTGCGAGATGCTTTCTACGCAGAGGGTATAAGGAATTTGCTTACTTTTCATGGGATAGCGTCATGGTGAATAAAATTCGTAAGGATTCCTTTTTTGGCATGCTCAAAGATGAGGGCATTCCTGAAGAACAAATGCATCTCATTCATCAACCCGATCCTAGTGTGTTGAGAGACTGGGAGAAACACACGGAGTGTATCGTAGAACAAATTAAGAAACTACCTCGTCCATTAGCCGTCTTCACAGGACAAGATAATCTCGGTGTGACCCTCATCGAGGCTTGCATGAAGTCAGGCATCGCTGTGCCAGATGAGGTAGCTGTAGTAGGAGTCGATAATATCGAATTTCTCTGTGAATGTGCACGAGTTCCTTTATCCAGTGTCGATACACACCTCACTGATCTTGGCTATGCGGCAGCTGAGCAACTAGGTCGTCTGATGGCTGGTGAAATCGATAACAAAGAACCCGTGCGAACAGTTCCTTGTGGTGATGTGATCGGACGGAGAAGCACTGAAGCTCTCGCTGTATCTCATCCAGCAGTGAGTCTAGCTCTCAAGCTCATGCGGCTTCATTTCAAAGACGGCTTAGTGCTTGAAGACATCTATGAGAACGTGAAAATATCCAAGCGCGGATTAGAAAAAGCCTTTAAGAAGCACCTCAACGATTCACCTGCATCGGTGCTCAGGCAGATCCGTCTGAACTATGCTAAGAACGTGTTAACGCAGACAGACACTAAGATCGAAGCAATCGCTCTAGAATGCGGTTATAGCAATAGCTCTAACCTCAGTCATGCATTTAACAGGGAAGTAGGAATGTCTCCCCAAGAATATCGTAATCGCTATAGATCACCTAT
>CAKZNV010000191.1 GCA_937132085.1 uncultured Rubritalea sp. | reverse complement strand
TGAGTGGCTACGTTTATAATATGATCCCTAACACGACCGATGCTGAGGATGTGTTGCAGGATGTGAAAGTAGCTCTCTGGAAAGCTTTTGATCAGTTCGAGCAAGGGACTAATTTTGGTGCTTGGAGTAGGAAGGTAGCTTTCCATCGAGTCATGGCCTTTCGTAAAAAGAAAGCAATCGAGAATAAGCGACTCACCTTTTCAGATGAATGTCTCGACTTCCTCGCAGAGAAATTCACCGAAGACCTCAATCAACACAATGAGCAAACTATCGCACTGACCACCTGTATTTCTAAACTCAAAGAAGACCAACAAGAACTCATCAATCTGCGCTACCGACAGGAACTCACTATCGAGGAAACAGCCACTCAGACTGATAAAACCGTGACTGCATGCTACCGTGCTCTCAGCCGAGTCAGGCTCACACTACGCAACTGCATGCTCAGAAAGACCACTCAAACATCATGAAGGATTCCCAACAATTACATCTCGCTCAGATCTACGAAAAGCTCATCAATGATGAAGCGAGCGTAGAGGAAATAGAAGAGTTTGAGCAAGCGATCATGAATGATCCAGATGCTCTAGAGCTCTACCAAGATCTCAGCAACCAGCACAGCTACCTGCAGAGCAACAAAGGCAAAGATGCGGTGACTACAACTCAAGCACGACGCTCTAAAAAACTGAAATCTACCATTACCACTCTAGTCGCCTACACCTCAGTGGCTGCAGCTGTAGTCTTAGGCATGATGCTTCTTTTCCCATCTAACAAACCTAGCAATCAACTCGCAGACAAGCCTAACAATGCCCCTAGTTATGCCACACTCAGCAGCTCTTCTCTGGCACAATGGGGGCAATGCTCACTACCTACCCAGCTGAATGAGAAGCTAGCACAAGGAAACCTAGAGCTGCTCAAAGGCACCGCCACTCTTACCTTTGATTCCGGAGCTATGGTCACCCTAGAGGCACCTGCTGAGATTGAGATTGTCTCTGGGATGAAAGCCATCGTCAGACATGGTAGGGTCGTAGCGGATGTGCCCAAAGCAGCCATCGGATTCCGCCTAGATACCCCAGACATGGAGGTCAAGGATCTCGGCACAGTATTCGCAGTATCGGTAGATCGCAACAAAGGAGAATCCCAAGTCGACGTGCTCGATGGTGAGGTCGAAATTTTCCACCAGCCATCACAGGATCGTAAACTTCTGTTAGTGAAACAAAGAGCCTCAGTTGCTCAAAATTCTGATACAGTTGAATACTCTACTTACGGTGAAATCACCCGTCCGAACAACACACTCGACGCCAACAAGCACAACCAGGAAATCATCAGCACTGCTGACGGTAAAGGTGGCCATGCATCGATCATCAGCGATCACGCTAGCACCCATCTTTACCCTAATTTACTACAAGCCAAGCATTCTGTTAATGGAAGCTACTCACGTAAATTCTACCTAAAGTTCGACATCAGTCAGCTCTCTAACAAAAACAGTAAACAGATCAGTCTTCAGCTCAATCAAGTGCGTAGTCCCTATGGCTTTGCCAGCTTCGTGCCAGACTGTGAATTCCGCGTCTACGCTCTCACAGATGAGTCTATGGAGAACTGGGATCCTAAGACACTCACTTGGAAAAATGCCCCAGCTAATTTACAAAAATCAGGATCATTATTAGATGAGAAGCACTCTACTCTCGTCGGCTCATTCAGCATCCCTAGAGGACAGCAAGAAGGAGTCTGCAACATAGATTGTTCAACGCTCTCTGAGCTTATTAAGCAAGACACCAATGGCTCCCTCACACTCGTGGTAGCGAGAAAAACCAGAGAAACAAGAATGGAGGGACTAGTCCATACATTCGCTGGTAACGAAACTAAAGACGCTGCTCCACCGCAGCTAATATTTTCCGGGAATCATAGCCCCAAAAAATAGTAAAATAAGATGCCGTAATCAAAGCTATTTTATAAAATGCCGCATTCAGCAATGTTGGACATAAATCTATGTTTTGATCTCAGATCCATAATGAACAAATGTGATTATTCGCTTAACATTACAACCTAAATGGGGACTTGCTAGTTGACGTTTTTAGCATGATCTCTAGAGATTTTTAGTAACAAGCACATTGTATGAATTCACCAAATTTAGCCCTCTTTAAAGAACTCTTCGGAACTGATCCTGACATCATTTCTCAAGCTCCTGGGCGGCTTGAGATTCTGGGGAATCATACCGATTACAATCAAGGTGCGGTGCTGAGTTTGGCAGTGAACAAGCAGACTCAGATTTCGTTT
>CAKZNV010000190.1 GCA_937132085.1 uncultured Rubritalea sp. | reverse complement strand
ACTTACAAGAAGGACTTCACTCCTACAGAAGAAGAGATCAAAACATTCTGGTCAGAAAACGAAGGCAAATACCTTTCAGATCGTCAGCTTAAAATCAGCTACGTTTACGAAAAGCCTGTCTATGACAAGACTGCTCCTACTAAACCATTGCGCACTCCAGAGACTACTGATGAAGAATACGCCAAGCTAGATGTGCAATATAACATCGACCTTGCAGAATGGGTTAAATACGAAAAGAGAACAAACAACGCACTCGCTAGTAAGTTCGACGAATTCACAGTGTCTATCGATGCAGAAGAAAGTCAGCAGTTCAAAAAGATCCTCACTGAAGCAGGTCTCAAAGTAACAACTACAGAGTTCTTCAATAAGGACACTGTTCCAGCTGAGCTGAGGGATCTTAAAACTAAGGACAACACTTCACTAGCTGAAGCTCTTCTAGCTAGACCATTCGGAAAGACTGCTGAATACCAACTCCAAGCGCCTATCAAGACAAGCGACGCTGGTTGGATCTACGTGAATTTCGAAGAAGAAAAAGTGTCAGAACCTAAGACATACGAAGCGGCTAAAGAAGAAGCTACTACAGACCTCATCACTAAGCTCGCTCTTGAGAAACTCACTGAAGAGACAAAGGCAATCAAAGCTAAACTCGCAGCAGCGACTAAAGCGGGCAAGTCACTCGAAGACGCAGCTAAAGAGCTCAACCTCACAGTGAACAAGGTTGAGAACGTTAAAGCACCAGTTAGACAAAATCAATACAATCAGCAAGCATCAGCACCACCGCTTCACGATGCTGTCTATTATCTCGCAGCTGCTACTGATCAGAACTCATTCACTGAGAATAATTGGGTGACTGCTGATAAAGTGACTCTCGTGTTTCTCGACAAAAGAGTTGTCCAGACTACTCCTGAATTCCTCCAAGCACAGTCTAGAGCTAGCTCGAACTCATCTAATAATGTGCAGGGAGCAATCTACAGATCATGGATGAGCAACGCTATTAAGAAGGCAAACATCCCTGATACATTTTAATCAATGTCAGCTGAAAGAGACGACATTTTCGACGATGCCAATGGCTGCCTAGCTCTAGGTGAGTTTGAAGAAGCTATTGTAGGCTATCGCAAAAGTGTCGAACTGGACCCTGAGTTCTTCGATGGCTGGCAAGCCCTCGGCATGGCTCTCATGAAGATAGGCGAGATCAAAGAAGCTATTGGTTGCGGCCTCCAAGCCGTGACTCTAGAGCCGAATGATCTTCTCGCCTGGACTGCCCTCTCACAGATGTATGTCCAAGACGAAAACATCGCCGAAGCAGAAGCCGCCAAGCAAAATGCCACTATCCTAGGCATCGGCGGCAAGGTCGACAAAACCAGAGCGTAGCAACTAGCTATCTCAAA
>CAKZNV010000189.1 GCA_937132085.1 uncultured Rubritalea sp. | reverse complement strand
GAACTAGAAACAAAATTTGCAGCTTAAAGAAATGAAGTATTCTGTTAGAAATTATTCTTTAGAACTTTGAATTTGCCCAGGAAAGGACACCCGTATTCTCCAATTACCTAGAAAATTTCTAAATATTAGTGATTTAGATATGGATATGGTTCTTAAAATGAATCCTTTCCAAAAAGCATACGAAGTAATTTCTAAATCATTAACTGCGGATCTACTCAAAGAGGTTCAAGGGTATGTGCAGGCTAACAAAGCCAACATCACCGAGGACGAAATTAATGCAAATTGGCATCTAGTTGAAAAGTGGATTGAAGATTATGGAATTGCACCCAATCACCAATCTAGTGATCCTAATGAAAAACGCTTAGGACTTATCGCAGCTAAGGCAATAGCTATCTTCCAAAAAGCACAATCAGAACCTATTGCTGAATCAGAACCACAGGAAGGAGATCTAATATGAAAGTAAGACCAGACGTTCTAGAATCCATAGGAAAGATTGCAGAAGAATATAATATTCAACCATTAAAAGAACAAAAATCATTACCAGCAGATCTACAAAAGGCCCGTATCATACAAGCATTTCAACAGATCCTAGATTACTATATTATAAATGAAAGACTTCCTACTAAATGTAGAGTAGTCAGTGAAAGAAGGCTCTACAAAAGCCTCCAAACATATTGTGAAGACCCTACAAAAAGAGAATTAGTAGCAGACTATGATACTGAAAGCATCATAGACAAAGCTAAAGAAGTTCATCCCGAATGGTTTGTTAATAATGAAAAAGATATTTCAGAAGAAAATATAAATAAAGTTCCTGAAAACCTCAAAGGTGTAGCTTCATCCGCAGCATTCCAAGCCCTAATGAAAGGCAAAGAACTTGGTGGTAAAAGTTTGTTTGGAGGACAATTTGCAAAAGTTAAACCTAAAGAACAAAATATGCCTGATTACATCGCAAGAAGAAAACCTTGCGAAGAATTTGATGAAACCTTTAAACATCTTTTTGCATCATGTCAAAAAGACATTAAAGCAGGAGCTAGAACAGTCATTAAGTTCAAACGTGAACAACACATCGAAGCTGGTAAATTCTATGTCCTCAATGGAATACTTGCCTATGTTGCAGACAAAGGAGAAGCATTTAAAAAAGGAAAATATACTAATTATAGATTAAGAATCATATTTATTAACGGTCAAGAAAGTGACATGCTACTAAGATCATTCTCTACAGAACTCTATAAAACAGGATATATGGTATCTGAACCTGAAAACCAAGTATTACCAGGAATGACCATCACGCATGAAGATCAAGTTACAGGATGGATCTATGTATTAAGTTCTCAATCCACTCAGCAAGACATCAGAAGCATAGACAACCTTCATAAAATTGGTTTCTCTACCAAGCCAGTTGAACAACGTATTGCTAATTCAGAGAACCAAACTACCTACCTTAATGCTCCAGTTAAAATTGAAGCATCCTATAAATGTGCAAACCTTAAAACAAAAGCATTCGAATCTCTACTCCATCTTATATTTGGTGAAGTGAAAATTGACGTAGATGTTCCTGATAAATATGGAAAGATACACAAAGCAACAGAATGGTTCATTGTGCCTATTGAGGTCATCATGGAGGCCGTCCCATACATTATCAATGGATCAATCGACAACTATCGATATAACGCCAAGAATCAAAAACTAGAGCTTATCTAGTCATGATCATATTCATTTCGTTGCCCTACATGAAAAAGATCATCCTCTAAAACAAAAGGTGAATTTAGTTCATCATGCGTTTCTCTACATCATGACCTAAATTCTCAAAGCCATAGCTATTGAATTTTCATCCACTAGCCAATCATGGCTATATGGAATAAGGGAAAATAACCCACGGGTAAATTTAACACAACTTGAGCATATTATGTCCACCAGCTGCCGCTACCTCTAGCGCTCGCTTCACCTGATGCTGACCTTTCACATCAGATAAGTCCGCTAGATAATCTCGTTTCGAATTAAAAAATGCTTTTCGGTCTAAGTAAAAAGGAGCAAAGGCTCTCTGCCCTGTCATTAGCAACCAAGTGTCATGAAGATTATTCATCCCATACACTTCTATCCCATCCACCACAGCAGCTTCCTCAGCATTCGCAGCCGGAACGATTAACTTAGTCCGTCCCTTTCGTCTCGCCTCTAGAGCAATAGAAATCACCCCTTTCACTGGTCGTATCGCACCATCCAAGCCCAATTCACCCACCAGACAATACTGCTCAACATTGGTAATATCTTCCTCCATCCCAGCTATCGCACAAGCGATCGCTATCGGCAGATCAAAGCTAGGCCCCTCTTTTTTAAGGTCAGCAGGAGCTAAGTTAATCGTATTGAGCCCGCCCCCAAACTTCAGCGCACTATTAGAAATAGCGCTCAGCACCCGATCAATACTTTCTCTAACAGCAGTATCAGGCAAGCCCACAATACTCATTCTAAACGTATCACGAGTCACATGATTCACCTCCACCTCTACCTCAGTAGCCTCTACCCCCTGAAGAGCAGCCGAAAAAAGTCTTACTAACATACCCACCATGTTAGTAGGTTCAGAAGAACATGCAAGCTATAGAAATCGATAACGATTTTGTGGACTCTAATCACATATATATAATTATGAAAACATTATGGTTTGAGAGAAAATTCACCGATATCGATGATCTCATTATTTTTGCCAAGTCGAATAGTGATAACTTTCTCCTTTTGGTTTGGTCGGTTCCAGTTGGTAATGAGTTTGGCATGCAGAGTGGTAGGTCCGATGAGTGTTTGCTGACGGGTGCCGTAGTAATTTGCCTGAATCTTATATTTGCCTTTTTTAGAATGACGGATCATCCATTCTTCAGGACCTCTACCATCGAGGAAGTCTTTGGAAATCTTACCTCCACTCTTGGTAATGGTGTTACCGTAGTAACATTTCTCACCATCTGGATCAGTGATCCAAAGATCCATATCAGAGTTATCCGTATCCCAGGTGATCACCACTCTAAGGTCGGCATCGATATTGTAACGGAATCTGCGCTGCGCCTTAGTAGATGATCTACCCGAAATGCGCATGATTTGGTTCCATTCGTTCAGCACTGTGGTTTTGATGCCATCGAAACGCCCATCCCACTCAGTCACGACTACTTTCCAGAGCAAGTTAGACGCCTCTGTGTAGCGCCTACGCTGGGCTAGAACGAGCGCAAGATCACGATAGGATTGAGGTTCTTCGCTGCGCATATCCTTGACCTCACGTAAGATCATTTCGGCTAGCGCATACTCACCCATCTGGCTGTAGCGATAGGCTAAAATACGGAGTAATTCAGCACTCTCAGCGTTCAGTTCTACTAGGTTTGAGAGAACCCGCTTGGCTGAAGTGCGTTGACCAGCCTTGAGAAGTATCTCTGCGGCATCCATGTAGAAACCTGCGCTGGCTGAGTATTCTTTTTTCCATTTCAGATATACTGGCATGATTGGTCGGCCTGCTTTTCTCGCTGCATTCATGTCCTTTGTGTATGGAGTTTTTGGTTCCCAGCTCTTGAGCTTCATACTGATATTTTTCGGACTACTTCCATTACTGAGAAACGCATCGACACTATCTCTTGTGATAGCATAGTCACCAGAACGGAGGCCAACTGAGCCTGAATCGAATCCAGATGACGCCGCTACCATAGGAACAGACATATCACCAGCCACTCCTTCATCACCCCACATTGGGTCTATCCAGTCAAATACATCACTGCTTTGACTTTTCTTAAGTGGAAATTTTGCTTGATGCCATAGCTTCATTCGCTTCCAGTTTTTATAAACATCATCGAGATTGGCTTTACCTCCTTGATTGGATGTTTCAGCAGTCTTGAGACTCTGGTAATACTCTTTTTTGAGGCTAGCAGTAGGAGGAACGATTTTATACCTAACATAATCAGAAATCCGATCCAACACGATCAACGAAGTGAAATCAGTGACTAAATGATACGCTTTGGCTAGATTCACTATCTGACTCTTATTCTGCTTGGCAGAAACACTGAGTTCATCCACTTCAGCTTGCGCCCAGAGCTTGGCTGCCATGCTCCCTTCGCGCTTATGCTCGGCGAGGCTGACCAAGATTGTTTCGATCTTCTCTACTTTATCATTAGTGCCATAGTGAAGTCTGATATTGCTACTGTTGTGAGAAATTCTCCCTGACACTGATGCTGTAAGTGAGCGAGTTTGAAAATGGATGTTAGAAATTCCAGAACCTGTGACCTTCAGCAGTTGATATGGTTGACTGACTAGCTGAGTAAGCCCTCTCTTCATATCAATAGCGCTGAGATTGACATAAGATCCACCTGAGTTCTTAGCCAGTTGGTTGAGTAAAATGTGATTCGCTTGCGGGGAGGAATTGATCGTGAATATAGGTGTGGAGTCCAGCCTAACAGAACCCTTTCCGAGAGTAGCAATACCATCTCCCACATAGAAGACAGCGTCGTAGCCATTGCTTCGACCTCGGAGATCCAGCTGATCCAGCCGAGTAGCTCCATCATAGGTAGACCGCTCAAGAACACCACGAAGCTCACTAAAGTCTCCATTGCGTATGGTGTAGATCTTCTTTTGAGATCGAGTATTAGATAGATAAGTCACGTCCACAGACACTTCTTGCTGGTGTTTAAAATACTGCTCTAACAGATCTAAATCTTGCTTATGAATACGTAGCCCTGAGGAATGTGAGCTATCCCAGACAAGGTGTAGCTTACGGACTTTTTTACGAGAATAGAGCTTCCGCTCTGAAGCGATTTGCTTTGAGATATAGAAGTAGTTCTTACCATCATTTCCTTTCTGAACTATTGCAGTAGCAGACTTCGATCGTGAGATTAGGAAGCTCATGCTAGATGATTTATAGTTACGTTCTATCATCTCGTAATCCCCAGATGCTGTTTCCGAAAAGCCAGCTATTTTCTTCAATGGCGTTATACTTGCCCCACCCTGATTTGAAGTCATGCGTAACCTGAAGTCAGCCACTCTACGCTTAATCGATAGCGGGAGTGTGTAGCTGTAATGCCCCGAATCTGACGTAACCATAGGTTCGGTATAAGAAAGTATCAACCGTTTAGTCCCCTTAGCAGGCACAGGATAGATTCGCGTTCTGAAATTATTGCCCTTAGTCTTCTCTAACAAGCCTGGATCGATGTCCTGCCTAATCGTATTTTCAAATACTACCCTGCCCTTTTCCTTATCTACGATCACTCCCTCACGCATCGTCCCATCTACCTCAAGAGCGTAACGTGAGATGCTCGCTCCTTCTGGCAATGGTAGATCGAGTGATGCCTCAAGTATGCGGTTTGTTGAATTTTCAATCGTCAATTCCAGTGTAGTTTCAGCAATATTACCAGAGACAATCACTTCAGCATTGACCTGTTGAATGGAGATCCCATTCCCCCATCTACTTTTAGAATCCTTGATACTGAGTGATTCAGCTTGGGATTTCGAAGGAGACGAGTTCAGGCAAGCAACAAAACTTAGAGAACTAGTGAAGAGAAATAGAGCAAGAGCAAATTTAGAGACACACATAATGAATTAGGATTAAGTGCTGAATTAATAGCAGGCAAATTCAAAGTTCTAAAGAATAATTTCTAACAGAATACTTCATTTCTTTAAGCTGCAAATTTTGTTTCTAGTTC